>MNXM01000059.1 GCA_001872605.1 Armatimonadetes bacterium CG2_30_59_28 | reverse complement strand
CGAACCGTTTCGGTTCGATAACGGGGGAAGGGGCGAGCCCTTTGGGTTCGAGGATGGGGGTTGTTGCATGAACTCACTCAGGACCGACGAACCGCGAACTGCGTTACACAATCACTGTCGGTTTCCAGATTACAGGCGCCTATGGTTCCGGCTGGGCTGGATAGGGCTGATTATCACAAATCTGACTTACACCCTGTGAGTAGATACAAATAGACGCCATCGGAGAACTCGGATATGATGTTACGATCCAACCGTGAACCGTGCGGCAAGGCCACGCAAAAGAAGCACACCGTAACCGTTTAAGGTAAAGGAGATTTCCCGGCAGTGCCCAACGGACCAACTAATCGAGAACAGCAATCCCCCACACAGGAGCAGTGGATTCGTCTTTACGAACTCGCTGCTCAGGTGAAGGAGATGGCGCCCTGGGAATGGATGATGGAAGACCAGGTCTTTGGCGTGCAGCATCCGGACACCGGGGAGTTAGGATTTGTCAGCGTCATGGGGAATCTCGGAGAGCACCTCGCAATCGCCCTCTATCTGGGCGCCGAAGGTCTCTACGGTCTGTTTACCATGGAGGAATGTGAGGAGGAGGATATCGCTTGGGTCCTGTACACGATCCCTCAGCTTCAGCTTTCCTTTGGGAATCGCGATTGCGTCGACACTCGGGAGAGGAAACTCATGGATGCACTGAACCTGAAGTTCCGAGGCAGGCAGAGCTGGCCGAAATTCCGAAGCTTCCAACCGGGATGTCTGCCCTGGTATCTCGAAGCCTCCGAAGCGGGATTCCTTCTCGTTGCTCTGGAACAGCTACTGGACGTTGCCCCTCGATTGCTGCATGACGATGGGTTCTTGGAAATGGAGGACGAAGAAACTTTCCTTGTCCGCGTCGGAAGCCATCAAAACGGCGACGTTCTCTGGGAGGACCGTGAGATGAGGGTCGCTCCGCCGGAGATCGTTCTGAGGGCGCTGTGGGATTCGGAGTTGCTCAACAAACTCGCAGCCTTGCCGCGGGTCGGGAACCGGCTGGAGGTGGACTTCTTCCTCATGCCAACACCCATCCAGGAATCACAGGCACTGCGTCCCTATCTCCCCCACTGCCTGTTTATCGTCGAACAGGAAAGTGGTCTGATTATGGGTCAGGACATGCTGGATCCTTTCCCGTCGCTCAACAACATGCGAGAGAAAGCGCCTCTCCGCTTTGCGGACATCCTCGTGCGGCTCGAAGTGCTGCCCGAGGTCCTGTACGTCCGCGCCGGCTGGTTCGCCGACTTTCTTGCCGCCCTTTTCCGGGACGTGCCATGCAATGTGATTCCGTCGAAGCGCTTGAGGAGTCTGGACACGGCCAAGGAGGAGTTCATAGGGTTCCTCAGCGGGGGAAGCTTCTGACCTCGAGGTTTGCTCTGCGCCACACCGCCTCCCCCAGCTCCATTGGTGCAGGAGGGGAGCACCCATGCCGACAGGTCGTCCCGATCCTCGGGATCGGCAAGCCGCACTCCCCCGATGGTGTCGAGGCAGGCTCCATTCGCATTTTTAAGGGAATCGCCCATGACCGTTCGGTCACCAGGGCAGATGAAAACGAGAGAGAGTTCTTTTTAACCGCGACACCGCCAAGGCCGCAAAGAGCCTTTGCGTCTTTGCGGTTTATTTTCGGAGGAATCCATGACACCAAAACAACGCTTCATGAACACGCTCAAGTTTTCCGAAATCGACCGCGTGCCCTGCATGGAGATATGCCTCTGGGGGCAGACGCGGCAGCGGTGGATTGATGAGGGTATGCCGGAGGAGGTGGACACCTCCTTCATGCACCGCGGCTGTGACTACTTCGGACTGGAGGGTTACGAGACTGTCCACATCAATGCCATCGGGCCTGTCCCGCCCTACGAGACGCAGGTGCTGGAAGAAACTGATGAGTACGAGCTTTTCACCGACGGCATGGGCCGGACGCGGCGCGCCTTGAAGACGGGAACCGTCCGCGGAACGCGCATGAGCATGGACACGTACATCGACTTCCCGGTGAAGGATCGGCAGTCATTTCGCGAGTACAGCAAGGGCTACGCCGGCCGGTTCGACGCCGATCGGTATCCTGACGACTGGGAGCAGACGAAGGCGGAAGCTGCAACAACCGATCTGCCGCTAACGCTTCTGAATCCTCTTGGGGGCACCTTCGGTTACTACAGCATGCTCCGCAACTGGATCGGCACGGAAAACCTCTCTTACCTGTTTTATGATGACCCCGCGCTGATTCACGAATGTCTGGATTTCCTGACCGACTTCATTCTGCGTCTGTTCCGCCGCGCCGTGCAGGACATCAAGTTCGACTTCTACTACATCCACGAAGACATGGCGGGAAAAGGCGGCCCACTGATGGGCCCCGCTTTGTTTCGGCAATTCATCCTGCCCCACTATAAGCGGTTTGTGGAGTTCCTGAAATCCAATGGCGTGGAAATCGTACTCGTCGACACCGACGGCGATCACCGCGTGCTCATTCCGCTCTTCTTGGAAGCGGGAGTGGATGGCTTTGGGCCGGTAGAACGAGCGGCGGGGATGGACCCGATCGCGATTCGCAGGAGCTACGGCAAGTCGGTATGCATGGTCGGCGGGGTGGACAAGCGAGAGATCGCCAAGGGACCGGAAGCCATCGACGCGGAGCTGCAACGCAGTGTCGCGCCCATCATCGACCAGGGCGGCTATATCCCGACTATCGACCACTCCATCCCGCCGGATGTGTCGCTGGAAAGCTTCAGGTACTATCTGGAGACGAAGCGACTGCTGCTGAGTTTGGGGAGTGACGCAAACTCAGCGCGGGTGGAACATGGATTCTCGTGACCCGACAAGCAACAAGGAGAACGCAGTGATGCAATACGCCACGATCGGTCTTGCCGGCGTCTCGCGCCTGTGCATTGGTGGGAACCCATTCAGCGGATTCTCCCACCAAAGCCAGGAACGCTCCGAGGAAATGCTGGAGTACTTTACACCCGACCGCATCAGGGGAACATTGCGGGCGGCCGAGGCAGCGGGGATAACACCTTCTTCGGACGGACGGATGACCATATCACGGGCATTCTGAAGGAGCACTGGAACAACGGCGGAACCATTCAGTGGTTCGCCCAGATCTGTCCGGACCGTGACGACCAGGGAAGCTGGAGGAAGTGGATTACAGCCGCCGCGGAGTTGGGCGCGTCGGGCGCATATCTGCATGGGGGCATTGTGGACTACTGGCATGCCAACGGAATGGAAGGTCACTTTAAGGAAGCACTCCAGCGGATGCGGGACGCTGGCATCGCTGCCGTGGGATTTGCGGGGCACAAACCCGAGGCCCACGCATGGATGCGTGACCACCTCGAGGTCGATTTCCAGATGTGCTCCCACTACAACCCTACCGACCAGTCGCAACACGCCCAGCACATCGACACTGGAGAGAAGTTGCATGACGATGACCGCGCCCGGATGCTTGAAATCATAGCCACCATCGAGAAGCCGGTCGTGCATTATAAGGTCTTCGCCGGAGGCAACAAGCCGATCATCCCTGCCTTCGAGTTGCTTGGGAGAGTTATGCGCAAGAACGACATTGTCTGCGTTGGCATGTTCCCCAAAGATGACCCGCAAATGATTGCGCAGAACGCGGCCTTTGTCGATGAATACGTGGAGAAGGCGGCACAGAAGGACAGCGTCTCAAGGATGACTCAATGACACAGGATACTCAGCCTCTGCAACCTCAGCTCTGCATGGAGCTGCGAACACTGTCTGACCTCCCCGCCGTGACGCTGCCGGACGGCTACACGGTCAGAACCAGTCGCGAAGGCGACGGCCACCATTGGGCGCGCATCATTCGGGAGTCGTTCGCAGATGATCGCTATGATCTCGAGTACTTCATGCGAGAGATGGAAGCGCATCCTGCGTATCGGCCCGACCGCATCTTCTTCGTATGTGCGCCGAATGGGCTTCCGTGTGGAACGGCCAGCGCGTACCGGCATGCCACCTTAGAAGAAGACGTTGGCTACCTTCACTATGTCGGTGTCTGTCCAACCCACGCGGGGAAGAAGCTGGGGACAGCGGTAAGCCTG
The DNA here is from genome assembly GCA_001872605.1 of Armatimonadetes bacterium CG2_30_59_28. Lineage (GTDB taxonomy): Bacteria > Armatimonadota > Abditibacteriia > CG2-30-59-28 > CG2-30-59-28 > CG2-30-59-28. Next base: position 10,073 of record MNXM01000059.1, on the reverse strand, counting down.
GCGGCGCTCCACAAACACAGATCGGAGGGCCTCCGGCGCGTGGTGCTCCGCACGGACGATTTCAGATTACCCGCGGTCAAGACCTATCTCGACTTGGGATTTGTCCCCGCGATCGTTCACGCGAACCAGCCTGCGCGCTGGGAGGCAGTGCTCGAAAAGTTGGGCCGCTCGATGACGTTCCTCAGATAATGTCGTAGCGGTCGGTCTTTGGTTTGCGGTACGGCTGTTTTCCCCCCGCCCACTTCGCTCCACCGATGAAAAGTTGCTTGAAGAATTCCTCACGCACCACGCCGGGGTGATGCCCGAGGATGGTGTAGAACACCTTCCCCTGCCCCCAGGGCTTTACCCAGGCAACGGGCCATAAGCTGCCGCGGAACGTCGTCGTGGCCAATACGTGAACTCGCGGGTCAGAGTCCAGGAGGTACTGCTCATCGTAAACCTTGTACTCGAAGATCGGCCACGGCTCCCAATCTTTGACCTCGTATCCTTTGATATCCTTCGTCACCGGGTGCTTGTTGTCAGTGAGGCTGACGATGAATTCGCGAGTCGCGGGATGGCGCTGGAACTCTCCGCCGATCATCGCAAGGTATTCGGGTGAGGCCCTGAACGAATCTGCTGCGCCGTGGCAACCAACGAACCCCTTCCCCGCGGCGACTCCTTCAACCAGACCGCGCTTCTGCTCCACCGTCAGTTGACCTCCAGTATTGAACAAGACGATCAAGTTGTAAGGCTCGATGCGCTCCGCTGTAAAGACATCGAGGTCTTCCTTAACGTAGTCCACTTCATATCCGGGAATAGTCTTCAGGTAACGTCGGAGGATGGGGCAACTCTCCTCCCACTGATGGGACCCCCGTCCAAACAGCAGGACTCTTCGCTTCGTGACGCGTTTCGGCGCTTCAGACATGGATTGCTTCTCCCTGAAATTAGAATGGTTTGGCCCGATACTGCGGACGCGACATCTTAGCCAGTTCCCTGGGAATGGTCAAGAGCATGGGAAAAACAAGAGTTGCGCCCGGCGAATCTGCGAACGTGCCTTGCCCTTCTTCTGTGCCTCAGTTATCCTTCCCATCGACGGCTCTACGCGGGTCTGTCCTTTTTCAGGATCATACTACCAGTCTCAACGGGCCGCCTCGATTTTGCTGTAGTTTGCCAAATTTGGTGAACACCAGATGCAGGAGGCGTCTCCAAACGGCATGGCTATCCAGTGCGGTGAATAGCGCACGCCAGTCTCCTCCTTCGTCCTCTTCACGCAACGTGTAAACATCAATGTCATTGAAAGGGGTAGGGAGAATCGGTTGAATACCTGATCCCCCCTCCCTCCGAAACGGACGTGCGGTTCTCCCGCATCCGGCTCTCCAGTTGGTGGTTTTACCGCTGAGCGGGTTGACGATACGAAGCATGGGCTGCGACCAGTGAGAACAACCCATGCTCGCGAAAGTGGGCGTTGGGCCAGCGAGGCCCACCGTCCTCCTTTCACTCCTTCTTCCAGAGTCGTCAACATTCGTTTTGTCCAGACCTTTGGTTCGACCCACGAACAGCGAGTGGCGGAGCATCGTTAGAGAGAGTGTATGAATACTGTTTGGGCGGCCCACCCCCAACCCCTGGCATGGCGACAGACAAGGTGAACTTATCTTCACTTGCGTATATGTCCGCCGTCTCTTGGAACGCCTTGAACTGTTCCGCAGGCACAAGGCCTGAAGGAGATTTCACCGTGGAGCGAACGAGCCCTCGGAGCACCTGCGCCTGCTCTGCCCCTATCCATATCCCTTCGTTCACCTATGGAACCGCGTTGCCAATACACCATCGGTACACCATCGGCAGGACACGCGGTCAAGGCGCCCGGGCACCCTTGCCGCGATCGTGATTTCAGAGGTAGATTGGCTCTCCAGTTTCAGCCGACCCATACGCTGCTGCGATCAACTGCACGGCGGCCAGCCCGTCGTGCTCCGAGACGGGCGAGGGCCGACCCTCAAGGACGGCGTCGATGAAGTCAAAAGCCATCCACTGCACGCGATTTGTTCCATAGGCGGTTTCCAGAACCTGCTTCCCCTCGATTCGGAAAGTGCAGTTGGGAGTTGCGCGCAGAAACCCTCGCGTCCCGACGACTTCCACTGCCTCGATGGGCCATGGCGACTGGGTTGTCGTCCGTCCCGTCAGGATGTTGCCGATGGCACCGTTTTCCATTTTCACTGAGATCTGCCCAATGTCCTCCATTCCGGTGGCGCGGTAATCCTCGTAGAAACGGGTTGCCATGGTAGCGAAGACCGAGCGAGGCTGGCTGCCCGTCAGCCACAGCAGCAGGTCGGCCGCGTAGCATCCAAAGTTCGCCACCTCCCCGCCTCCGAACGCATTCCTGTATGACTCACTCGCGGTGAACTCCGGCAACGGGCCTTTGTTGAGGCATACGTCCACGCTGACAATGCGCAGATCACCGATCTCTCCAGCGTCGATTCGACGCTTCATCTCCCGATAGGGGAACGCGTACCGATAGTTGAATGCAACCATCAGCGTGACGCCGCTGGCTTCGACGGCGCGGACGATTCGTTCACTGTCTTCCATGGTCGTCGCCATCGGTTTGTCCAGGAATATGTGCTTCCCCGCCGCGGCGGCTTCCTCCACATACTTCGCTGTGAGGGACGGTTCTGTCATGAGACTGATGACGTGGACATCGTCACGCGCGAGGACTTCGCGGTAATCATCTGTCAGCTTCACGCTGAATCTGGCCGCGTGTTTCTCCCAGGAGTCGCGGCCGCGTCCTTCCAGCAGTTCGGGGGTCACGTTGGGGTACTGGGCCACCGCGCGCACTTTGGCCGCCGGGTGTTCGGCAAGTAAATGCTCATGGGCGTGCCGTCCGCGGACGCCAATGCCAATAACACCTATGCCCACCGTGACTTCTCGAGGGTTCACTGCACACCTCGCTCCAACCAATCCCGCAGCTTGACCGGTTCTCCCGTGCCAGCCGACTCGACCGCGGCGAGACACGTTTCCATCACGCGCGCAGAGAAGTGGAAAGGAATCGCGTTGGGTCGTCCGGTCAGAATCGTGTGGGCAAACTCGCGGAACTGAAGGACAAACGGATTCGCAACATGGATGAGAGGGTTGACGCGAGTCCTCACGCTTCCACCCGGAGTGAATGCTTCGAAGTTGGGGTTGTCTTCGTTCCCGAGACGCAGCGTGCCTTGTGTGCCGATGATGATAACGCGCTCTTCCGCGGGTGTGAGCGGAGGGTCAACCATCATCAGATTCAGCTCGATCCACGCCTGCGCGCCGTTTTCCATCTTCGTCATGCAGGAGAGGTAGTTGTCGCTCTCCAGCCTGTCCGCGGTGGGGTAGTGACGCGCGCTTCGCGCAAAGACTTCCACCGGCAAGGTGTCCATGAGATAGCAAAGGACGTCCACATAGTGCATCCCGTTGTGAACAAACTGTCCGCCGCTTTCCGCGGTTCGGTAGAAGCTGTCCTGGGGATACGGGTAGAAGCGGCCTTTGACTTGGAACCGCCCATACACCGGCTCGCCGATGTCCCCACGCTGAATCGCTGCATGGCTCGCCCGCGCCCACGCCTCGTATCTCCGGTGCTGACAGCCCTGGAACTGACCCTCGGAACGGACCGCCGCAACACTCATCGACTCCAGTTCCTCCACCGACAGCGCGAGGGGCTTCTGACACAACACGTGCTTACCTGCATCGAGAGCGGCCACCGACTGGGAAGCATGGAAAGGATCGGGGGAGCATATCTGCACGAGGTCAATATCGTCGCGCGTCAGGACATCCTCGAAGTTGGTGGTCCAGTCAACTCCATACGTCTGCGCGGTTCGGCGAACGCCTTCTTCGTTGACATCGTGAAGCAGGCGAAGCTCCATCTCCGGCACATGTTTGAGCGCGGGCAGATGGCATCCGGTGGCGATATTCTCACCCCCGGCCCCGATGACGGCAACCCCAATGCGGCCCACCTGATACTCCTCTCTCCGTTCCGGCTCCGGCAAGGAAGCTGCACGCCCCTTACCCCAAGTCCACCACCGTCCACCGCTCCGGCCCGGCGTGAGCGAGTTTGCGGGGAAAGCTGCTGCGCAGCCATTCCATGTACTTGACCACCTGAGGCAGATCGGCTGTCACGCCGTGACGTTCTGCGAGTTCCTGTTGCACTCGGGCCGCGTCGACCGGCTGAAAGGCGGCGGCGATGTCAAAGATCCAGTCGGATTGCTGGTGTGTGAGCCTGCTGAGATCGCTCATTGCAGAATGCCCCCCATGAACTGCCCAACGGGCTTTATCTCCCGTCTACCTTCTCGATAGCGGCCGTCAGAGAGTCGGCAATGCGTTTGGCATTCTCCTCGGAGATCATGCAGTTGGTGTTGATCAGGCGCGGCAGCAGCCCCTCGGCGGTGGGACACAGGCCATCCCGGTACTCGTAGCGACCTTCATAGTAGGGGCAGTTGTGCAGCGGACAGCCCTTGCTCTGGTACGCCATCGGCTGCTTGAACAGCTTATACTTGTACGCGGGGACCTGCGTGAATCCGATGTTGAACAGCGCATCGGTGTCGAAGAGAGCCTGCTTGAAATCTTCCAGCTCGACGCCGGCGCGTTCGCCGCGGAACAAGAATGAGAAGATGTACGGCGAGTTGCCGCAACCGTCACGAGTGGCGCGCGGTTGCAGCCAGTCGCAACCGGAGATGGCGTCGGAGAGCATGGAGTAGGATTTGCGATACTCGTCGATATAGCCTTTCACGTTCTCCAACTGCGCCAGCGCAATGGCGGCCTGCATTTCGGTCATGCGAAAGACAGTGGCCAACTCCGGTGGGGACTCACCGAAACAAGTGACGCTGCGGATACGTGTGGCCAGCTCCTCGTCATTGGTGAGCGCGATGCCGCCGTCGCCACAGGTCATGTGCTTACCCGAGCAAAAACTGAAGACGCCGATGTGTCCCCACGTTCCAGCAAATCTGCCCTTGTAGGGTAGAAACATGGCATGGGCGCAGTCCTCGATGAGGACCACGTTGTTCTCATCGGCGATCTTCCGCAAGGTATCCACCTCGGCGGGCAGCCCCCAGAGGTGAGTGGCGCAGATGGCCTTCGTCTGCGGGGTGATGTTCTGCCGCGCGGATTCGGGGTCCATGAGCCAAGTGTCTTCGCGTACATCGGCCCAGGTGGGGTGAGCGTTCTGCCACAACGCCGCGATGGCGTGAAACTGCACAAGGGGATCGCACAGCACCTCATCCCCTGCGCCGGCGCGTGCGGCGTACATCGACGAGATAAGCAATGACATCGCCGAGTTTGCGGCAACCGCGTATTGCACGTCGAAGGCTTCACGAAACGCTTTTTCCAGTTTCCCCAGAAAGCCCGATGGCTGACCCGACAACCGGCCCGAGTGCAGCGCCTCCTGAAGATACTCGATTTCCTTCCCGTCGAAACGATCAACTCCCATTGTAATATCCTCCGTGTGGTTGTCGCCGCTCGGGCGTGATGACAGGAACCCGACCGTCCTTGATTTCGGCAATGAGTTCCCGCACAGTAATGAATTTTGCCTGGTAGGTCTTGCGCGCGGCCTCAAGAATCTGCGTGAGAACCTCCTGCGGTTGTGGCGCTTCTCCGCCGACTTCCTGCACGTGGCAGATGAGGATGAACACGTCACACCGACGATAGATTCTGTCCATGTCCTCCAGCGCGAGAGCGACGTGCCTGTCGACTTTGTCGGGAGGCACCTTCCAGGCATACTCGCTGGCGATGGGGAGGTCTGCGACCTTGTCGGTCAGGGAGTAGGGCATCGGCGGGACTTCCGGCTCCCAGTCTTCCTTCACATCGTAATTGCCACCGATGTAATGCCATCCTCGCGGGTCGATCACTCGATTAGAGACGTACCGCAACCCAACCTCCGCCAACGCCTCATACAATTGCGGCGACTGCGACAAAGCTCCGGTGCGGAAGGCGAGTGGTTGGTGTCCTACCGCGTTCTCGAAGATGGTCAATCCCGTCCGCAGCTTCGCGACGAACAGCTCCCGCGTCCACAGATGACCGCACTGCTCGATGTCCTTCTTCAGCCGCGCTGCGTAATCTGCTCCGCCCATAATCGACATCAGCGCCGGGTGCGCGCCGAATTCGCAATGGCCGTGGTCGAGACCGTGGAGCTGGAAGTCGTGTCCGCGCTGCCCGGCCTCGCGCAACGCGTGCACCCACTCGCGGTTCCGGTCAACTCTCCACTCACCATCCGCACCTTGAGGCACGACGAAGTAGGTAGCCTCGACTTCCTCGTGCGCAAAGAAGTCGAGGGTGTTCTGAAAAATGCCGAGGTCCCGTACCAGAGCGCCGGGATCGTCGACGGTGATGACGAAGTACTTGCTGCGTTCGCAGTGCATATCGGGTCCTTTACTGAACAACCTTCCGGAGCTTGAGAATCTCGTCCACCAGTTTCCTCCGCAAAGCGTGGAAGTCGTCGTCGCTGAGATCGTCGCGGAAAGTGTACTGGTTGACGCGATCGTCGCCCGCAAGAACATCCGCCAATACTCTGTTCGCGCTATCTGCGAAGGGCTTGCCATTGGGTTTCCCGGCCGCGACTTGGGCGTAGTGTTTCAGGGTGGCGATGTAGCGCATGTCGTCAACACCCTCCCGAAGAGATTCCCAGTCAATGGTGGGAATGAGTTCGCTGTTCTCGGAGGGATATGCGGCGCAGTGGTCGCGGCAACCACCATCGAAATCGTTGTAGGGGTCTCCCTGATAGCACTGATAATGCCAGTAGTACATGGCTTCCGCCGGGCGGCGATAGAAACCGAATCCGCAACTGTTGCGAGCCTTGCGGGCGTCGTTCAGATAGGCGGGGCCGTAGCGCATGTAACGTTTCCCCTTCCCGAGCAGGGCCTTCTCCTGTTCCGCGGTGTATTCGATGTTGCCGCACCAGATATCGAAGGTGTCTCCCCACTTCTCGCCCGCGGCATAGTTGTTCACGGTGATGTAGCTAACGGCGCCCGGCACTGAGGTGACCAGCGCACACTCGTCGTGGGCCTGCCTGCCGCGGTCGTCCGCATTGCCGATCTCATCCACGGGATAGTAGAGCAACTGCGGCGTATCGGGACGGGAAGAGATGTCCTGCAACTGTCGCGTCGCCTCCACATAGAGAGCGTCGTATTCCTCTTTGGACTTGCCAGGGAAGACGCGTTTGATTTTGGATGTGAGCGTGGACGTGTGGTACGGGAGCGGCCCTCCGATGCCGAGGCGCTTGATCTCTTGAAGGAACTTCGTGAGTTTGCTCGCATCGAGAACAATCTTGCCGTTCTCGTTCCTGACCTCGGGGAAGATGTGCCCAATGGCGGCCGCCGACATTCCGTGTTCCACCATATCCTTCACATGAACGTCACGCACCGGCGTCCCCGCTACTTTGTGCTCATACCAGTACATGCCGACAGGGCGCTCGTTCCGCTCCAGTGTAAAAGGAAGCACATCCACTGTCATTGGAATGGATGCCTTCCCCCCGTTCGTTGCGACAATAGTGGCCGTTCCTCTGTAAACTCCGGGCTTGGCGCTCTCGGGCACTCGAATCGTCAGCCAGAACTCCTGTGTGGTGTTGTGGGAAACGTCTACCACTCTCTTGGCTTCCAGCAATTCCGGCATCACGCGCCACTCAGTGCCCCAACTGCTCCCAAGCCGTTGCGGCCAACACTTGACTGAGCGAATATCGACCGACGCGGCGGGGATCTTTTCTGGCCCGGAGAGGTCACTGACCGAACAAGTGAGTCCCTTTAGATCCTTGAGAGACCTCACTGCGACGGTCATCGGATCGCATTCCCCGGGGCAGGCAAAACACCCGAGCGGACGCGTCAAGTCTTTGGGGCGTGGCACGCTATTCGGGTAGATCGTCGCCATCCAATGCGGCACGAACGGTACAAATCCTCGCGCCTCGTCCTCCGCGGATACCGGAGGCAGGGGCGCTTCTTCCACGTAGGGCTTCTCGGTGAAGAGAGACGCGAACCTCTCGTCTCGCTCCCGTTGCACGGCAGCGCGTATCTTCGCTATCTTCGCATCGGCGAAAGCGCGTTCTTGCTGGGTGTTGATCGGGAACACTGCAAGCCCGTTGAGCAACACGCTGCGTTTTTCCATATCCGGGTGGGCAGCGTCCATGGTCAGCGTCAGTTGCCCATCGGCAACGTCCGTGTCGAACACCGCGTCGGCGAGACGAGAAAGCGGGAACCTGAGTCTCTCAACCACGCGCTTCTCTTCCGCCTCAATCCACCACTGTTGCTCCCCAGGTTCGCCGTACTCCTGATCTCCGTGGAAGGTGATTGCCCGGTACTTGCCGTTGGGGACATCGACGACAAAGGTCTGCCTCACCTGCGTGTGGTAGTAGGCAGAGGTCATCACAAAGTCCCTGTAAAGGCTGTCTGATATGGCTTTCGCCTTGCCAATCCGGTCCCGTTCCCCCAGGCCAGGCACGGTATTGCTTTCGGGCCCAAAGTTGCTGGGCGTGCCAGGTTTGCCATCCTGATAGGGAAGGAAGCCATACCCCCGGTCCTTGTGATACACAACATCCTTGTCCACGCCCGTGAAATTGGCGAACACGGGGGAGTCCTTCGGCCCAAAGTCGAAGGCATACCATTCGATACTGCCTTCCCGAATTGATTTGTCCCCGACCTTCTGTGGAGAGGATGCAACGGCCTGGGCAGGACCTTCGCTCCCCCAGATCTCGACTTCCGAAACCGTGAGGTAAGTTTTGCCTTTCTGAAGGGTCAGCACGAGACGGATTCCATCGAGAATAGTGTCAAGGTCTGTGAACTCGTTCCAGCCATCCTGCGCCCGGAGTTCCCCCATCTTCAGCGCTTCAGGGAATTCAAGCGGATCTCCCTTTTTGTATAGCTCGACTCTCTCTGTCCCGTGCGGACCTGAGTTGAGGACACAGACACGCACCTTTCCGACGCGATAGGGTTTGAGGAGGTCAAAGACTACCTCGCCACGGGGGGCGCTTTGCCAGTAGGAGTACGGGCCGGGTTCCCTCTTGGATGTGAAGCTCGCATCGCCGTTGGTCAGTGTGCCGCCCGCAAAGGGGAAAGTGTCCCCGGCCCCTCTGTCGCTCGCAAGCAGTGGGTTGACGACATACTTCCCTCCGCTTCTGAGAAAGCGCGCGTCCCTATATGTGCTGAATTTCTCGTTGGTGAGGCCGTTATCAGTCAGGAGCTTAAGTTCCTGACCCCATGCGTTGACTGCGAACAGAAGCATTACGAGGAAAAGGTTTCTGTGCACTATGGAACCCCCACGATTCATCCGCCCACCTTGGGAAGTGTGACCGGTCACGCCCCCCGATGACGGGTCCGGGAAATCCGATGGGATGAAGGTATCACAACGCTCAACGTCCGTCAAAAAAAACGCATCCGAGAAGAAAGACCTGCATGGCGCCGCCCACGCAGGGATCCGTATCGAGGAAGGTATTCGCGTCACTTTACCAACGCTTCCAGCCCTTCAGGAACGAGGATAACGTCGCCACTCGCGCAAGAGTGGGCGCGGTCACGAACGAAAGTGGTATGGTCTCTCCTCTTCTCCGCGGCATTCACGCTGTTTTGGGCCAGGACGATGCTGCCCGAAGTCATTGGGTCATGTCCGGACTGAACGATATCGAGGCGAATTCCCTTCCCGCTCGCGGCGTCACCGTTATGTCACCGTTATTGACAGTTCATCCTGCTCACTGAGACAATCTCCCCAAGTCCATCGGAACTTGCTACTCGATGCATCTTCTTCAGCGAGAGGTATCGTCGTGCCGAAACTGTCTTATACACTCCTATGCTGGCTCATTCTTCCTGCTCTGGTGACATACGGTTCACCTCTCCATGCCGCGCCGCTGTCTCCCGTTATGTTCCGCGCCTCCTCCTCCGAAAATAGCCCCTTGGGGTACGAAAATCAGGCCGCCAAGGGGAGTTCTTCCAGTTCGACTTTGTATCCCAAGCTTTCGAGCTTGCGAAGATGATAGCGGGTCAGGTGCTTCTTGTTGATTTGATCGAAATGGTTGGCGCCCAACTCTTTGTACGGGACTTTGTCTCTGATAATGAAAAAGGCAGCTTCCAGAATGCTGTGTCCTACCGCCACCGCGGCCCGCTGGGACC
>MNXM01000291.1 GCA_001872605.1 Armatimonadetes bacterium CG2_30_59_28 | reverse complement strand
CAGCGATTACGGGGTTCGTCAACTATGGGTTTCCGGGAATGTCTGTTCCGCAGTTCCTGCAACCCGTCTGGTATCTCGGATACGACAGTGCAAACGTCTACCTTGCGTTCCGCTATCCCGTCTACCCTAAAGGATCGTTGCGTGGCGCCGCCAAAACGAAGGCGCGAGCAGAAAGCCAGTTCTTTGACCAGTCGATCCTGATGGACGATCACACCGAAATACAGTTCTGCACCACGGCGCGAGACAAGGCCATCTCCGGTCACTTCTTCAAGTTCCTAACCAATGCCTGGGACATGATCTGCGATCAGAAGGTGCGATACTCCATTGGGCAGCCTGGTTACGAGTACGACACAGACGCGGTCGCCAAGTCGGTCTTCACGGACGACGAGTGGACGCAGGAAATCGCTATCCCTCTGAAGGACCTCGACGTGTCATCCATCAAGGATGGAGATCGGTGGGTCATGCAGCTCGTATCCGCGCAGGACCCGGGTAGCAACTACTACGCCTGGGTCGTGGCAAGCTGGCTGCAGTTCCACCTGTTCCCCGAAGTCGTTTTCGACTCACAAGCGATTGGCGTCCAGTTCGTTGAGGTGGGCGACTGGATGCACGGAAACCCGAGCTTCAAGTTCCGGTTCCACAATTCACGGTCGAAGGAAGTTGCGCTCAACGTCGCGGTCAGTATTTTGGACCCCGACGGGAAGAGTCTTTTCGACAAGACCAGCGCGGTGATGGTGAAACTCGGGGAGAGCAAGGAGGCAGTGATCGCCGCGGCCGGTCTGCCACTGGGCGACCTCACCGCCTCCAAGAAGGACAACTGGGTTCTCCTGAAGATCACAGACGCCGCGACCGGCGCGATCTACTACGACCACCAGATGCCTCTGCGAAAACACAACGCCGAAGTAGACGGCTACATCAACAACCTGCAGGTCGCCCGAAAGCTCTCCAGCCCTGCGCTTCAGTTTGCATACATGCCGTCGTACAATCGCCTGAAAGTAACCGGCGACAATGGCATTCTTGGGCTTGATCCCGACTTGAAGAAGAAGGCGAAATACCTGCACGCTTCTTTTGGCAAACAGAGCGGCGAAACAATGGGTCGGAATTCGGCCCCCTTCGCCCCCGGTGGAGTTTCCGAATTGACCTTCAGCTTTCCCCCGCTGCCGGAAGGGAAGTACGACATCACTCTTGAAATCCAGGATGCGAGCGGCAAGGCGCTCCTGACGAAGAAGGACACTTTTGAGCGCAAGCTTTTCCCCTTCGAGAGTTTCAAGGGAGGTACGGCTGACACCGTCGTTCGCCCGTACACGCCGCTGAGGGTTGGAAAAAGAAACTACGAGACCGCAGGCAATCGCGTCGAGCTAACTCGCGTCGGTATGGTGTCTCAGTTCCACGACCTCCTCGTCCCTGAGGAGGCCGGACGCGACCTGCTGGCGGGGCCGGTGCAACTCATCGGGCGCCAGAATGGACGCGCTGTCGTCCTGACTGAAGGAGGCGACGGCTTCTCATGGGAAAACGCGACGCTGCCCACCCGCGCTTCCGGCAGGAGCGGAGGGGCCATTGGCAGCGTCGCCGTGGAGCTGCATTCGGAAGCAGACTATACGGGGCAATACCTCACCCTCCTCGAACTGAATCCGAGAGGAAATGTGAACCTCGACCGTCTGGAGCTGGTCATTCCGCTGAAGGACCCGGTTGACACCGCCTTTGCCTACAGCCCGCGCGACAGCATCATGCTCTACCGGAAAAACCATCCCTACACGGGAACCCCGAAGGAGGGAGTTCTCTGGACCAATCTCTCCGAACGTCCCACACGCCCTCATGTCATGTACGTCGGCAACGGTGAGCGCGGTCTCTACTGGTACACCGACAGCTACGAGGGATTCTACTTGGACAAACATCAACCGCATATCGTCATGGAGAAGGTCAAGGGGGCGACCGTGCTCAAGATCGCGTTCATTAACAGGTCGGTTGTGTTGGACCGCCCCCGCCAACTGAAGTTCGCCTTCCTCCCCGTTCCCACCAAACCCCTTCCCCCGGACGCGCGCACGATGGCCTGGAACAGCGAACGGATGCACATCGGTGGCGCGTCGTGGTGGGGAACAGCGGGTTGCTTCGTGTTTCCTCTCGATGACCGGGAGTGGCAGGACTGGATTGCCGGTAAGCCATTTAAGTTCCAGGACAAAACAACCCCCGGTTCCTTTCCCGTCATGCCGCCCCCAAAACGTGACGCACAAGGACGGTATCTCCTCGAGAAGGGACGCGAATATGGCAGTTACCGCGCCGCTGACCTGATCGGCCATCTCCAGCCGGAGTTCAGCGTTTTTTCCGGCGAATGGGCAGGCGAAACCAACCCGCGCCCGCAGCCCGATTCGAGCCTGCTGCATTACAGAGACAAAGACGGCAACCCGATATGGCCGGAGCCGGAACAGCGAACGGTCTACCTGAAAGATGCCTGCGTGCCCAGCTTCTACGATTTCGAAGCTTACTACTTCTACCTCATGGCGAAGAACACCGGGGCCGGCGGCCACTGGTGGGACTGGAACTCACTGGTCGAAGGCCGGTCGCTGGACAAGGGCAGCATGTATCTCAACGACGAAGGTAAACCCGAGCCGCGATTGAACCTGTTTCTCGTCCGCGACTACTACCAGCGCGTGGCACGGATCGTCCAGGAATTGGGGATTCCCGACACCAACAACGTCTACTCTCCGGGCGCGGTCTTCCAGATGCCGTGGCTTACCCGCATGAACGCGTGGGAGTCGATGTACCTCGAATCCGACCTCGACGACATGTTCAGCGCCCAGGGACTCGACAAGTATCGAACCATCATTGGCAAGTATTCGGGCATCCCGGTGCAGATTGTGATGAACATCCCCATCGACCTGAAAAGCGCCCGCGCGCGCACGGTATTCGCACTGGCGTTGCTGCACGACAATGGCATCTTCGGCGCCGACTGGTCGAAGGATCGAATGGAAATCCTGCGCAATGCCGGTGTTCTCGACTCGTACGCGGAGTGGATTCCGTACTGGCGATCTCAGTCGGTGGCGGCGGCCGATCAACCAGGGGTTCTCATTTCGGTCTATCGCAATACTCAAGCTGGAAGGACCACGCTGGTCGTGGTCAACCCCGGCGACGCGGGGGTTGAGACAAACATCAAACTGGGCTCCGCTATACAGTCGGCGAAGGATGGCGAGACTGGAGAGCCGATACTGGTGGAGCGGGGCAGAATCAGAAAGCTTACCGTGAAACGGCATGACTTCCGCTTGGTGGTTGTGGAGTGAATGCGGAAATCACTCGTGGGGCACAGGAACCTTTCATGCGACAACCAATTGCCTTGATTGACGGCGGGGTGCTGTTCGCGCTTCTAACGCTGTTGTGTGGCGTCTTCCATGTCTCTGCGCAGGATACTGCGAAGGAGGACTCCACCGCGTTCTGGAATCGCTACCAGCCGGGAAGCAACACCCTCGCGCTGTACGCGTTTGACGCGCCGGATGCTTTCGCTGACCTCAGCGGGAAGAGTTCCAGGCTGTCCGCAGTCCAAGGAGCGGAGTCTGCATCGGAGGGTCGCTTCGGCGGTGGATTGAAGTTGGCGGCCGGACATGCGCCACTGGCGCTAATTCTTGGCGAGGGGCTTTTCCAACAGGGACGATTTATCATTGATTTCTGGTTCCGCGCGGATGCTCTGCCATCCCAGGGGGGGCGGTACTCGCTGCTGTTCAAACCTCACGCTCCCGGCAAGGCGAATGGTCTGAATCTGTTCCTGACAGACGACGGCGCTCTTGGCTGGACACACCGGACGCTCACCTCGTCCGACCAGTCGCACCCGGAGTGGTGGGTCGAGATGCGAACCCCGGCACACACGATTCGGGCACGTCGATGGCACCACGTGGCCGTCTACGTCGGGAGCTATGCCCACGTCTTCGGGTCGGATATTGCCTATCTGGCGGTCGATGGAAAGACCGTCGATGAAGAGCCGCACGGTTGGCGATACATCGACTACTCGACGAAGGAAAGCGGGAATACGACGCTGACACTGGGCGGGTCTGCGGACCCCGGGGAATCCTTCGTCGGGACTATCGATCAGTTTCGCGTCGTTTCCGGTCTGTTCCGGAAGTTCTTTCCGGCGCCGGATGAGTCGTGGCTCGACCTCAACCTCCAGCGCGCGCTACCCGCGTCCACGGAGTTTGTAGCCTCGCCGGAGGCCATTCTGCTCAGAGCTTCGTTTGAGGATACCGTGACCGCGGAGATAGCCCGCGGCAGCGCTAAGCCTGTTCGCGCGCTGGGACAACCCGACTTCGCCCCCGGCGTTCGCGGCAAGGCCTTGAAAACAAGCGGGGGATGGATTCCGCTTGCGTATGCTGCCAAAGACAACCTGAATCCCTCCCTCGGCGCGGTGGAGATGTGGGTCAAACCCCTCGGGTGGCAACACCTCGGGACACGGCTGCAATGGTTTCTGCACACGGACAACGGCGGCCCGACCTTCTACATTCCGAACGACGGTTTTGCCGTTCAGGTCTCTGGCGGCATGGAGAATCACGGTGTGGACTATCGCCCAGACACGTGGATGCACTTCGTCTTGGTCTGGGCTGACCGGAAGATCGTGTTGTACGTCAACGGAGAGAAGAAGCTGGAAGGCATGATGCCGAAACCCTTCGACCCACAGAAGGACTACCACACCGTGGCGCCTCCCTTTGGCAAGGAGATGCTGGTGGACGAATTCACGATCTATCGTCGCCCGCTCTCAGCCGCAGAGGCCCGCAACCACTACCGACGCTTTTTCCCTCAGCCGCAACTGACTCGTCTGGGGAGCGTTGAGCATGAGACCACTTTCCTGCAGGGAGTCGGCAAGGTCATCGGAGTCGCCTACCCGCGTCTGCCCTTGACTGCTGTGTCTGACTCGTGGTTGGTCACTTTGCAGCAGGGGGCCAAGACGTTGGCCACGGCGACAGTTCCCTTTACGCCCGAAGGAGGCGCACCGTTCCTCTTGCAGAAATTGCCAGTCCCTCTGCCAAACGGCGACTACCGGCTGCGCGTCGAGCAGCGAACCGCGGGCAAAGTGTCCCTGCTCGCAGATACCCCATTCAGCTTCAAGCGCTATCCCTGGCTCCGGAACACGATCGGCATCACCGATCGGGTGCTCAAACCATGGACACCTATTCAAGTCCGGAATGCGGGTGCAGCGGATCTCGACGTGGGGTGCTGGGGCCGCAACCACAAAGTGAATGCAGCGGGGTTGTTTGCGCAGGTGACCAATCAGGGCAGGGAGATGCTTTCCGCGCCTATGCGACTGGAGGCGGAGACCGCAGGTAAGGTTGTCATCGCGGGTGGCGGCGCGCTGAAAGTGACATTGCGAAAGGAGAACGAAGTCCATTGGACAAGCACGACCACTGCTTCAGTCGGCGACGATCCGTTGCAGGTAACGACCGACGGCCACATCGAATACGACGGACACACCGTTTTCAACTTTCGCTTCAGCCCGACGAAGAACGCCCCGGTTCGCATCAACAGGCTGTCGCTCGTGGTCCCGCTGAAGGAAGAACTCGTCGAGATGTACTTGTGCATCTTCGGCATCGGTCTCCCCCACGGAATGGGCGCGCCTCCGCACTACGGGCATCTGTCGAAGGACGCGGGAACGATCTTTTCATCGAAGGTTTGGTACGAGTATACCGGCTGGGATGGGCAAATGCAGCACACCGGTGTGTTCGACTACCGGCAAGCCGTTAATGTGCAGGAAAAGAAAGCAAAGCTGGAGAGACGCTGGAAGCCGACGCTGGGGAACTTTGTTCCGCAGATTTGGATCGGAACCTACGATCGCGGGATTTCCTACATGGCCGACAGCGATCAAGGATGGTTCCCCTCCGACGATGCTCCCGCGATGGTCCTTGAGCGGGTCGGGGAAACCGTGGAATGGCGGTTCAACTTCATTGCGATTCCCACGGAGTTGCGTGGTTCGCGAGCAATCACCCTCTCATTCCAGGCGACTCCGGAAAAACCTCAGCCCACCAACTGGAGAAAACACTTCTGGCGCGGACCCGAACGAAGGGATGGAGGCATCTTCTGCAAGTGGCTCGGCGACAGTGCGGGCTGGGACGAGGAGGGTGTGGGACCGTATCGCTACGACCCTGACGGCTCGAAAAAGGCTACCGATCAGATGCACGCGGAGGGGTACAAGGTGACTCCGCATCTGGACACCTCGGGATTCAACTGGGGCGCAAAAACCGCCAGCGAGTTTGCGGCGGAGTGGGACTCCGGCGGGCTGCAATACAACATGCTTTTCACGCGCAGCAAGGTGGACTACGCCGTCTGGAGCCACGAACGCTGGAAGGACCAGTATGGCGTGGACGGCGTCTATTTCGACACCGGCACTCCCCTACCCAACTACAACACCCTCTCTGGAACCGCATACTTGCTTCCCGATGGTCGCGTGCAGCCGGGCTGGATGCTATTCGGGCAACGGGAATACTACAAGCGCTCCGCGCACGTCTTCGGCGACATCGGCACCCAAGGTTTCAATTGGAGCTGCGGTTACACCGGGTCGCAGATAGGCGGATGGCAGTTCGCCGCGGTTCCCGGAGGAGAGTACCGCATCGACTACGCCATGGATCGCTACCCCGGCCCGTTTGATTTCATGGAAACGGTCTCCAACGCCGGGATGCACGGAACTATCATGATGTGGATGGGTTTGTCGGAGTACGTCAAGCGCAGCGAGTCGCCCGACAACTACCGCAAGTTCATGCGCCACATGTATGCCATGATGCTGGTGATGGACTCGAAGTGGTGTTTCGGTGGGTTCCTGTACCCGAATTGCTTCTATGACCTCAGCATCGCCGACCCCGACGTGCGTTTCGTGGGTTACTGGCACAACCCCGATGTCACGTTTCTCTCACCGGCGGAGGGAATCAAAACAAGTCTCTACGTCAAACCCAACGGTCGAGCGATCGTCGTCATCGCCAACCTCGCCGACACGCCGAACCAACTGGAGTTCAGGCTGGATGCCAAAGCCCTCACCCTTGACGCGACCCGAGCGCAGGTACTTGATGGCGAGCGTTCGGAGCTGAACCCGAAACCCAATGAGCAGCCCTACGAATGGGATCGCCGCATCAACCGTGGCGGCGTCGCCCTCATGCCCGGCGGCGACGAGACGCTGCGAAGCATTGAAGCCAAATCGGACGGCGATGCGCTGCGCGTCAAGCTGCTTGTTCCCGCGCACGACTTTCGTTTGATGGAGGTCATCCCGTGAATGTCATCGTAATCCTTTGCGACACCTTGAGACGCGACCATTGCAGTCCCTACACAGGTGGAAAACCGCTCCACGAGTGCTGGAGTCAGGAAGCGCCGCCATGGTCCGTCCCTACCCCCAACATGGAAAGACTGGCTGAACGAGGAACTGTATTTGAGAATGCCTACTGCGGGAGTTCTCCCTGTATGCCTGCAAGGCGGGATATCTACACTGGGCGGCTGGAATTCCTTGAGCGCGGGTGGGGGCCGCTGGAAGAGGAAGACCTCGACCTACCGCGTCAGGTTTCCGGCCCACCAAATATGTCGATTCGCTGGATGCAGGAAAACGGATTGCCCGTGAGTTACCTCGTCTCCGATCACTTTCACTTGTGGGAGCAAGGTTCCGGCAATTATCACATGGGCTACAGCGGCTTCCAGTTCATCCGTGGGCAGGAAGCAGACGGGCTTTACACCGACCCCGTGGAGTTTGATTGTCCGCCCAACGACCGGATGGGCAAGTGCGAGCGTCACTGGCGCAATGTCCACTTTCTGCGTCAGTCGGAGGAAGACTGGTTCGCGATGCGCACATTCTCGACCGCGGCGGACTGGCTGCGGCGCAACCATTCACACCAGAACTTCTATCTGCACATTGATTGTTTCACGCCCCATGAGCCGCTCGATCCGCCTGAGGATCTGGTGAAGCTGTTCGATCCCGAAGGGTACAGCCGCTTCCCCGCGTTCAATTGGCCCTACGCCAAGTGGCGCGACCACATGACGTCAGAG
Organism: Armatimonadetes bacterium CG2_30_59_28; assembly: GCA_001872605.1. Lineage (GTDB taxonomy): Bacteria > Armatimonadota > Abditibacteriia > CG2-30-59-28 > CG2-30-59-28 > CG2-30-59-28. Next base: position 6,088 of record MNXM01000291.1, on the reverse strand, counting down.
GAGTTCCAGAATTCGCGCGCACGCTACGCGGCGAATGTTGTTCTGGTGGACCGCGCTCTTGGAAAGGTGCTGGATGCGATGGACGAGCTGAATCTGTGGGACGACACGCTGGTAATCTTCACCACCGACCACGGCACGTTCAACGGCGATCACGGTCGCATAGGGAAGCTGCAGACGCACCAATTTGATGCGGTCGCACACATCCCGTTCATCGCGGCTCATCCCGGAGGGTGCGGCGCATGGAGAAGGCAGCTCGTCCAGTTGGTAGACATCTATCCGACGGTTATTGAAGCCGTGGGGCGCCCGGTTCCGGACTTCCCCGACAATAAACCACTAAACGGTATCAGCCTTTTTCCTGTGTTGCAGGATCCGTGTGCAAAGACAAGGGACTTTGCTCTCATGGGGATGTTCGGGCAAAGCGTAAGCATCACCGACGGACAGTGGATTCTGCATCAGTCGCCGGTTCCTGAAAACCAACCGCTCTACTGGCACGGCTACCATCTCGCGCGCTTCATCCCGTATGGGCTGGGAACCTATCAGAACGGGCGTCGCGAAGTTCACGACTGCCCTCCATGGTCGGATCCAACATGGCTGAGCGACAAAGCGTCAGACCTGAACGAGCTGGTGAATCGCTGCGATGATCAACCAGCGCCGGTGCGACAGATGCAGCAGATACTGCGGGAAACACTGGCAAAGCTGAAGGCTCCTCCGGAACAGGTAACCCGACTGGGACTCGACCGGTAATGCTTCGCCCTACAAATGAGCAAGGGCCGCGGCCATCACATCTCTGACCACCGGAGCGGCCTCTTTGGATCCCGCGCCGGCGTTCTCGATAACACAGGCCACGGCGACTTGTGGACTCTCAACTGGAGCAAAGCCGATAAACCACGCGTGTGCCTTGCCGTGCGGATTCTGAGCGGTACCGGTCTTCCCGGCAACGGAGAACGAGAGGCTGGAGAATGTGCCGCGGGTGGATCCACGCGATACCACCGCCTCCATCATCCCTGCGAGCAAACCAGCCGTGTCGGGTGAAATCACTTGCTGCTCCCCCTTCGGCGTTGTCTGCTGAAGTCGCTCACCACCATAGCTGCAGACGCGATCAATAATGTAGGGTTGCATGCGTAGCCCGCCATTGGCGATGGTCGCGGCAATCACTGCCATTTGGAGCGGCGTTACCGAGACCTCCCCCTGTCCGAATCCCGTCTGAGCAAGGACGGTCGTGGTGAGGTTTGAGTCGCTGCGCACGATACTGGATGCCTTGGAGGGGAGGTCACCGAACAAATCCTCACCGAGTCCCCAGCGGCGCGCATAGCTCGTATAGCGGCTCTTGCCAATCTGGACGGCCAGTTGCGCATGGACGACATTGCATGAAACGACAAGCGCCTGGGTCAGGTCCACGCGACCGTGCGCCTTCCCGTCGGGACATCGGACATCGTAGCCCTCGATGTTCACGTGCCCGTTGCACCGAAAGGAGGTCTTCGGTTCAGCGATCCCCTCTTCGAGAGCATCGCCTGCTGTGACCACCTTGAAGGTGGAACCTGGTGGATAAAGACCGGAAGTGGCGCGGTTGAAGAGCGGTTCCTCGGGGTCTTCTTGAATTGTCTCCCAAGCGGTATCAACTCTAGCCACATCGTATCCCGGGGAACTCGTGAGGGCGAGGATTTCGCCGGTTGAGGGAACAAGGGCCACTACCGCGCCTCGTCGCCCTTCCAGGGCCGAGTATGCGGCTTCCTGCACGTGGGCGTCGATAGTCAGGAAAACGTCGTGGCCACGCCGTTGATCTGCCATCAGGAAATCTCGCAGGTCGTCCCACGACCGGAGACGCGTCATGCCTGACAAGTGGCTGTTGAGTTTGCTCTCGATACCGGTGCGCCCGTAACGATCGCTGAGATAGCCTGTGACGTGACTCATCGCAGCGGGCGCCATCAGCTTGCGTACCTGACGGCGCGTTCCGCCCTGGCCGCTCAGCTCAAACTCGCTCCGTGCCAACGGCTCTGCGTTACGATCGAAGATGGTTCCACGCAGTACGCGCTTCTCATTCAGCAACACTCGCCGGTTCCGCGGATGGTTCATCAGGTCCTCACTGGCGAAAACCTGCCAATAGGCAAGATACACTCCGATCGCGGGAAAAAGGACAAAGAAAAGGTGAGCGGTTCTCAGGATATTGCGTTTCATCGTCGCTCCACTTTCTCCGGATCTTCTCCGGACCCCTCGCTGGATATCGCCAGGATAAGTCCCATTAAAATAAAGTTAGCGGTAAGCGAACTTCCACCATAGCTAATAAACGGGAGAGTGATCCCGGTAAGCGGAATCATCTTCGTTGCCCCGCCAATGATGATGCACACCTGAAGACCCAGGCTGAATGCCAGACCCGCGGCCATCAACGACGTCAACTCGTTTCTGGCTGCAAGGGCGGCGTGAAATCCTCGCACGACGAGGATCAGGAATAGCGCCAGAACGGCGATACTTCCCGCCAGCCCCAGCTCTTCCGCGATGGCGCTGAAAATCAGGTCGGTGTGAACGGCAGGAATCCGGGCGGAGTATCCGCACCCGAGTCCGGTTCCCAGCAACCCACCGCCGCCCAACGCGAAAAGAGACTGCACGATCTGGTAGCCCTTGTTCTCCACGTCCTGCCACGGGTTCAGCCAGATGTCGATGCGCGTTTGCACGTGACCGAATGCCCGGTAACACGCATAAGCTCCACCCATGAACAGAGCGATCCCGATCGTCAGATAGACGATGCGCGTTTCCGCCATGTACAGCATCCCGATAAAGATCCCGAAGAAAAGCAATGCCGCGCCGAGATCGCGTTGCTGCACAAGGAAGAGTAGAGATATTCCCCACATAATCAGCAATGGCCCAAGGTACCGCAAGTCCTGCCGGCCGATGCGCCACCAGGTGGGTTCCCGGAATCCCATGAGTCGACTCTTCTCGCCAAGAAATCCCGCAAGAAAGATGATAAGAAACAGCCGCGCAAATTCCGAGGGCTGAAAGCTGACCGGTCCCAGTTGAAGGGCAAGCGTGATCTCTCCGCTGGCGCCGAGGCGTTTGCCGAGCAGGCTGGTGGCGAGAAGGAGAGTCGCCCCAAGAAACATCCATGTGTACTTGAAGCGGCTCAAGGAACTGACATCCCGCACGCCGGTCACCAACCACAGACCTGCTGCACCGACGACCAGCCACTGGCACTGCCTGGACAGGAAGGCGGGCTTCACATCGTAAATCATGGTCAGGCCGATACCGGTCAATGTGGCCAGGAGAGGAAGCAAGAGATGATCACGTTGTCGACAGGTGTATCCAAGCAAGAATGAGAGGGAGAAGAAAATGGCGAAGTGGGTAACAGCCGCACGTACCGCCGGCTCCCAGCTACCGGGGTAGTAACGGTTCCAGTACGCGATGGCAAAAGCTCCCCAGACCCAGACAAAGGAAATAAGAAGGAGTCGTCGCTCTTGGAACGCGTTTGTCTTCATCGCGGGGGGGTGAGCGGGTCAGGTATTGTGGTCTTAGGGAGATCGGATGCAGCCGCCGAGTCCGAGGACGGAAACGGCGACACACCCAGCGGTGGCTTGCTCTGCAAGCCGGCAATTCCTCTGGTGGCTTCTTCAATCGATGAGAACTGAATCCCTCGAACCAACCGGTCCTGATAGGGAGAAAGGCACTCTTCCACGGGTGTCTTCGTCACCCTGTGGGGTTCTCTGGTCGCCAGAATGCCAGGGAAACGGGCCAGCCCAGGGTAGATGGCCACCTTGCCATCAGACACACCAAGATAGAAGAAATGGTGGATCACGTAGGCGCGGCCCAGTCCGGCCAGAGCAAACAGCGCTACGGCGATCAACAGACCTCTCAGCGGCAAGTGGGAGGAGCGAGATCTCGCCGCGCCGGGGGTGTCCCAAGGCCCCTGTATCAATACAGCACTGATGTTGTCAGGACCACCTTTGGCATTGGCCGCGTCGACCAGTGCCTGTGCTGCCTTGTCGGGGGCATCGTGACGCTGCACGATATTGAACATTTCGTCCGGTGGAAGCACATTGCTCAGGCCGTCGGAACAGAGCAGGATGGAGTCGGACTCGTCAAGAGGAACGATTGTGACATCCGGCGAAGAGTTCTCAACCTGCGGGCCGATTGCGCGAACAACGATGTGCTTCTTTGGGTGCTGCTCCGCGTCTTCGGGACTCAGGAGACCGTCCCGCACCATTTGAGCGACGAGCGAGTGGTCTTCGGATACCTGTCGAATGTCCGTGTCGGAGATCTTGTATGCACGGCTGTCACCCACGTGCCCAAGAACCAGTTCCCTGCCATGCACCACTGCGACTGTCATCGTGGTCGCCATGTCCGAAGCGGTCCGCCTGGCGTGTTGCACCACCGCGTCTCCTGCACACTCGAAGGCTTCACGCACATTGCGCGCCACCTCGGCCGTGGTGGCCTGAGCGCCGGAACCCATTCGCTCCAACAAGAAGCGTTGCAGGGACTCCACAGCGAGACGGCTGGCGACTTCGCCGCTGGCGTGCCCCCCCATGCCGTCGGCAACCACAAATAGTTGTAGTTTCTCATCGATCAGCACTGAATCTTCGTTCGCCGATCTCACTTTCCCTATGTCTGTGCATTTCCCAAACTTCAATGTCCTTGTCCTGTCTCAGTGTGGTTTTTCGTATCTCAGGATGGCATCCCCAATCTGAATCCTGTCCCCCGACTTCAGCTCAACGGGTTCCGTCACAAGCCGTCCGTTCAGCAAAGTCCCATTACTGCTCCCAAGGTCGGCGATTTGATGGACTCCGCGCAGTCTTCGGATGGCGGCGTGACGTTTCGACGCATACGGGTCGTCCACCACGATATCATTCTCATCTGTGCGTCCCAGGGATACGGACTGTTTCTTCAGTGTGAAACGTTCGCCTTTCCTGAACTTTCCTCCCTGGACAACAACAAGTTCTCCGTCTTCAGTTGAAGTTGCCGACGGGCGCGCCACGGAGCCTTCACCTGACTGGAGATTGTCGACTCGATGCAGCCCATCACGCAGAACAGCCACTAACTGAAACAGGAAGTAGTACAGCGCCGCTATTAGAAGATATTGAGCTGCGAAGGAGAACAACTGCATCAGACGGTATGCACCACCTTCAGCTCCATTGATGTCGTCCCGATGCCGATCACATCTCCGGGGAGCAAGCTGTATCGGTCGATCTGCTCACTGTTAACATAGGTGCCGTTGGTGCTCCCCAGGTCTTCGATGGTAACCTCACCGTTCGCGCACAAAAGCCTCGCGTGGTTACGGGAGCTGCTTGGGTCGGAAAGAGGGATACCGCATTCACCATCGCGTCCGAGAATCGTCTCCCCATCTGCAACATCGAACTGTCGTCCAGAGTCCGGTCCTTCGGTTACGTGAAGCAGATAAGATGATCGCTGCGCGCGATTTCGCATCTTCCGAGAAAGCTCCCGCGGCGTGTTGGTTATCTCCGATTCAATCTGCGTTGCGGACACCTTGACCGACGCGTCTTCCACCAGTATCACCGACGGACTATCGGCGAGCCGACAGTTTATCTGACCGGCATACTCACTGATGTACCCTTCAAGTTCCGGCACAAACGCGGCTGAGATTCCCGACAGATAGTCGTAGTCCAAAGGATTCAGTCTGACCTTGAAACGATTCGGCGCGTAGGCGGTTCCGACAGTGAGTATCTTCGACTCATGCATGGCCTTCTGGATCTTCTTCGCGATCTCCAGTGGCTGCAAACGGTCACGGAATGCGCGTGTGAAAAGACCTTCCACCGCACCTTCCAGTTTCGTTTCGAGTTTCGAGAGGAGACTCATTGCCTTTGCCGTTGAAGTGGCGCTTGTGCACGACCAACTGACGCCAGTTTGTACCGGCATGTTACCAGAAACAAAGCGCCTCGGTCAACGACGACGAGCGCTACGGGTGAAAGTAAGATTTGTGATCGTCAGCCCTGTAGCCCCTGCGTCAGGGGAGACGGTGGGGGCCTCCCCTTACCCAGACAGCCCCTGCTGTCGGTAAGCTGAGCGAGCGGGGGCTCGCAGGGAACAGGTGGAACCGTCACATTACCCCTGTAGCACGGGCTACAGGGCTGACGATCACGGCGGA
>MNXM01000292.1 GCA_001872605.1 Armatimonadetes bacterium CG2_30_59_28 | reverse complement strand
CGAACCGCTTCGGTTCGATAACGGGGGAAGGTGCGAACCCTTTGGGTTCGAGGATGGGGGTTGTTACATGAACTCACGCAGGACCGACAAACCGCGAACTGCGTTACACAATCACTGTCGGGTTTCAGGCTACAGGCGCCTATGATTCCGGCTGGGGTAGATTCTCACAAATCTGACTTACACCCCGATTTGGAGCAGAAATCCCAGCATAAGCAACGACCCCAGTTTGAGATGCTGAAATATCAGAACTTGGGGGCCGCCGGAATTGCATCATGGGCCGTTACAAACAGTGCGGTGGTGATAGAACCTGAGCAACGGTCGTTCAATCCGTATGAGACGAAGTCCATATCTCGGAAGGATTTCTTCAAAGATCTGCCGAGGATTCGGGGATGAGCGGTACGCCCGGGATGGATCGATATCCCCGACGGCGGAAAGAATGCAATAAACGAACTCGACAAATATGATTGAAGGCGCGAGAATTCGTGGACATTCGAGAGGTGCTACCGCCCGAAATGCGCGCTGGCTTTTCCGAAATCGACATTACGCCTCTCCACTTTCCCTGCCAGAAGGTGGGTTGGCTGAAAGTGGTCATTGCTGAGAAGGTGCACGATCCGGTCTATGCCCGGGCAGCAGTGTTTGAGTCGTGAGAGCGGCGGATTGCCTTTGTCCAACTCGATACACTGAGCGTCCGGTGGACTCAGGTGGACAACGTTCGCCACAAGATTTCGGACCGGTACGGATTCCCGGGAGAGAGCATCATGGTATCCGCGACCCACAGCCACGCCGGACCGGCGGTCGCCAACATCGGGGATGCTAAGCGGGACGACGCGTACCTTGAGTTCCTGGAAGAGAAGATTGTCGAAGTATTCGGACAGGCTTTCGCAGGAATGCAGGAGGCAGAGGTCGGTTTTGGGCGTTGCGTGGAGAAGCGCATGACCAGTAACCGGCGCGTCGTCATGCGGGATGGCACAACTAAATGCCAGCAGAGCTTCGCCAACCCGGATACGCTCTACGTCGAGGGCCCCACCGACCCGGAACTGGTTGTCCTCGCCGCGAGAGACGCATCCGGTGATGTTATGGGGACGCTGGTAAACTACGCCAGCCATCCGACTCACTATGGGCCGACCGAGTATATCTCCGCCGGATACCCCGGTGTTCTCGCCGCCGAGCTGAAGTCGCGCGGCTGTCCCGTGACGCTCTTTCTCCAAGGGGCGTGCGGCAACCAGGGGCCGTATGATCCCTACAACGGCCCCGACGGCAAGGGAATGGAAGAGATCGGACGAACCCTCACCGAGGATGTCGATCAGGTGCTCTCCCAGATCGAGTACCGGAAAGGCGTGGCCTTGGATTCGCGCATGCGATCTCTGCAACTCCCGTTCCGTAGCGTGAGCGAAGAAGAAGCACGCGGCGACATTCGCGGCGCGCAGCGGTTCATTGATCCCACCATCTACGACCGCACCATCCCCGGCGTCCTTGAGCGCTTCAAGCGGATGGGAAGTCAGCCGGCGGAAGTGCAGGCGCTGTCAATAGACGAGTATTCGTTCGTCGCGATTCCTGCGGAATACTTCGTACAACCCGCCCTCCGCATCAAGGAAGAGCCCTACCCGCGCCGCGCCGTCGTCGTGGGTTATGCTAACGGCATGATCGGGTACGTGCCGCACGCCGAAGCCTTTAAGCGCGGCGGGTACGAGACCACCTTCACCGACAGCAGCCGCATGGCGCCTGAAACTGGCGACCTGCTGGCCGATTGCGCGATTGGGTTGGTAAAGTCGGTTGAAAAATGAGCGTCATCCTTTCGCGACTTCCGGGAATATGTTACCGTTCATCCCAACGGTACCGGTGGAACAGAGCTTTGGTTTTGAGTGACAACAACTCAAAGGAGGTCTACCTTTCAATGAAGCGAATTCTCGCAATGACCGCAACTCTGTGGATTGCCGCGCTGCTGTCTGGCGCGTCCGAGGCGGCAACCACGCCGCCGGTTCTCAAACTTCCATCTTCGCCGGAGGAGTTGATTGCCTACTGCCGCTTCGATTCCAGTCTCTCCAACTTCGCGCGGCACGGCGAGACGTTGACGGGTGGACTGCAGACGCTGCTCCTCGGAACGCAGGTTCCCATCGCCGACGGTCCCGCCGCGCGATGGGCAAAACCTTATTACAAGGGGAGGCTGCGTATTCTCGCCTTCCTGCCCCTGAACGAGTACGCGGACATTTCTACCGTCTACCGCAACCTGGACTGCGAGATTTCATTCATCCAGATGCCCATGGGAGGGTGGTTCAAGGATATTCGAGATGACCTCTACAGCGGCTACTCGGCGCGAGTGGCGCGCGAGGCTCTTGAGAAAGAATGCGACGTCATCCTCCTCTGCTGCGGACTCAACTCGGGGCCGCAGGACTTTCCTGAGGACATTATCCGCAAGGTCCTCGATAAGGTGAACGCGGGAACGGGATTGGTCATCAATTCTGCCCAGATCGTTGGTGGTGGATGGCCGCTGAAGTTCTGGCCGCAGGGAAATGCCTTTGAGGCGGTCAGTCTGGCTAAGCCCACCGGCGGCCGTGTTCGCCTGAACCCGAAGGGGTTTACGGGGATGGATGACAGCGTTCTCAACGGTGTTCCATTCGGTCTGCTACCTCCCGTTTTTGCCATTCCCACACAGGTTGGCGCAGAGGGGAAAGTGATTACCAATGGCGGAAAGACACCCCCCACCTGGAAATACTCCGATAAACCAGAGCCACTCCCCGAGGTTCTCAAGGAGGGATCGGATACCCCTCTTATCATCGGGGGCAACCACGGAAAAGGGCGCGTCGTCGCCACTTGTTATGCGACACAATCCGGGTTCCCAGCCGTGGATGGCAACGACCTGCGCCATGGCATCAACCGATTCCAGGAGTACCACGCGTCGTTGGTCGCCAAGTTGCTCCTGTGGGCGGGAAAGAAGGACAGCGACCTGCAACTCCGAATCGAGAACACGACGCCTCTGCAGGCAGGCATCACCGTTGAGCTCCGATCCGCCACCACGCAAGTCCAACCACTGGTCCTCAAGGCAACCGTGCGAGACTTCCAATTCAGGGAAGTCTGGACCAGCGCTCAGAGGGTCGGCCCTTTTGAGCAGGCCCAGAGCGTCGTCTTCTCGCCACCGCCACTCCCTGATGGTCGATACGCCTTCGACGTGGTCGCCCGCACAACAGCGGGCGCCACTGTCAACTGGGCGAGCGTCGAGGTTGCTATCGTCGCGCCTGAATCGCTGAATCTGACCACCGACAAAGAGATCTATCGGGAAGCCGACATCGTGCATATCACTGGACAGGCGGCTGATCTTGGCAAGGGCGTCTACACCGCGAAACTTGAAATATCTGACTCCCTCGGCAGACTGCTCAAGACAGAATCTGTCTCCGTGGACGCCAACGGAGAGTTCACAGCGCAGTTCCCGGCGACAAACCTGCTCGCCAGCATCCACACCATCGAGGCGGTTCTCTTTCGGGACAAACAGCCGTGCGCCCGCGCGTCCCGCACGGTCTACTGTCCGCGCTTTGGATGGGACGATTTCTACAACATTCTGTGGGGCAACGCTGAGCAGATTGAGATTAATCGCGATTGGGCAGGCATCAACTGCTACCTGGGCGCCGGTTGGGCCGGGCATGAGCACATCGCGTCGAACTCCGCCAAAGCCGGACTTCCGCTTCTGTGGACGAACGTGGCGCCCCAATCACCGGAACAGACACAGAAGGAGCCGGACAAATCTGAAGTCCTGTACGACGAGCAGGTACGTCGCGTCAACGGCTGGCTGCATCGCTACGGCGCCGTGGGGGTCTGCTTTCAGGATGAGCGCCACGGGTTCAACGACCCGGAACCCAACAAAGAATGCCTGCGGCGATTTCGGGAGTGGCTGCCACAACAGTACGGGTCGCTGGAAAGGCTGAACGCATCGTGGGAAACGAAGTTCACTTCTTGGGAAGAAGTGGCGCCCCTGCTCACCAAAGACTTCAAGCCTGATCAGACGAATCTTGCGCCGTGGCTTGATTTCCGGTTGTTCGTGTCAAAGCTGACGATCGATATCGACGCGCGGCAAGCAGCGGCCGTGCGGAAAGCGACTACCCCCGACCTCTACATCGGTATCGAGGGCATCTTTGGGCTGGGCGGTCACATGGTTCCGTACAGCGGGTTTGACTACTCCGCCCACTCGCGCTGCTTCAACATGATCATGCCCTACGATGACGAGAAGAACTCCGTTACCACCCTCGCGCGCAGCTTTACTTCCGGGCCGCTCACCTCGTGGGACGGTTACAGCGCTCCGAAATGGAAGTACTACTCCAAGCCGTGGTGGGGCGCGTTGCATGGGTATTGGGGAGCGTCGTGGTTCTGCTCCAGCACGTTGGCCACTTCCACTGGCTGCATCTTACCGCAAGCACAGTGGGTGGAGGAGGGTACTCGCAAGCTTCGCAACGGTGTTGGCAAGATGCTGATGACCTCCGAATTGGAGAGCGACCCTGTCGTCTTCCTGTACAGCCAACCGAGCATCTACGCCGCCTACATCGCCGGCAAATGGATTGACCCCAAGAACCAGCATCTGATGAACCGACCCTCAACGCAGTGGGGACGGGAAAACCTGCAGCGGTTGGTCAACGAGTTTGGGCTTCAGTACTCGTACATGAACCCGGAACAAATTGAGATGGGAGCGCTGAAGGGGACGAAGCTGCTGGTGCTCCCCGACGTGATGTGCATGTCGCAGAAGACTGCCACCGCCATCAAACAGTTTGTCAACAATGGTGGGGTCGCCGTTGCCGACCTGTGTCCTGCGCTATGGGATGACCATGGTCATCCGGTGAAACCGGGTTCCCTTGACGACCTCTTCGGCGTCACCCACGACGAATTCCAGTTCGCCACCCGACCCGTTGACTGGCTGGTGGGAACAACCACGGACGAACCGGATTTTAAGATTCGCGGCGAGTGGTTCATCGGCGAATACTATGAGCAAAGCCTAAAAACCACCGACGGCATGGCGTTGGGTGTTCACATCTTCGGCGAGAAGGACGTTCCCGCCTTCATCTTCAAGCGAACCGGCAAGGGCGCCGCCGTCTTGATGAACTTCCTCGAGACCAACTACGCGCGCTTCCCCGAAGGGCGCCAGCGGGTCTTCATGCGCGCGCTGCTGGACCTGGCGAAGGTGGAAACACCGATGCGGGTTATGGATGAGAATGGAGGTCAGTTGTACCAGTATGACATCACCCGGTTCCGTGACGGTGAGAACCTCTACGTGGGCGTTTACCGGATGACGCTTTCCAGCTCGCTGAACCCCGACAGCGTGGTGGTGCAGCTTCCCAAGTCTGGGCATCTGTATGAGGTTAAATCGGGCAAGTACCTCGGTGTCGGCGACAAGGCGCAGGTCAGTCTGCTGTCCAGCGGATCGGTGCTGATCGCGATTCTGCCGTACGAGGTTGAGGGCATCGCTGCCACGTCCACCTCTGGCAAACGCGGCGACGCGCTGACCGTGTCCGCGTCCGTGAAGACGGCAGGAAGGCCGGGCAGGCACGTGCTGCACATCGAGGTTCTGGACCCCGCTGGCAATCTCTGCCGCGCCTACACGCGCAATGTGGTGGCCGAGAATGGCCGGTGGGAGGGAACGCTTCCCACCGCTCTCAACGATCCCGTGGGGCGGTGGACGGTGAGAATCCGCGAGGTTGTGTCCGACACCGAAACGGTGGCGAGGTTCAGCCTGAAATGACCAGACGTGCAGCCCCAACTATTGGTGGACTGTCCGCCTTCTCTCAGCGGTGGCTGTGGCGCTCATCGCTGATGCTTGCAGTGGTGGTTTGCTCCCCCCCGCGCATCGCGCCGGCCGCGCCGGTCGGCTCCTCCTCTTCGCCGGTACTGAACGGCACTTTTGAGAGCGGCACGGATGGCGTCCCTTCCGGCTGGCAGGTCGTCGCCGGAAAAGGCACGATTCACCAGGACACGCAAGAGCGCGCAGAAGGCTCAGCATCGCTGCGAATCGACGCGGAACCGAAGCAGGAGATACAAGTGGCGTCGGCGCCGCTGCCGCTATCCCCGCTGCGCATCTACCAGGTTGAGCTGCGTGCTAAGCGCACCCACGGGAATCAACTCTCCTTCTGGGTGGAAGAGAAGTCGCTCAAGGGCGAGCAACGCGCCGGTCTCCAACTGCACTGGCCCGGTCGGATACGCCCGAACTGGTGGCTTGTGGCTCCGTATTGGGAGAGGTACCACGCGTTTTTCTCCACGCGCAGCAACGCCATTTCGTGGCGTTTCATCATCAAACAAAAGGGCGACGACGACCGGATTGGGCGATTCTGCTGGATTGACGACATCTCCATTGTCGAGATCGCGAATGTGAAGCCTCCCCGCGGCGCCGCGTCCAACATCCTTCCGCCGGAGGTTGCCCGCTTTGTTCCCGATGCCGATGGGTTCCCTGCCTCGTGGTCCCTGTGGTGGGGGGATCGGTCCAAGCTTCAGTCGATGCCGCAGGAAAACGCGCCCGCCTGCTTCCTGAGGGTCGGGAACGGCAACTATGGACTTGTCCCTGGTTACTACGCCGTCGAATTTGGGCGAACGTACCGTTTCAGCATCGACGCGCGAGGGAAGGGATCCATGTCGATGGCAATCCACCAATTGGCCGACCATCCCGACTACTGGTGCCGCGCGGACACCGCACTGCGCGTGGGTGACGCGCATTCGCTGAGTTTCGACTTGGACACACAGGAGTGGCGCAAGCTCAGTGGTACATGGGTCGCGGAGATTCCGGGAATGCGATGGTTCAATCCCTATATCGCTCTCTCCGGAGCGTTTGAGCTGCGGCAGCCGGAGTTGCGGGAGGAGTAGCTCATCGGGTTTCAGGTTTCAGGTTTCAGTTGTCAGCTCCCAGGTAATCTGCCGTCCCATTCCCCGATACCTGACACCTGAAACCCGAACACCAACGATAATGCCAGGGGAATAACATGCCAGACACGATTGCAGCAGATCCAGCCAAATGGTCGTTCACGGGGTGCGACCAACGGCTTGTCGAGGAACTCCAATCACAACTCCCGTCGCGTGTTTTCGATGCGCACGCACACCTGTATCGAGTCGCCGATCTCGGTGCGCCCGTTCCACCCGTCATTGCACACGGCCCCGCCGAGGCCGGTTACGAAGTGTGGCAGCGGCAAACGGAGCAATCGCTCGGTGAAGGACGGACGCGAGGTGGACTTTTCTTTCCCTTCCCCGCGCGGGACTGCGACATCGCACACGCCAACGAGTTCCTTCTGCAGCAGCTCGCCCCCCGCCCTGACAGCCGGGCGCTGCTGCTGATTTCCCCTGAATCATCGCCAGAGCGCATGGCAGAGCTTGCGCAACATCCACAGGTGGCCGGACTCAAGTGCTATCACGTCTTCAGCAAACATCAGCCAACATTCGAGTCGCCCATCGGCGGCTACCTGCCAACGTGGGCATGGCGGCTGTGCGACGAGAAGGGGCTGGCAATCATGCTGCACCTCGTGTGTGCTCACGCCTTTGCCGATCCGCAGAACCAGGAGGACATCGTGGCGCTGTGCCGCAGGCATCCCGGCGCCAAGCTCGTTCTCGCCCACGCGGCGCGGGGGTTCAACGCCGAAGACACACGGCGCGGCGTCACATCCTTGCGCGGGCTGGAGAACGTGTGGTTCGATACCGCGGCGATCTGTGAGCCGGGCGCGCTGATAGCGATTCTCAACGAGTTCGGCCCGCGGCGATTGCTGTGGGGCAGCGATTTTCCCGTCTCACAGCAGCGCGGCAAGTGCGTGTCCGTGGGCGATGGATTCTCGTGGATCAATCCGTCGCGCAGCGACACACACCCGGATGCTCCCGCGATCTCCACCACCCTCGTGGGGCTGGAATCTCTGCGCGCGCTGCTTATCGCCGCGGACGAGTTCGGCCTGAACGCAGACGATCTGCAGGACATCTTCCACGATAACGCTGTGCGGTTGCTGCAACTGAAACCCCGGGAATCTCGAGCAGGGCAGCGCCTGTACGAGCACGCAAAGTCCCGCATCCCCGGCGGGGTCCAACTTCTCAGCAAGCGACCGGAGACGTTCCTCCCGGACCAGTGGCCGGCGTACTTTCGCGAAGCCCGCGGCTGCGAAACGTGGGACCTCGACGGCAACCGTTACTATGACATGACCATCAACGCTGTGGGCAGTTGCCTTCTCGGTTTTCGCGATCCCGACGTAACCCGCGCCGTGCAGCGGCGCATTAACCTCGGCAGCATGTGTACCCTCAATGCTCCCGAAGAGGTGGAGCTTGCGGAGTTGCTTTGTGACATTCATCCGTGGGCGGAACAGGCGCGCTTCGCCCGCTCCGGCGGCGAGATTGCGGCCATCGCAGCCCGCATCGCGCGGGCCACCACCGGACGGTCGAAGATCGCCATCTGCGGATATCACGGCTGGCAGGACTGGTATCTCGCCGCCAACCTCGGCGATAGCGACAACCTCACCGGACACCTGCTGCCGGGACTCGACCCGGACGGAGTTCCGCCCGAGCTTCGCGGGACCACTCTCCCCTTTGCCTACAATGACCGCGAGGCGCTGCAACGGGTGCTCGACCAACACGGCGATGAACTCGCCGCCATCATCATGGAACCCGTTCGCCACAACGACCCGGACCCGGCCTACCTGCCATTCGTGCAGGACAGCGCACACCGTTACGGCGCTCTGCTGATCTTCGACGAAATAACCATCGGCTGGCGCACTATCTACGGCGGCGCGCACTTGCGGTTCGCGGTGAACCCCGACATGGCGATCTTCGCCAAGACACTCAGCAACGGCTTCCCCATGGCCGCTGTCATCGGCGCCACGGAGGCAATGGAAGGCGCGCACCACTCCTTCATTAGCAGCACGTACTGGACGGAAAGCATCGGGCCGACCGCCGCTCTGGCGACGCTGCAGAAAATGGCGTGCATCGACGTGCCCGCACACGTCGCCCGCATCGGACGCCAACTGTCAGCTTCCTGGATGCAGCTCGCGGAGACCCACCTTCTCCCGATCGAGGTGGTTGACGCTTGCCCTGCGCTGGTCCACTTCCGATGGGTACACTCACTGGCCAATGAACTCCGCACTCTCTATACTCAGCTCATGCTCAACCGCGGCTTCCTCGCCGGACAGGCTCTTTACGCAACACTCGCTCATACAGAGGAGATCATGGAGAAGTACGACCGCGCCATCGACGAAGTTTTCGCACACATCGCGGAATCACTGAAGAAAGGAACCGTCCATGATGAATTGCGCGGTCCCGTCGCGCACTCGGGGTTCAGAAGGCTGGTGGGGTAGTCACGATGGGAAGGGCTACCCCGTAACGGCACGGGACATGACCAAGCGTGAACGCCAAAGATATACCAAGTTGAACCCGTAGTAGGTGTCTGCCTCCCAATGCGTCAGCAGCTTCGTGCCGTCGATGCCCTCCACCGAAAATCGACGGCGTTTTCGTTCTCCAGTTGCCCGCGCTCGAACATGTAGAGGTCGTAGCCAAGTTGTTTGTAGATCTGCGGCGACTGCGCGTGGTGTCCGAAGATGTCGGCCACCCAACAGACCGGGCCAGGTTCGGCTCCAATATTCTCCTGCAGCCAGCGTCTGCTCAGCAACGCATTCTGGTAACACGACTCGGCAGAGGGAATGTTGCCGTCCGGCATCGTCCGTAGGCCGGGACAGAAGATCAGTCGCTGATCGGCGGCATGCTTCCGCAGCCGTTCTCGATTCTCCGGACGACGCTGCCAGTAAGCGTCCAGCAGAATGATCTGCTCAATGTTGAAGATGAACTCGGGATACTCGTCCAGCAAATCCAGCCCCGCGTCGATGATCTCGAGACACCGCGGCAGGTAGCCTTTGAAGGTGTCCATGTACGCAACGTCGTAGTGGAAGGATTGAAAAAGGTGGATGCTCTTCAAGTTGGGATTGCTCCTTACTCGTAATGGTTGTTGATGTCGACGACCTCAGCCTCCACAGCGACCACGGAGAATGCTCGGCGCGAGCCGGTCGCGCCATAGGGGCCAGTCGCAGCAAAGGGACAGGTTAATCGTGGCGATGCCCAAGGTTTCCTCATCGTGGGAGAGCTGTACCAGCGGCTCGCCCCAGGGGGCGTAGATGCAACTGTTGCCGTAGAACGGTGCGCCAACTGTGTTGACACTCGCCACGTACATCCGGTTGGTTTGCGCGTAGCTGCCGCACTGGTTGAAGCGCGCGCTGCTGCCGGTCTTTGCAGCACCGGTGCCCGCGTTGCACCATAGCAGAAGCTCTGCACGTTCCAGCCGCATCTGTCGGACGCTCTCGGGGAATTCTCCGTCGAAGCAGATCAGCAGACCCACCCGCGCATACCGCGTATCGAAGACAACCGATCTCTTCGAAGTGGGCGACTCGGTGAACGGAATCTGGTCATACGCCCCCGCGGTCAGCGGATTCTTGCGGCGCACACCAAGCCACACACCGTCGGCGTCTATGAGACCTGCGGCGTTATAGTAATGCTCCCCACTCCTCTCGCAGAACCCGAAGTAGGCGACCATCGTGTGCCTTCGTGCCGCGTTCCGAAGCTCACGCAGAAAGGTACTCTCGCCAACCACGTCTGCCAACTCATGCGCCGCCGCGGCGGCTTCCTCCGGACTCCCATGCTTCGCCACAAAGTAACCGGGAAGGAACATCTCAGGAAAGACGATAACCTGCACGCCCTGAGCCGCTGCCCATTCCATTGAGTGCAGCATTCGACGCAGATTCGATTGCTTCCCCTCAATTCCCTGGCAGTGGTTCCGCAGCTGACAAACACCGACCACCGCGGGGCGCGCGTCGCGTTCTCCCAGGGAAGCCTTGATCCGCGCCTTCGCATCCCGGCTCCGCTGCTCAAGGAGTTGCTGTTGCGGATATACACCGTTGGAGATTCTCATGTTGCTCTCTATTTCTGAACAGGTCTCCGAAGAAACGTTATCGGTTTCTCTGGAGACCTGGTGCTGAGTGTTGCAGGTCAAGTATAGCAAAAGAGCGACACGAGCACATCCCGGCAAGCCAGCACGGGTGTAAGTCAGATTTGTGAGAATCTACCCCAGCCGGAACCATAGGCGCCTGTAATCTGAAAACCCGACAGTGATTGTGTAACCGAGTTCGCGGTTTGTCGGTCCTGCGTGAGTTCTTGCAACAACCCCCATCCTCGAACCCAAAGGGTTCGCACCTTCCCCCGTTATCGAACCGAAACGGTTCGCACAGGGGAAGGAACCCCCAACCTTTCGTTTATGCCTGGCCGACCCCAGGGCGCTGATTACCTCCACGCGTCATAAATCTGACTTGCACCCAGCCAGCACAAATGAGCGTTAGGGGATCGCGAATCTCTGCCCACTTCTGCGGTCAGCGTCAACCTATTCGCGACGAATGTTTGCGGGAACCTTCACTATGGGTTTTCGGGTGGCAAATTATTTGTAAGATAGCTGTAAATTGATTGTCAGTACGAGACGAGGTCTGCTATATTGCGGACCTCAAATACTGCATATTGTGCGAAGGAGGTATAGAGAGTGGCGGTTATTGTTGATACCGAGGAATGTGTCCTGTGTGGAGCTTGCGAGGATGTGTGTGATACAGGCGCTATTACCATGGGCGACGAGTCAGCCGTGGTTGATGGAGAGTTGTGCAATGAGTGCGGCACCTGCGTGGATGAGTGCGCGACCGAAGCGCTTAGTCTGCCGGAGGAGTGAGCGGGGGAGGTTCACGCCGAGGTGGCGCTGACCGCAATCATTTGGTCGGTGGTTGTATAGAGAAGAGCGTGCAGGGGAGATCTCCGCAGAAGGGATCTCCCCTTTCTCTTTTGCCCCTTGGGTGCTCACGGTGGACATTGACCTCAGGCGGAACTCAATGATAGGGTAATCAGGTCTCCGTCACGGATTCTCATCCCGAAGGCTCATCCTTACCCGCATCCGAGGTGATGATGCATGGTGATTCTACTGATCGTATGTGGTCTGTTTCTCTACGCCCTTCCGCAAGCGGCCGCAGCCGACGAGGGAGGAGTTCTCTTCCACGCCTCCTTCGATCAAGGGATGGACGCAGACACCGCGCGAGGAGACGCCAAGGCGGTTGTTCAAGGGAAGGACATCGATGGCGACGCGCCGACGCTGGTGGAAGGCGTCTACGGGAAGTCAGCGCATATCAACTGCCGCGGACTCATGTACAAGGCGCCCGGGAACCTCAATCCGGAGTCGGGCAGCATCACTTTCTGGTTTCAGCCGGTCGATTGGGAGGGTTCCGATGACCTGATGCACAACCTCTTCGGAACGGAGATGCAGTCGAAGTGTCACATCATCATCTACCGCTACTTCCGAACCGACAAGCCGACGGGAGGAATCTTCGGTAAGTTTGCCTTCTACCTGCGAGGGGGAGACCCGGAAGATGCATCTCACTCGTTGGTCATCCCCACCACACAGATCTCCGACACCTGGAAGCGCGGCGAATGGCGCCACATCGCCGCCACCTGGGGCAAGCGGGAAGCGCGGCTGTATGTGGACGGGATGCTCGCTGGGGAGGCGCACGGGAAACTCCCTTCCGACAAACCGCAGTGGTTCTTCATCAGCAACAACTCCTGCGGCAAGAGCGGTGTGGCGAACCTCATCGATGAATTCCGAGTTTACGACCGCGTACTCGAACTGCGGCAGATTGCCGCTGAATACGGACGCGGCAGGCGCGCACTCGCTCACAGGCAGGCAGAGACCGTCGGCGCACTGCCAGCCCCCGAAGAACTGGGCAAACGAGTGAAGGTTGGCTCCCTCCTTCAGGACAGCCTGAAGTCCCTGTTTGTCCGCGTCGACGCCTCCGAGCTGCCCATCGAGAACCTGTCCGCTTTGCGTGTGCGTATGGATGCGCGTACCGAAGAAGGAAGGATCGTTGCCCAAGTTGAGGACCTTGTTTCGTCTGACCTCGGAGTAACGCAGGCAAGGTTATCACTGGAGACGGCTCCCCCTGGGTCCTACAAACTGGTGGTCGTTATTGAGGACGATAAGAAGTCCAAAGTTGCGATGTGGTCGAAGCAGTTCGACAAGCCGGACGCGCCGTGGCTGGGGAATGACATCGGCAAAAGTAGCGATCCGGTCAAACCCTTTGTGCCGGTTCGCGTGCAGGGAGGAAAGGTACACGTGTGGGGCAAGCGCTACGAGGTCGCCAACCAATTGATATTGAATCAGGCCGTCGTTCAGCCAGACCCCAACGCAGCGATTCATCGAGTAGTAAAACGCTTCCATCAGGAGGCGCCCCTGCTGGCCGCTCCGGTTCGTCTGGTGGGAACCTTTGGCGCGGCGACGCTGAAGTTCGATGCGGGTGCGGTGAAGTCGATTGACGCAAAGCCGACCCATGCCCTCTTCCAGGCGATGTCCCAACAGGGCCCCATCACTGCAAATACCGCGCTGCGGTTCGATGACGATAGCGTTATCACTGCCGATATCGCTCTCGAATTCGCGCAGCCAACCGACATCCGAGATTTGCGCTTGGAGATCCCCCTCAAGTCGGAATACTGTCGGTGGATGAACTGGACGAACCTCGACGGTCATCGCGACGCCAGCGGAGCAGGCGCCATTCCCGACGGGCAGGGCATTGTATGGAAGGGAGTTTTCCACCCGCTGCTTTGGCTGGGCGACGATTACCGCGGATTTGGTTACTTCTGCGACTCCAGCGCCGGCTGGACCGGAGAGTTGACCGACCCCGATCGCGTGCTGATCCGCCGGGACGGAGAGACCACCACCATCGTCCTGCGCCTCATTCCCGAAGCGCGAGCGATGAAGGAGGCGTGGAAGACGAAGATCAGTTTCCTCGCCACGCCGGCGCGCCCCCTGCCCCCCAAGTGGCGCGGCATGTCCCTGGGCGGGAACTTCAGTGTCCGCCATGTTCCCTACAAGGAAGGCTGTCCAATGCACGTGGTCTACTGGTGGACCTCCGCATTCTTCGAGAGCGGACAGGATCACTTCTCATCCCCGCGAACGGATACGCTGCGTCTCGACGCCATCAAGGAAGCCATCACCGCAAACGGCGAGGAACCGATCAGCCATGTCTTCTACACCTAAGTAGGTCGTCAGAAATACTGTCCGCCCTCTGTCATTCTGAACGGTGTGAAGAATCTCTGCCGCAAAGGAGATCCTTCGTCGTTCCTCCTCCGAAAATAGCCCCTTGGGGTACGAAAATCAGGCCGCCAAGGGGAGTTCTTCCAGTTCGACTTTGTATCCCAAGCTTTCGAGCTTGCGAAGATGATAGCGGGTCAGGTGCTTCTTGTTGATTTGATCGA
>MNXM01000198.1 GCA_001872605.1 Armatimonadetes bacterium CG2_30_59_28 | reverse complement strand
TCAGCACGCACTTTTACATGCCGCTTCACCGACTCCCGCAAACCTGCCACGAAGGCCAAATCAAGATACGTCGGCAACCCCGCCATCGCTGTCAGACCCGTCTCATGCTTCTCCGATTCGTCCTCGTAAGGCAAAAGACCCTGTAATGCCATTCCTGCACCTCGTTGGTGAGTTTACTCACTCAACCTACCTCACTCCTCCTCAGCATTCACAAGGCGCCGCAACTTCCTCTCCTCCTCCGGAGGGTGGATCAAGGTTTACCGCGACACCACGTCAAAATAGACCTCGTCCACGGGAAGTTGAACCGAGGATGAGTCGCGCGCTGCGGAGAGGTGCAGCGCAATCCCCACCTCGATGCAGCGAAGTCCATCTTCTCCGTTGGAGAGTGGTTCACGGCCTTCGTCTACCGCCTGAACGATTTCTTCAACAGCCCGCAACATGGGAGGTTTCACCGGCTGCTCGTTGAAGAAGTGACGCGTCACCTCACGCTTGGGCTTGTATCGGAACCAGGGCCTGATCTCCGCGGGATTCTCAGGCTCATGATTGATGAGAGCCACGCCGTCGCGGAACTGGTCGATGACGAGGCGTCCCTCAGCGCCAATGAAGATGAACTCAAACGGCTGCCCACTGGCGAAGTCGATGAACGCAGTGACGCCGTTCTTCATTTTGACCGTTCCGCGGCCGTCGGGGTCGTCCGGGTCGTCCGTCTCATCGCACGACCCGTATGGGACGAGTTCGCCGCACACCCAGTCGACCTCTCCGAAGAAATTACGAAGCAAATCAAACACGTGAGACCCGTTGTGCATCAATTTGCCGTACCCCGTGACGACAGCCATTTGCACCGCCCCGATGCTCCCCTGTTCCAACAGCGTCTTGGCGCGATCAAAGCTCGCATGGAAACGGCGGGGATGATTGACAAGAAGTTCGGCGCCGTTTGATCGACAGGCATCGATCATCCGTTCAGCCTCATCGATGGATGTAGCCATCGCCTTCTCAACGATGATGCCCTTTACTCCCGCTTCCGCTGCGGCGATGGTTATCTCCGCGTGGAGGGGCGCGTGAGTGGTGACACTCACAATGTCGGGCTTCTCCACCTCCAACATTTGCTGGTAGTTCGTGTAGGCGTTCTCCACTCCCCAGCGCTGGCGGAAGCTGTCAGCCGACTGTGCGGTACGGCAGACTCCGGCAACGAGACCGATGCGGGGATGGGCGCAGTACGCCGATGCATGGGAGCACGGCAATACGTCGTAGTTCACCAACCACCGTTTCTCCATGTCAATGGTGGAGCCTTTCCTGCCGCAGCCGATAATGGCGGCGCGATATGATTTTTGATTCATGTTCCGCTTTCCTTAAGTGAACTCGATGATGACAGGCACACATCCATACGCGAGGTCTGTCACGCGGTGCCGCCGCCGACCCGCGGGATATGAGTGGGGGTGGGCGCGCCTCTTCCCCTCTGGGCGAATTGAGCGCGGCGTAGTTAAGCGGGGGCCGCAGTCGCTCCTTTCGGTTTCATGGCGGACGTGGCTGACGGGAAACTGAAAACCGGGGGATCGCGCGGAGAGAGCCCCCGTCGACGATCGCGGAGGAAGTGATCCATCGGGAGCAATCTGCAGCGCCGGCAATAAGCTCTCTACCCGCTGGTCCAATTGACTGCCGCGTCGCCGTTGATGGCGCTGCCCGATTGCCACTTGACGTGACCGTCCAGGTATCCCAGGTTGCAGCCGCCGGTGTGAACCCCCTGAGGAAAACCGGGGGCCGTCATGTCACCCATGTGGTTACCGACGTAGGTATTGCTCCCGGGATTCGTGGTGAGGTTCAGCCCCCAGAAGGCGGTGTACCAATGCCAGTTCACCCCGACTTTGGGCACCGCAAAATACGGGTTCGCGTTGTTATCGGCGAGAACCACTTTATTCGCTGGGCTGGCAACGTCCGCCAAGGCAGTGCCGCTGTTGTACACGTTGACGCAATAATCGAAGACCAGGTTAGGATAGACGAGACCCGTACAGGCCGTGTCGTCCATCTGAACGTAACAGGCGGGGTTCGCGATGTAGCCAGGCCACCACAGGTTTGTGGCATTTTTTGTCGGACAAGCGAACAATTGGGGGTTCTTCACATAAGGATACAACTCAGACCACCACATCCTGTTGCCGTAGAAGGTCGTGCCACCCCCACCAATCTGCCACGCAGGCTGCTTTTCATCATAGTCTTGCGCGTACATGATCCCAAGCCATCATCAGTTGCTTCAGGTTGCTCTGACAGCTCGCCGTCCTGGCTTTCTCCCTCGCCCGTGCGAAAACGGGGAACAGAATCGCTGCCAGGATCGCGATGATCGCGATCACCACCAATAGCTCGATGAGTGTGAAACCTCTCTGCCTATACATTCCGACCGCCTCCTCCTGCGTGCCAAGTTGGAGAGATACTTACCCCGATTCAACAAGGACTAAACACTGTTTTCACCCACTTTCTCGGAGATGTTTCTTCCTTTCCGGATCTCCAACCCAACGTTCCGCTGCAACACCGTGCTTCCGGGAGGTACCGATTTCAGCAGGAAGACATTGCCGCCAACCACTGACCCTGTTCCAATAACCGTATCTCCTCCGAGAATTGTGGCGCCCGAGTAAATCACGACATCGTCCTCGATGGTTGGGTGTCGTTTCACGTTCTTGACCGGGTTACCGTGCTCGTCCAGGGGGAAGCTCTTGGCGCCGAGGGTGACTCCCTGGTAGAGTTTCACGCGGTTACCGATCTCTGTCGTCTCGCCAATGACGACGCCGGTGCCGTGGTCAATGAAGAAGCTCTCGCCAATCTTCGCTCCGGGATGGATGTCGATACCGGTTTTGGAGTGGGTATGTTCACTCATCAGACGGGGAACAACGGGGACATCCAGTCGGTACAGCTCATGGGCAATCCGATGAGACGTGATCGCCGCAACTCCCGGATACGCCACCAGCACTTCCGCGAAGGAAAGCGCCGCGGGGTCTCCGTTGTAGGAAGCTTCCACGTCCTTCATCAGCATTTGGCGAATGACGGGAAGTCGACGAATCAGCTCGATGGAAATCTGATCGGCTTCCGCCTGAATATTGTCTACCGTTCGTTCTACGCCGCTAACTACGGCGTACCGGCCGGTCCAGCGAAGAGGGATAGCCCGGGCAATGTCCGTGGAAAGGAGGCGGTGCACCCGGCTGATGTGCTCCTCCACGTAAGATTCCAACTGCCCCGGACCAATGATTTCCGATGACATCCGCCCTGGGAAGATGGCCTCACCAAGCAGTAACAGCGCCTCAACGACCCGATCCTTGTTGGGCAGCGACCCACCGGTCGCCTGCGGTGTATCCTCGTCAGAAAAGGAAAACGAACTGACCAGCTTCGTCACCGTATCGCAAATCACGCGGGCAGTGGATCCGGGTTGACCGCACTCCCACCCCGTGGCGAGCCGTCGCACACACGTGTCTTCTGTATTGTCCGGCATGTAATCCCTCGATTTCACCTTAATCAGGATGCAGCGATTATAGCACAATTGGCCTTGACTAACAGGTTGTGCTACAATGCGCCAAATGTGAAGGGAAATGGTCGATGGTCCGTGAGCCATCGCGAACGGCAGTCGTCTCAAGGGCGACGCACATCGCCCCTGACAAATGACCGTTTTCCCTCGACCATCAAGAGTTGTTGAAAGGATAACCCCCATGCCTCTGATCGATCATCGCAACCAAGCAAGTCGACACACACCGGAGGAACTCCTTGCCCACATGCATGCTTTCGAGGTGGACCTCAAATTCTCTGCAGGCATCTGGTATTTCCGCCCGGGCGGCGGGAGGTTCCACGACCGTTACGTCCCGGAAGCAAGCATCGAAGAGCGATTGAATATCGCTACGGAGTTGAAGGACTATGGACTTTCTGCAATGGAGGCCCACTATCCCAATGAAATCAGCGATGACAATATCGACATCTGGAAGGCTTTTGTGAGAGACACGGGCATCCGTCTTCTCACTGTCATCCCCAACTTGTTCTATGCTCCAGAGTTTGAGTTTGGCTCTCTCTCGTCCCCTATCGCGAACGCACGGAAGATGGCGATCGACCGCACAAAGCGATCCCTGGAGCTTAACGTGGAATTAGGCACGGATTTTGCCGTGGTATGGCCGGGGATCGACGGGTACGAGAATCCACTCGGGCTGAACTTCACTGCCATGTGGGATCGCTTTGAGGAAGGACTGGCAGAGGCGATGGACGCGGTGCCGGGCGTTCGTGTTGCTGTCGAGCCAAAGCCTTACGAACCACGCGGCGTCAACATCTACCATAACACCGCCGACGGCATCCTGATGGCGCATGATGTGGAGGACCGGCTGCAGAACGACAGAAACCGGTTCTTGCTCGGGGAAGGACATAACCTTGTTTGTCTGAACCCTGAAGTGGGTCATGTGCTGATGGGATTCGAGGACCTCGCCTACACGTTCGCCCGGATCCTGCGGGAGGGGCGTCTCGCCCACACCCACTGGAACAGCCAGCCGTTCGGGAACTACGACCAGGACCTCAATGTCGGCGTCATCTCACCGGAGCAGGCAGAGGCCGCGCTCTATGTGCTCAAGATGCACGGCTACCAGGGATTCTTTGGTATCGACATCAACCCGGAGCGAATGTCAGTGCAGCAGGCCATCAGAAACAATATCGACGCTCTGCGAGCGATGAATGACCGCGTCAACTCGCTGGATCACGAGAAAGTGCTCTTCTGCACGGAAAATCCGGACAAAGCCCGCGGCTATCTCGAAGCGATGCTCATTCGCTCCCGCGCTCTGCCAACGACGCAGTTGCCAGAAATGCCACCGCTGGGGTAGGACGCGCGGCTGCGCCAAAACCCGAAACCCATGCAGTTACCCGCTGAGGAGCGTTTATGGAATCCAACCCAACTATCGTGTTTCCCGAACCCCGAAAAGTGGTCATCGAGGAGCGCCCCGTCCCCGCGCCGGGGCCGGATGCTCTGCTCGTCCAAACCCGCAGGACATTGATCAGCACAGGGACAGAACTCACGATCCTGAGCGGCGACTATCCGGAGAACTCCATCTGGCACCACTCTGCCAGGTACCCTTTTCTGCCGGGCTATGACAACATCGGCGAAGTGGTCGACGTCGGACAGAACGTCGACAGGAAATGGCTGGGCACGAAGGTAGCGTCCTACGGGATCCATGCGAGGTATGCCACGCTGCCGGCGGTAACAGCTCGTCCCATCCACGTGAATATTGCTGACGACCATGCCGCTTTCTTTACCATCGCTGAGATCGTCATGAACGGCATTCGGAGAGGCCAGGTTACCTGGGGAGAAACGGTCGCCGTCTTCGGTCTGGGTCTTCTCGGGCAGTTGGCTGTTCAGTTCTGCCGACTGTGCGGCGCGAGATCAATCGTCGCGGTCGATCTCGCCGACTGGAGACTCCTGCGCCTGTCCGATCGCCCCTCCGTTGTTCCCGTCAATGCGTCCACGGAGGATGTCGGAGAGATCACGCGATCCGCCACTCATGGACGCATGGCGGACGTTGCCTTTGAAATCACCGGCGACCCTTCCACGATCCCGAACCAGGTGCGTGTTCTGCGGAAGCAGGGACGGTTCGTTATTCTCAGCAGTCCGCGGGGGCCCTGTCTGTTCGACTTCCACGACCTGTGCAATTCCCCGAGCTATACAATTATCGGGGCACACAACTCGTCCCACCCCCAGGCGGAGACCCTGAACAACCCTTGGACCAACCACCGGCATGCCGAGTTGTTCTTTGATCTGGTTGCCGATGGTCGATTGGATGTTGGGCGGTTGATCAGCCATCGTCTCCCCTACTCCGACGCCCCCGCGATGTACGGACAACTTCTCGAAGATCGGTCAAAAGTGATGGGCGTGCTGCTGGCGTGGTAGACCTTCTTCCGTGCGTTCGGCGCACCCGGCGGGAAAATGCAGTGGTGGAAGACCGAACGGAACTGGACGCCTCCATCCATCGAGAGGAACTTCCCATACTTCCTACGTCTGGCCATTCCCAGCGTGGCGATCTCGCACCTGCGCGACGAAAGCGCGCAGTTTGGCCTCCCTGGGATCGTCGATGAATCCATCGTAAGCCAAGTGCAGGAACGGAATGTTTCCCCAGCGCGTCCGCACATCGCGAGAAAGCGAGTCCACGATTGTCCCGGGCATGCAGTTGAAGGGGGTGGCGCTAATGATGCCCCCCAGACCCCGTGCCGCGAAGTCATCCGATTTGCCGAGACTGCAGATGGCTTCTCCGGCGAAACTGGGGTGCAGATACCGGGAACCGCGACGCAGCAGTTCGCCTCCCGAAATCTCATCACAGGCCGTCACGCACGCCCGGGCGGCATGAAACAGGCGGCGCTCGTCACGCGTCTGCAGCAGTCCCACCACCTCACGAATTGCGAGCCGCTTTAGTTTGCCGAGTGTCCTCTTCTCCTTCCAGTGCTCTCGCTCCAACCAGATATTGAGGTGCATCAGATAGGAGAGATATTCAGTGACCGGCGCGAGCCACACCTCCCCCCCGAGGGCTTCGACTTGTCGAACGAGTCCTCGATTGGTGCCATCGTGGTGCCGCACATAGTACTCTCCTACGATACCGATGACAGGCCGTTCGTCTTGGTCCTTTGCGGTTACGGCCGCAAATGCCGAGGCAGCCTCGGCAAGGAGGGGCTCAAGCCCTTTCAGATGATGTCCAACAAGAAATCCACCGATCCCGCGCGAAGACGACAAGAAGTGACTCAGCGATCCCTCGATGTGGTCACACACGCGTTGAAGGTATTCATGGAATACACGGTCGGCGTCACCGGCGTGCCGCTCCCGGGGACGGGTTCGCAGCAGCATCTTCTCCAGCATGTCGTGAGCGATGCCCCCATCCGTGGATGCGATAACGAACGGGAACCCCAGACCTCCTTCCGCCCAAATGTCCCGATCGGAGAGGGTCACGATGGGAACGTCCTCCAGCCCCATCTTATCCAGCATTCTCCGTTGGAGCATGTGATACATCCCAAAACGACAGGGACCTTCGCCCTTGCCACAGAGGAAGGCTTCCTTGTCCGGGGCAAAGGTTGTCGCATGCACACGATCCAGAATGTCCTGTCCTGTAACGAGTGCGGGAACGCAAACGTCTTCAGGTATCACTCGCCGCGCCAATGCGAGACCCTCGTCCCTGGAACGTGGAAGCAATCGCGCGTTCACACCAAACGCCCGCAACGAAGCGGCCAGGATGTCGGCTCCACCACAGAGCCGATGAATCCAGACGGTACGGTTGCCAAGTTGCTGTATTGGTGTGTCGCTGCTGCGTACCGCACGGTCATGCGTGCCCGTGCGGGCTTGCCGGGGTGCCGCCGTATCGGCAAAGGCCTCAATGCGGGTGACAACTCCTGCGTCCGCCGTGTGCTCATCCATCTGGATGCTGAGATAAGGCTCGCACAGTTCGTCTTTGAGAAACTGGTTGCCAAAGGAATCTGGACCGCAGCCAAAGTAGGTGAGCACAGCGCCACGGAAGCGGGCATCGCGACGAATCAGGCGCGCCGCGGCTATCTCCCGTTGCAGTTGTCGCGAGTAGAGATGTCCCCAGGAGTCGGAGATATCTTCTTCGTCCAGCGGGAGAAAATCCATCGGCAAGGCGAGGTTCCCCATGTTCTGAATTTTCCTGCCCAAGTTCATGTTCACGCCCGCATCGTGCAGAGTGTATGGCCTGCCTATCACCACGAAGACCTGACAATCGGGGGAGAGAGACTCCAGCACCTCCGCACCTCGG
The DNA here is from genome assembly GCA_001872605.1 of Armatimonadetes bacterium CG2_30_59_28. Lineage (GTDB taxonomy): Bacteria > Armatimonadota > Abditibacteriia > CG2-30-59-28 > CG2-30-59-28 > CG2-30-59-28. The sequence continues at coordinate 6,483 of MNXM01000198.1, read as the reverse complement.
CGCTGAACGCTGTGACGGAAACGCTCCAGCGACTTGTCAGCCTCCCGCATGGCGCGTTCGAGGTCATCCGTCCCACGACCGGCATGTCGCAGCAGGGGCTGGAACTCACGGATGAAGTGCTCCACTCCACGGGACAAGCGCAATCGCGGAGCTATGACGGCGACTCCCCGCTCGTTGAGTCGCAAGGCGGAGCGCAACAAGTCCGGGCTTGCCTGCGCGTACGGGCAGCTCTGGCTTCGCTTCAGAGAGGGGTTAGGCTGTTCCGTTTCGAGAATGCTCGGCAGGAAGAGGGTCTCAATCCCCTGCTCCAGCAACCAGGCAACGTGACCATGTGCCACCTTCACAGGAAAGCACGGCTCCGAAGTGACCGCATCAACTCCCATCTGAATAATCTGCTTGTTGGTCGGGGGGGAAACCACGACCCGATACCCCAGTTCTGTCAGCAGAGCGTTGAAATACGGGAAATAATCATGGAGCAAGAAAATCCTGGGCACTCCGATTATCGGGGCGCCCGGCGTTGGTCGGCGCCGGGTGGATTCGGTAAGGAGGGTCTCTCGTTCTGCGAATAAGTCCGGTAGTTGGGTATTACTCTCCTCTTTGTGAACCCCGCTATAACGCTCGCAGCGATCGTTGTAGAAGTAACGATCTCCACCCCCAAGCTGAAAGACGTTCACATCACAATGGTTGGCGCAGTGTTTGCACTCAAAGGAGGACATCTCATAGTCTTCCCGAGCAACCCGCCCAAACCCACGGAACCGGCTTGTCGCAGGCGCTTCGCGGTAGGCGAGAACTGCCGCGCCCACCGCACCGGTGAGATGAGGATGCGGCGGGACAACGATCTTCTTCTTCAGGATGCTCTCCAACGCGGCAACCATTCCCTTGTTGAAGGCCACCGCTCCCTGAAAACAGATGCGCTCACCTATCTCACGGCTCCCGACGTTCTTGTGGAGATAGTTGTGGATGGCCGCGAGACAGACGCCGGCACAAAGATCTTCGGACGCAACGTTGTTCTGTTGATAATGGGACATGGCGGACTCCGAAAACACCGCGCACTGCCAGTCGAGGTCAGGTGGCCTCGTTCCTTTGAGGGAGTAATCACCAAAGTCTTCGATGGAAACCCCCAGCCGGTGGGCTTGCTTCTCGAGGAACGCCCCGCATCCCGCCGCACATGCGCGGTTCATCTCGAAATCGACAATCACGCCTTCGGCAAGAGCGATGTATTTTGAGTCCTGCCCGCCAATCTCAAACACGGTTTCCACATCGGGCACGAAAGCGACCGCCCCGGTGGCCTGGGCAGTGATCTCGTTACGGACCACGTCGGCCCCGATGTAGTCCGCCGTCAGGTAGCGGCCCGATCCCGTCGTCCCTGCCACGATGCGGTCAATCTCAAATCCGTCCTCTTTCACCTGCGCCTGAATTTTCCCAAGCGTGTCCCGCACCGCGGCCAGCGGGTCCCCATCCGTCCGGCGGTAGTGGGAAGTGAGCAGCCGAACCTCGTCTCCTTCGACCGTCACCAGCGCTGCCTTCGTGCTGACGGACCCGATATCCACTCCCAGCGCGGCGGTCTTGATGCGAGTTACCGCCGGGCGCCCATCATTGCCACGACGGTCGCCATTTTCAGACAATATTACTGACAGGTCGAGACTCAGCGGAAACGCCTGGGCGTACACCAAAGGTTCAGAGATTTTTTCGGTCAGCAAGCGTTCAGCCGTGTCGAGGTCGATGGACGAGGATGCCCGCAGCGCCGCGCCGATGGCGCCCATCAGAATAGGGCGCTCAGGGATTACCAATTCGTCATCCGCCAGCCCAAACTCCTGAGCGAGGTACTTGGTGATGGCCACGTTCGTGGCAACTCCTCCAACAAATGCTACGGGAGGACGGATTTCCCGTCCGCGGGCAATACACGACCGGAAGTTGCGGCACAGCGCGCGGTGGACACCCGCCGCAATCCGTTCACGTGACGTTCCCTTCTGGTAGAGATGGACGATATCCGATTCTGTAAAGACGCCGCACCGACCAGACAGATACGCCGGATTCTCTGTTTCGAACGAAACACGGGCAAATTCCTCGAGCGAAGAAAAGTTGAGGCGACGCACCACGTGGTCAATAAATGACCCGCTGCCCGCGGCGCACTTGCTGGCCATGCTCACGTCATCCAGAAGAGGCTGGGATGAGTCGCCATTGTGCGACAACAGCAACAGCTTCTGCGACTGCTTGCCCATCTCAATAACCGTTCGCACATCGGGACAGAAGCGATTGATACCGGCCATCAGGGAGGAAATATCATCAATGGAGGAAATGTGAAGAACGCTCTCCACCGCCGCCGCGCCGGACCCGGTGACTCCCAGCAGCGCCTGACCAGAGCCTGTCTTCTCCCGCACCTCTCCGAAGAGATCTCGCACGCGCTCCATTGGGCGCGCCTTCAGCTCGACATCAGCAAGCTCAACAATGGCGCCGTCTGGGTCGAGCAATACTGCCTTCAGGTATCCGGAGCCAATGTCCAGCCCGAAGCGCACCGATTCTGTGCTGTTCTTCATGGACGTCACCAGCGAATTGGCGAATTGGCGTATTGGCGTATTAGCGAATTAGTCTCCCCACGCATCGGGGATAGCCCGACTGCCTGCGCCTCATCCCAGCGCGGCAGTCTTTCGTGCGGAATGCTGTGGTAGTTTACAGGACGGGGCAGGGCGTGTCAATCTATTAGAGTGCGGGGACGAGACCCCTTGCATTTGCCCGTTCCGCAAATGCCGGGAGCCGAGTCGCCGACACGCCAAGCACAACATTTCTGATGGTACGGAAAGGAGTTACGCATGAGTGTTCTGGTCACACAGGAGGCGCCCGATTTCACGGCGGCGGCGGTGATGCCCGATGGCACGATCAAAGGGGACTTCAAGCTGTCCGACTTGCGGGGCAAGCACGTAGTGTTGTTTTTCTGGCCGCTGGACTTCACTTTCGTTTGCCCGACGGAAATCATCGCCCACGACAAACGCCTTGAAGCATTCAAGGAGCGCGGTGTAGAAGTAGTCGGTGTTTCCATCGACTCGCAGTTCACGCACTTCGCCTGGAAAGGCACACCCGTCAACAAGGGCGGAATTGGCGACGTGCAATTCCCGATGGTCGCGGACGTCAACCACAGCATCACGCAAGCCTACGGCGTGGAACATCCGAACGGCGTTGCGCTTCGGGCGTCCTTTCTCATCGACAAGGACGGCATCGTCCAGCATCAGGTGGTCAACAACCTCCCGTTGGGCCGCAACGTGGACGAAATGCTTCGGTTGGTGGACGCTCTGCAGTTCACGGAGGAACATGGCGAAGTCTGCCCCGCCGGTTGGCAGAAGGGACAGGACGGCATGAAGGCAGACGCCGACGGCGTTGCCCGCTACCTTTCTTCCCACGCAGAAGAGTTATAGGCAGCAACCAATAGCCAACCTCCCCTTCAACGCCCCATCCGGACCCTTCGGATGAGGCGTTGTCGCGTATCTGGGTTGGTCACTCAATCACCACCTCCGCAAGGCGACTCACATCGTGGAACCCCGGCGAGAACGTCGGAACCCAGGCGAGACGGTCCAACCCACTGGGGGCGCCACGGTAGAAATTGCAGTAGAGCTTCGCTCCCGACTTCAGACCACCGGGAACCAACTTCGCAAAGGGCAGGGCAACGCAAACGGTCCACTGGTTGTGGTCGGAGGTGTCGGAGATCACGCGGAGTCCGTTCTCCCAGGCTGTAACCGTTCAGATAGTGCAACTGCTCAGCCAAGCCGATGACACCGGATACGGATGCCGCGGATCGCGCGGATGAACGTCGCCCGCTGCGGGCGCAGCCGCTGCGGGCGCGTTGATCGTCAGGGTGCATCCGCGATTTTTCGCAAATTGCCTATGCACTTAGCTCCGAAAAAGGCCCTCTGAAATCCCACCGAACTCACTTCGGTGGATTATTCGGTTCGCACTACTGCGACACGCCGAGAAAACCTCCAATTCCCCCGGACTTCCCGTCACGCCGGAATGTGCCGACTCGTCGAGCATCCCGGCGTGACGGGAAATCCGGGGGGATTCTTCTTGTCGCCTCGCGCTGGTAGCGCAAACCCAAACTTCCCCCGAAATAAATTCGGGGGGATTCGGAGTCAAGTGCACAAACAAGCATCCGCAAAATCAGCGTTCATCTGCGCCCTGCCCGTCCTCCGGCTGAGCAGTTGCCAGATAGTATACTCTCTCGCTTCCATGCACACAGGGTTGGATAGAATGGTCACACGCTGAAAGGACACGCCCCGTTCGCAGGGGATATGTATCCCCGGCGAGAACCTTTCCCGAGACATGAGTCCGACATGCCAAACCGCAGAGTCCCCCGGCGTTTTGGGACTCATGTCCCAACTGAACGGTTACTGCCCCCCACGCGAACGTCCCGACCCAGGCTTCCGCGGACGAGAAGGCGCACTCGGAGGATCGGAAGTGGAGGTTTGGAAGAGTTTCGCGAAGTCTGTCCCAACCGCTCCCGCAGCTCGGCCGCTTCCGCTCGCAGGGATTGAACTTCCGCTTCTAAAGCTTGCACCCGCTGCCACAGCATGACCACCACGACCTGAACCGACCGCGGCGTCCGCACCCAATCCTCCACCGAAATTGCAAGACCCGCAGGCGACTCGATGGAACCTCCCCCCTCAGCCGAAGGCTCTCGGCTTCCAGTCGGAGAAGAAATATCTGTGACTCGATCTGCCATGTTGCCTCAACGAAAACTGCGATGATTGCTCTGATTACCGAACCCTACTATAACCTCCTCACTCCCACTTTCCAAATCCCCATCGATCCCCAAAAAAATCCGCCCCACATATCGCCTTGCCCCCTCCGCACGGTTCTGCTACACTAAGCCGTTCAATGAACGGTTACGAAGATATTGTGTCGCGCAAACTTTTGCGTTATAATGCGACGCAAAACTCACCAGTCGCGCCGTTCACGCAGACTGAGTAGTTAACTCAACAGGAGGTTTGTGTCATGCAACTTGTTCGTCGTCGGTTCTTTGGATTGTCTGCTATTGCTGCTGTGGGGTTGGTGGTCGTTGGCTTCAGCCTTCACCGGTGCAGGCAGTCGGCATCTCGACCCGTAAGTGACTCGCAGCCAAGCCGCGCAACTGCCCCGACCGTCTCGGGGTCTTCGACCAGCGCGGTTGGCCCCGAACTCGCAGAGTTCGCCGCCAACGTCCATCCTGGTGCAGCCAGTAGGGACGCTGCGTTCTCTCTGTTTCCGTCCCCGTTGGTTCAGAAGTCTACTCCTGTTGCCGCGGACGCGGCGACAAGATCGCGTGTCTCTGCACAGTACGGCAAGCTCCCCCTGCAATTCGAAGCCAACAAAGGTCAGACCGACAAGCGCGTGAAGTTCACCTCCCGCGGTCGCGGGTACACGATGTTCCTCACCGACAAAGCTGAGGCGGTGTTGTGTCTCAACTCACCGAAGAAAGGTGTAGCGCGGAGTCCCCGATCCCTCGGGGGTCCCCGCTCAATTTCGTCATCCCAACTAACCGGAAAACGAAAGGCGGGAAGGACGGAGACATTCCCCTACAACCGGAAAACGAAAGGCGGGAAGGACGGAAACATTCCCCTACAACCGCCGTCCGTCGTGCGGATGAAACTGGTCAACGCCAATCCCACCCCCACGGTCACCGGCGGCGAGGAACTTCCCGGCAAGGTTAACTATTTCCTCGGCAACGACCCGAAGAAGTGGCGCACCAATGTGTCCACCTGCGAGAAGGTCGAGTATGCATCCGTGTATCCCGGCGTTGACCTCGTTTACTACGGCAACCAGGGCGGGAAATTGGAGCACGACTTCATCGTCGCCCCCGGCGCCGACCCGAAACAGATTGCTTTCTCCCTCAACGCTTGTAGTAAGGATTTCAATCCTTCTCAACCCGCGCTTGGGAAGGAAGGAATGAATTCCTCACTACAAGCCCCGCAGATCAACTCCTCCGGCGACCTGGTGATTCACACCGATGCCGGCGACGTCGAATTCCACAAGCCCGTCGCCTATCAGGACACCCCCGCAGGCCGCAAGGAAATCCCCGCCCGCTACGCCCTGCTCCCTCTCCCTCAGGGAGAGGGCCGGGGTGAGGGTGTGCGCTTCGTCGTCGCCGACTACGACGAATCCTTCCCCCTCATCATCGACCCCGTCCTCTCCTACTCCACCTACCTCGGCGGCAGCAACTTGGAGTGCGGCTACGGCATTGCGGTGGACGGTTCCGGCAACGCCTACGTGACTGGCTCCACTAATTCCACCAACTTCCCGACGGCGAATCCGCTGCAAGCGAATTTTGGCGGCTCCGAGGATGTTTTCGTGGCGAAGCTGAATGCCTCTGGCAGCGCCCTCGTCTACTCCACCTACCTCGGCGGCAGCAATTACGATTGGGGCCACAGGATTGCGGTGGACGGTTCCGGCAACGCCTACGTCACAGGCTGGACTGAGTCCACCTTTCCGACGGCGAATCCGCTGCAAGGCGCGTAT
>MNXM01000111.1 GCA_001872605.1 Armatimonadetes bacterium CG2_30_59_28 | reverse complement strand
CCCTTTCAACCCGTGTTCGGCACGAACACGGGTTGAAAGGGGAGAAAAAGAGGGTAGCCTCCATCGTGTAGCTGCCTGTGTGAGCTACCGGACGCTGAAGCGATCCGGCGTCCTTTTGTGGGGGAACTTCCAAAACGATGCACTACGCCGCGTGGCAGAACCACGGGATCCCCTTCAAGCACCAGGCCGCGCACCCGCAGCACCTGTGGTTGCGGATGGCTGATATCGTTCACCCCAATGCTCTGGGGCACCTCGCCATGTTCCGTGAGCTGGCGCCGGTATTCGGGGTGTCGCCCAATTTCCCATGGGAGGAAGTCTCACGGGAGCCAGCATAGTCTCCTCCCCCCGGAACAGTGCATGGCAATTTCTCGCCGAGGCGCCACGCGTTTGCGCGAAAAAAAAGCTATGGTTGCAGATTCTGCATTTTGTGTTAGAATCTGTGAACAAATCCCTCGCCTGTTGCGGAGGGAAAACCCACGAGAGGAGGTAAATCGCATGATCAAACGGTTCGTTCGAGAAGATGAAGGACAGACTCTGGTGGAATATGGCCTGCTGGTTGCACTGATCGCCCTTGTGGTGATCGCCATCCTCACGTTGCTCGGGACCAAGGTGCGCAACGTGTTTGTTTCGATTAATGGCCATTTAGTCTCCACCACGTAGCCCAACCACTTCCAGCTTTTCATCACACCAGATTTCCCCGCCCTCGCAAAGAAGGCGGGGTTTTTTCGTTACTTGTCTCGTGCGAAATGTTGCTCCTTCTATACTTCAACCGATTGGGTAACCGGGCTGCTACCGGTTGAGTTTTGCGACCCGGTGATCGGCCCTTGACGAGCGCGCCAATACTGCGCTACATTCTTCCCGCCATGCTTCTTCGACAACACCGCCGCTTCGCAGGTTGCCTCGCTGTGGCAGGCGTGTCCTTTGCTCTCTACCTGTACACACTGGCGCCCACAGTCAGTTATGGCGGCGACTGTGGTGAGTTGACTACCTGCGCGTATACTCTCGGCGTGGCGCACCCCACCGGCTACCCGCTGTACCTGATGGTCGGGAAGCTCTTTACAGCGCTGCCGGTGGGGGATGTCGCCTACCGCATGAACCTCATGTCAGCCTCGTTTGCGGCGCTGACCGCAGGGGTTCTCTACTGGGTATTGCTGGTCACGTCGGGTAGACTGCTTCCCGCTGCCATAGGCTCTCTCGCGTTCGCGGGAGGTTACGGTGTCTGGTCTCAAGCCGTGATCGCGGAGGTCTATACCCTCAATGTTTTTTGCATCGCTCTTCTCGTGCTGGCGGCTGTTTTGTGGAACGAGCGTCGAGATGTCCGCTACCTGTATGTTATCGGGTTCGTTCTTGGACTGAGCCTGGGTGCCCACGGTATGACGCTGCTCACTGCGCCAGCATTTACTGTTTGGTTCCTTATGAACAGGAGAGGCGAGCCAATCCTGCGCACCGTCGCGGTGGCGTTCATCTGTGGTTGCGTCGGGGCGCTTGTGCTGTGCTATCTCCCACTCCGCGCGACAACCAATCCCCCCATCAACTGGGGAAACCCTCAAACGTGGGACAGCTTCATCGCCCACGTTACCGCGCGACAGTTCGACACGCTTCTACTGGGTTCATCGATGGCTCAACTGCCGAGCCGTTGCGTCGCATACTCCTACTTCGTCTTCACGCACTTCCGGGTTCTTGTGTTGTTTCTTCTGGCTGGGGTTCCGTCTGTGGCGCTTAAGCAGCCCAGACTGTTCGTGCTCTGCCTGCTGATCCTCCTGAGTAACAGCGGGCTCTTTCTCACCTTTGACCAACCGGGCGCCTACTTCCAGTTGCTCCCATCCTTTCTCGTGTACGGGGTGTTTGTCGGGTTCGCATGTGCGAGTCTCCAGAGTCGCCTGGAACGCAGTTTTGCTTCATGGCGGGGCTTTGGCGCGACGGCGGTCGCCCTCGTTGCGGGAGTCCTGTGGGTTTCGCAAGTCGGTCTGACTTTTCCTGATGTGAACATGCGGGGCAACTGCCACGCAGTTCAGGATGTGCGACAGGTCCTCAAGGAAGCGCCCAACGATGCAGTAATCGTGTCCGGGTTTGATCAGATCTGGTTCACGCTGCTCTACTACCGCTGGGTGGAAGGAGTTCGCGCGGATGCAATCATCGAGCACACGGGCGACGTTGGGCGCGTGATGCGACAGTGCCCGCGTCGGGTGGTTTGTCCGATGTTTCCACCGACGGAACTGCCGAAGGGGTATTACTTCGAGCCCGTGGGCACGTTTGGCTACGTGCGAAGCGGCACTCCGCTTATTCGCTACGCAAGTCCGCCTCCCGCTCCACTCAACACATTCCCGATGGACGGTGACTCGTCGATCGAATTGCTGGGGGCCCGAACAAACCCGGTCTCCATGCGCCGGGAAGGGATGTCCACTCTCCACACATACTGGCGGTTGACCCGCGTCGCCGCAGAGAATGTCGCGGCGCTGTTCGTCTTTGAGCTCAAGGGGCTGTCAACGGCGGAAGGGGGAGGAGGGCTTTCGTCCGCCGACCGGGCGGCTTTGTCACAGGATCAGTTCGCATGGACGCAGTACCATCCCTTCACTGCGGGGGGAGGCGCGCGGAATTGGGAACCCAATCGCGTGGTGGAGGACCGACTGCCCATACGTCCTCCGTGGCGAGTCGTGCAGGGAGTGTACTCCATACGCGTGGCGATTGTCCCCTGCGCCGAGGACAACGATGTTACCGACGACTCTCTGCCACAGTCGAGGTCGCCGTCGAATTGGGTGGAGATCGGTGAGATCGAGGTTTACATGCAGTAGCGCGGGCCGCCGCTACTGCGTTTTGGCTCCGCACGCCGCACAGAATTTGGCGCCCGCAGACAGTTCTGCTCCGCACTCGGTGCAGTGTTTTGTCTGGGGCATCGGCTTCCCGCATCCCGGGCAGAATTTTGCGTTGGACGGCGCGTCCGCCCCACACTCCGCGCACTTTATTTCGGGGACAGCAGGCGCCGCCACCGCTTGCTGACCGGGAGCCTGCTGCGGCTGCTGCATGGCCTGCTGAAGCATCCCGGGGATGGTCATACCCAGACCGAGACCGACACCGGCAGCGGTAGTGCTGCCACCCGCGCTCTCGTTGGCCGCCGCGGCCGTCATGGCCTGCGCGGCTTTGATTTGCATATACTTGCCGGCGTCTGAGATCGCGGCCATCCCTGCCTGCTCATCGATCATCTTCTGGACTTCCTCCGGGGGCGTAACGGCCTCGATGAGGAAATCGACGAGAGCAATGCCGTACTGTCCAAAGTCGTCGGCCACCCGCGCCTTCAGGGCCGCTGCCAGTTCATCGTACAGCCGCGGCAGATCGATGATCGTCTTCATATTTTCGCCGAGAACGTCAGTCAACCTGGCGACGATCAAACCACGCAGGAAATCTCCAATGTCGCTCGCGCTGTACCTGCCCTCGGTTCCGATAACCTTGTTGACGAAGAGTTGAGGGTTGGTTACCTGCAGAGAGTATTGTCCGAAGGCGCGCAGTCGCACCATGTTGAAAGTGTCGTCCCGGAACATGACGGGTTCCCGCGTTCCCCACTTCTGGCTGGTGATGACGCGCATACTCACAAAGTAGACCTCTGCGCGGAACGGGGATTTCTGAAGGATCGGTGCGGTGAGGAGGGCAGTGATGAGTGGAAGATTGAGGGTCTCCAAGGTGTGCCGTCCCGGCCCGAAAGTGTCGAGTGCCTTGCCGTCACGGAAAAAGACTGCCTGCTGGTTCTCTCGAACGACCAACTGAGCTCCCAGCTTGATATCTGCGGAACCCACGGCCGGGTAGCGGTGTACCATTTCGTCCCCGATTTGGTCTGTCCATTCGATGACTTCAATTCTCATGGTGCGCCCTCCTCACTCAGTCCGGTCACGATCTGCTCACGGCGGGCCCATCGGTCGCGTATTTCCTCCGCCCGCGTCTCGATGTCGTCGAGTAATGTTGGCAGGTTCTCTCCCGTGGCGGTTTGCAGCCCCGCGATCGCCTGCCCCAATTCCCGAAGCGACGCGGCGACGGAAGAATCGTGTTCGTACAGCCGATCCAGGTCGCCTTCGTCGATCTTGATTGCGTCGAAGAACCCTGTGATACCGTAATCCGCATAGCGAATCGAGTCGACCAGTGTTGACATTTTGCGCGCGAACCTGTCCAGATCGTCGAGTTGCTCCAGTTGCCCCTGATTGGTGAAGTGGAGCTTGATATGGTCGAGCTGCTTCAAGCTGGCACCGAGGTCGTTTGCGAGCTGCTTGCGGAGAATCTGGTCTGCCGCTCGCCGATTGTCGCGTTCCTTGTAACCGGAGAAACCGGGAATGTTACGAGCAAGTCCCTCCAGCCAGTTTTCGTCCGCCTCGATACGCTGTCGAATGTCAGGCATTCTGTTCACTCCTTTGGAGTCGTCAGGTATGTGGGGCTACCCCATTGCAGTTGTCCGCTTAGCATTCTTGGCGTGTCTTTTCAGATTTGGCAGAGTTTTTCCCCGCAATGCGGTATCTTGTGTCCGTGTTTACGGAACCAACTCACGGAGTTACCGTCAACTATAGCACAAAATCCGAAAGGAGTGAGACCAATGTCAAAGCGTTCTGCTGGAAGCTGGGTGTTTCTTTTCGCGTTCCTGCTCAGTGTTCCGTCCTGGGCTGGGCTGTTTGATGTCAGCGTGAAGAAACAAAAGGAACTCGGGGCCGACGCCGCAAGGGAAATCGACAAGAAGTCCACCATCGTCGGGGAGGATGTCAAAGCCCCGCTCATCAAAGGGAAACCCATCGATCAGATTGTCAGGGGCATCGGTGAAGACTTGGCGCGTGCAACGGGGGAGTATGACAAGTGGGACTTCACCTTCAAGATCATCAAAGACGACCAGATCAATGCCTTCGCTCTGCCCGGTGGCTACATCTATGTTTACACGGGGCTCCTCCAGTCCCTGAAAGTGGAGGCCGACCACAATCTGTTGAAGGGACGTGACATGCTTGCTGGAGTCATTGGGCACGAGATTACCCATGTGACAGGACAGCACTGGGCGAAGCAGTATGAGAGCGACATGAAGCGGAGTGTTGGGCTGGCTGTCATTCTGGGCGCAACAGGTGCAAGTGACGCGGTGCAGACGGTGGCCGGAATCCTCAACTACTCTCAGTCCCAAAAGTACTCCCGGAAGGACGAGTATCGGGCCGATGACGGGGGAATCAAGCTGATGGACAAGTCTGGGAAGTACAACCCTCAGGGGATGGTCGACATGCTAAAAATGCTGGACAAAGCCAGCGAGGACACGCCGAGCTACATGGTCTGGTTGAGCAGCCACCCGGAAACTGATGATCGAATCAAGCGGGCCCAGACAAACGTGAACAAGCTGGATGACTGACGTCAACGATGAGAGTGAGCGTAGTCCCTCAATGTATGGATAACAAGCGGCGCTGGTTTCTCTTCAGAGGAGGGGACGGACGTGGAACTCCACTTCCAGTCTCCTCCTTCCCTTTTTGTGTGTTCATTCAACCCCACTGCGAGTATCGTCAGCAATCGCCCTGGCGTGATTGGGCGCATCAACTCATCCTGCAGAGCCGCAGGGATGGAGGCCACTCGCATGAGAGCTGATGCGTCCGTCTTTGAATCCGTGCCGACGACGAGTTCGGATCCGATCACATTGACCATGATTCCTGTCTTGAGCTTCAAGCGGTCCAGCACTGTCCTGAGTGTGAAGTCGCTCTCGATTCTCCCCATGCTGACCGGGCTGGTTGCAACGATGTCACCGTCATCGCCACACCTTCGTCGGATCAGCGCCACGTCCACGACCTTCCCCTTGTTGGTTCCCTTTTCCAGCCCCCAATCAAAGGCCCGATTGTTGCACACCCAGTGACGCGGCCCTTTCTGTTCGACGAACGGCGCGCGCGCGAGCCGGTAGTTTTGCTTCTCAGGAGTTCTTTCCTGCTCAGGCAGTCTGCTGCCTTCCCATCCGGAGCCAAACAGGAAGTGGAGCGCCTCGGAGACGGTGCGGAATTGCTTCTCACCAATAAGATGTGGAGGCATTACATAAGATGCGGCATATGTCTTTGCTCCCTCATCGAGCCGGATGATTGCTCCGGTGCGTGTCTGCAACAGCGTTAGCAACGCTGTCAGGGGTGTGCCTAACTTTAGGCGTAGGGTGATCGGCTCGGTGGACGGCGCGGAGAGCTTTCGCTCTTTGTCTGGCGGGGTTGTCTGCGCATGGCAGAGCGAAGTCCAGAGCATTGCCATGCCTGCAATGAAGATCGATCGCATAGCGTACATGTGTGTCTCCTGTCAGCCTTGTGAATTACGGTCTCCGCACGTCCATCAGTTCATCCAGTACCCTCTCAACGGCCGCGTGGTGACTTCCCTGCCAGTAGATGTGCTTGCAGTGGAGGCAGCGCAGGAAGCGCTCATGCTCCTCGTGAATGTGAACGGGAACCCGAAATCGCACCGCCTCTCGATCCACGGGTTCGAGCCGTCCGTTGCAACCCACGCACCGGGAGAAGCGCTTCCCGTTCTCAGCGGGATCCGTCGTGAGATGGAATTCACAGACGACCTGCCGCAACTGCTCCTTCCAGCAGTCGCTCTCGATCAGGGAGCAGTTCCTTGCGAGTTTCCTCTGGGTGAGGCGAAAATCGCGAGTCAGCAATACGCGATCTTCTTCTATGGAGCGTTCCAACAACTCCGTGTCATTCAGAGATGGCTCGTAGACGGTATCGACACCCAACATCCGCAGCCACCGGGCCAGCTTCCCCAGCATGGCGTCAGCGATGAACCGCGGTTTCGGGCAGGCCTCATCGGCAGTGGCTGAATGTCCCCGCTGATGTTGTTCGGCGACCACGAACGTATCCCGTCCGTTACGCAACCAAGCTCGCGACAAAGTCGCCGATCTCGGTGGTGCTCATGCCCATCCTGCCGGCGCTCATCGACTTGATCTTGCCGCTTTCCAGGGCCGAGACAACGGCTTTCTCGATCGATGCCGCGGCCTCCTCTTCACCAAGCTGCTCGAACATCATTTGCACGGCGCAGATACAGGCGAGAGGATTGATGACATTCTGTGCGGTGTACTTCGGGGCAGAACCCCCGATAGGCTCGAACATGGAGACGCCGGCAGGATTGATGTTCCCCCCCGCAGCGATACCCATGCCGCCCTGAATCATCGCCCCGAGGTCGGTGATGATGTCACCGAACATGTTCTCCACAACGATAACATCGAACCACTCCGGATTCTTGACAAACCACATGCACGTTGCGTCTACGTGTGCGTACTCTCGCCGGATGTCCGGGTAGTCTGCCTCGCCGACCTCGTTAAACGCCCTCCACCAGGTGTCATGCACGAAGGTCAGAACATTGGTTTTGCCGACGAGGTGCAATTGCTTCATCCTGTCCCGCTTGCGGGCAACGTCGAAGGCAAAACGAATCGCCCTTTCTGCGCCAAAGCGGGTGGTGAGGTGCACTTGGGTGGAGACTTCCTGGGGAGTGCCCTTGTATTGGAATCCGCCCATGCCTCCATAGAGACCCTCCGTGTTTTCTCGGATGACAACGAAGTCGATGTGCTCGGGTCCCTTGTCTTTCAGCGGGCAATCTACGTTTGGGTAAAGTTTCACAGGGCGGAGGTTGATATACTGGTCCAGCTCAAACCGGAGCCTCAACAGGATCCCCTTCTCAAGAATCCCCGGCGCAACGTCCGGGTGACCGACGGCGCCGAGCAGAATGGCGTCGAACTGGCTTAGTTCGTTCGCGGCAGTATCCGGTAGCGCTTCACCTGTTCTCAGGAACCGATCTCCGCCGAAATCGAACTCCTCATATTCACACTGGATACCCGCAAACCGCGTCGCGGTGTCGGCAACCTTGAGCGCCTCCCGAATCACCTCGGGGCCGGTACCGTCCCCAGGAATCACTGCGATTTTATACATCCGTCTCGTTTCCTCCACGGTCTCAATTTCGCGCCGGACATTATGAGTAACTCGTCCCGCGACGACAAACGTCGATCATTATAGGCGCAGCAAGAATGGGGTGTCAATTGTGCTTGAGCAGGTTTAGAGTAAACGCAATCAGTTCTCTTGTCGTCACTGCCACCACCCAGAAAGGTCGGTGCTCTATCCTCTCCCTTCGCTCGGGCCGCTATGGATCCCACCGGCAATCCTGCAAGTTTGTTCATCGCTTGATTCACGGATGGTAGGAACGACTGTCGCCATTCCTTGCTGCGCTAAAGGCCGCTCAAGCAACTCGGGAGAAACCCCTGAGCTCTTGGACGAAGGAGTCAAATCATGACAGGAAGATCAATGCCTTCCATCTTCTTGCACCTCGGGCATTCCTTCTCAAACGCGTCCATCACGTAACCGCACTTCGGGCACTGTATCTGTCACGCCTCCTTAATTCGACAGCGTTCATTGTGGTGGGGGGATTGGTGCAACCTCAGGGTCGTTCGGCAAGCCCGACGGGTCGGGGTCAGGTCTTACCGGACAAATTTCCCTTTGCTCACCATGCCAACCATGCTACAATCTCCTCCGAATCTGAATCCGTACCGAGAAGATAGGAACCCCGTTAAGGGTGTATTCATAGTGAAAGGTAGGTCGTCGATTACATTGTGGACAACACGGTTGGCTTGCTGGCTGACGCAGCAGCGAAGAAGGTAGATAACCTGCGCCCCAAGGTGGACAAGGAAATCAAGTCGCTGGAACGCAAACGGCGCGAATGGAAAAGATCAACCGAAGAAGACGCGGCCAAGCACATCGCCGATCCAAAGGGGGAAATTGAAAAGCAGAAACGCCGTTTGCTCGAACCGTTCCTCGCATTGAAAATCCTCGACCCGGCCATGGGCAGCGGGCATTTCCTCGTCGGCACGGCGGACTTCCTCTCCGCACGCATGGCAGCAGCAGCAGAAGCAGCAGGCGAACTCCTTTTGGCACTCGAACAGGCAACGGATGAAGACCCACAGACGTTTTACAAGCGACTGGCCGTTGAACTGGCGAAGCTCTCGCTCTGGCTGCACACGGTCAGCGCGGACAAGGCGCTTTCGTTCCTCGACCACCATTTGCGCTGCGGCAACAGCCCGATCGGGGCGCGAGTTGAGGATGACCTGATGAAAGAACCACCTCAGTTCGACGCGCGCGGCCGGCGCACGAACGCGGAGGGCGGTCAACTCGTGCTGGGTTTCTCCAACGCGCTCACCGCCACGCACCTGCAATACTCCCTCGACACCTTTCAGGAAATCATGGAAACGCCCACGGCGACGCGGTGATGGAGCGGAAGAAAGACGATCTCTATCAGGCGATGGACGCCGTGCGTGACCGCTTCCGACGCGTGGCGAACCTCTGGCTCGCAAGGTGCGCGCCTACCACGACCACGACTTCGACACGTTGGTCTCCGTGCTGCGCTCCAACCGGCGCAAGCTCAAAGTCAACCCCGACACCCGCGCCGAGCGGGAGTTCAACAAGAGCCTCGCGAAGCCGAGGCCGCTCAAGGAGCGCCTCGCCGCCACCGACCGGCCGATCGACTTGATCGTGTATCGGTTGTACGGGCTGACGGAGGAAGAGATGGCCATTGTCGGAGGCGCCACCTGCCAGTAGAATGAAGTGCACAGGAGGGGGGAACACTGCGATGCCTACGACTCAGACGCTACGACACCCACTCGCATATCTGGCGCGCGCAACTAAACGGCCGGAATCGCTGATCGTCGCCGACGCGGTGGAGACCGCTCTGGCGGCGATGGATCGTTTTGAGTTCGACTTGGTGCTCTTTCCCGTAAACTACATTCTCTACTGCCAGGCTAATCTTGGTCCACAGGTAGTGAAGAAGGCGCGCGAGAAAGGAATGGGTTGTCTGGCTCTGAAATCACTTGCTCTGACGACCAGCACCGCCGACTCCAAGAAGCAGTTCCCGAAGTGCTGGTACAAATCCATCTCGGATCCCGCGCAGGCTTCCCTCGCATTGCGGTTGACGCTCTCCGAGGGCGTGACGGCCTTGTTGCCGCCAGGCGAGGAGCAACTTTTTCGTGTTGCGCTGGACGCGGCGGAGAAGTTCACTCCCATCTCACGCAAGGAACGCGAGCAACTGCGCGCCTCCTCTGAAGGTCCGGAGTCTGTCTTTCGGCTTGAGGGGTAGCTGTCTGAGACGCACGCAACCGTACAAAGGAGATTCACTTGCACCACCCCCTGAAAACCCGATACCTGTCCGTGGCATTATGCACGGGAGACGCCGTTCGCGTCCCTGTGTGGATTTTGGATTCCGGTGTTCCCGGTCCGGCGCTGCTGTTGGTGGCTGCGCAGCACGGCAACGAGGTGCAGGGGAGCGAGGTGATTCGCAGGTTCATCGAGAAGGCCGCCAAACGGAGTCTTCGAGGGAAGATCCTCGCCGTCCCTTTCGCCAACCCAACGGCCTTGCGTCAGCGTAGACCCCACCTCAATATGGGACCGGAACAGCCGTATGCGGATGACCGCGGCCACAACATGAACCTCACGTGGCCGGGGAACCCGAAGGGGAACGACACTGCGCGGGTCACGTACGCCATCGATCAGGCGTTTGGGGAAGAGGCAACGCATGTCTTCGATCTCCATTGTTGGTCCGTACAGATGGCGCCCATGGTGCTGATTGACGATGAACCGGAATATCGTGACCTGGCGCGCAAGCTCGGACACCGCTTCGTGCACGTGCGGAGCCTGGGTACGGTAACGCTTGCCGGAGTTCTCCACCACCGTGGGAAGATCGGCATCACGTATGAACACGCAGGGCAGTATGAGGTCAATGAGCTGGAGGTCCTCCGGTGTCTGCGCCTGGTCACTAACTACGCAAAAGCCATCGGCCTGCTGCGAGGACGTCTGGAACCCGGCGATGAACCGGTGCTGTTCTCTGATGAGACCGACGCGGTAACGGTAAAGTCGCCCACCAGCGGTCTGTTCGTTCCTGCAGGCTGTCGGTTGTGTGACGCCGTCATGAAGGGTTACCGATTGGGGCACGTCCTTTCCGACGTCAACCTGAGAACCACGGAAGTCGCCTCCCCCGTGCGAGGGTATCTGCGGCAGTATGGCGCGTTTCGCAACAACGCTGACGTTGCACTCACCGGACGGCACCCTTATGTTGAGAAGGGCGATCCGCTTGCTATCATTGTATGCCCGGAAAGTGACGGATTCTCGGCCAGAAGGGGATGCAAGGGTGGAAAGTCACAGACTCGTCCTGCCTGAACACCTGAGCCACTACGGGTTCTTGTTCGGCGGATACATGATGAAGTGGGTGGATGAATTTGCCTGGATCGCAGCGCGACTCGACTACCCCGAATGCAATTTTCTCACCATCGCTCTGGACGGAGTCGAGTTCAAGAAAACCGTGCGCGGTGGGACAATCTTGAGATTCGTCGTTGAGAAGATGAAGACTGGCAATACCTCGGTCCAGTACCAAGTCAATGTCTTCCGAAGACGACCGGATGAAGATGAAATTGAGGAGGTCTTCTCCACGCGGGTGACTCTTGTTTGCGTGGATAGCGACGGCAAGAAGACACGATTGCCGAGGTAGTCGGCGCATGCCTGCAAGGCTACCAACGGAGTTGTCACCGGAACGGAAGGAACTCGAATGTCATCAACGAGAAGACCCGTCGATTCGGGCACGCCCAATATCCTGTACCTCCATTGCCACGACGCGGGCAGGTATGTGCAGCCCTACGGCTATGCCATCCCAACCCCGCATATCCAGCAGCTTGCGGAGGAAGGTGTGCTTTTTCGGCAGGCGTTCTGCGCCGCGCCGACGTGCTCCCCCAGCCGCGCCTGCCTGCTGACAGGGCAATGGGCGCACAGCAACGGGATGCTCGGCTTGGCCCACCGCGGCTTCAGGCTGAATGATTATTCCCATCATATCGTTCAGATACTGCGCGGGGCGGTTTACGCCTCGGCGCTGGCAGGCATGCAGCACGTGGCGAGCCAACCGTACGCTGACATCAACGAAATTGGGTACGATGAAATATTGACGACCAACTCCGACTTCGATGCGCCCACCCGCGCCGCAGAAGACTACTTCGCAAGGCAGCATGACAGGCCCTTCTTCCTCTCCGTCGGGTATGCCGCTCCGCACCGAGCGGGAGAAGATTTCCACCGCATGTACCCACCCGAGGACGATCGCTATCTGCGTCCGCCCGATCCTCTGCCGGACACTCCTGCGACGCGCAAGGACACGGCCCGCTACCAGGCCAGCGTTCGGGGAACCGATGTTGCCTTCGGTCTTGTGCTTGCCGCTCTGGAGAGGAGCGGCCTCGCGGAGAACACGCTGGTTATCTGCACAACGGACCACGGCATAGCGTTTCCGGGGATGAAGTGCAATCTCACCGACCACGGGATCGGCGTGCTGCTGATTGTCCGAGGCCCCGGTGGGTTCATCGGTGGCAAGGTGAGTGACGCGCTGGTGTCGCAGATCGACATCGCTCCAACAATCTGCGAACTGGCTGCCGTTGCTATCCCGGATTGGGTACAGGGCAGGTCACTGCTTCCACTGATACGGGGTGACGCAGAAGAGATTAACGACGCCATCTACGCGGAGGTCAGCCATCATGCCGCATACGAACCGATGCGCTGCGTGCGAACGAGGCGGTGGAAATATATCCGCCGGTTTGACGACCGAGGCAAGGTCAATCTCCCCAACTGCGATGACAGCCCCTCCAAGCGCCTTTGGTATGAGAACGGATGGACAGAGCAGCCTTGCCCGCCCGAAGCTCTGCACGATCTGGTCTTCGACCCTCACGAGGTCTGCAATATCATCGGCCGTCCCGACTTGGCAGAAGTCGCCGACGCAATGCGCCACCGACTGGATGAATGGATGCGGGCAACAAACGACCCGCTCCTTAACGGGCCCATTCCTCTTCCCGAGCGCGGCGTTCTCACCGATGCCGCCGACTACTCCCCTCTTGGTGGGTGGCCGGAGAATGTGCATCGTTGAGCAGATCGCCAATATACCATGCAGGGAGAGACGAGCCGCAATGAATGAAGTTGAGTCCCGCGTGCCTGCCCCGTTACTCTTCAAGCCCGACCTCACAGTAGCAACAAGGCGGTGGGAGGCTTACTTCGCGGGTGAGGTGATCGACCGGCCGCTGGTGTGCGTTACCGCGCCCATCGAGGGGAAACAGGCCGTTCCGCTCAGCACTTACGCCCAGCGCGCTCACGGTGACTTGGATGATGCCATCGACCGCGCGCTCATCAATGCCGAAGCAACTTGGTGCGGGGGTGAAGTGATGCCTGCCTTCTGGTTGAGCTTCGGCTGTGACGAGATCGCCGCGTTTTGTGGATCGGAGCTTGTGTGGGGCGGAAATTCCGGTAATACAACCTGGTCAAAGTCCTTTGTAAATGACTGGGCGGAGTGCCTCCCTCTGCGGTTGCAGGAAGACCACCCGCTGTGGCAGCGAATGTTGTCCTTCTACCGCAAGGCGGCAGACCGTCTCGAAGGGAAGATGCTTCTCAAGCCGCTGGATCTCCACACAAACATGGACCTGCTTGCGGCAGTTCGTAACCCGCAGCGACTGTGCATGGACATGATCGATCAGCCGGAGATGATTGACCGCGCCATGAACGGCGCTCGGGCCATCTTTCGGGAGGTTTGGGAAGCCATTGCCGCCGCAGGCAGGATGGATGAGTTGGGCGACTATCACGACTTCTACTCCAGGGAAGGCGCGGCGTGCCTGCAATGTGACTTTAGTTGCATGATGAGCCCGGAGATGTTCCGACGATGGGTGTTGCCCGCGCTGGAGGCGGAAGCCTCCGTCGTGCAACACGCTCTGTATCACTGGGACGGTCCCGGCGCCCTCGCGCACACCAACGATCTGCTCGCGGCACGTGGTTTGCATACCCTTTCCTACGTTCCCGGAGCGGGGCACGGCGAGCACATCGACCATCTCGATCTGATGAAGCGCGTCCAGGCGGGCGGAAAGTCTGTCAGCGTCGCGGGAACGCCGGAGCAGTTGAAGCTCATGCACCGCGAGTTGCGACCAGAGAAGGCTATGTACTGGACCCACACGAAGACGATTAAGGAAGGGGAAGAGCTGCTGAGGTGGTTCGTGAGGAATACGTGATAGGACAGGGCATATATTACAAAAGTTTCCCAAAGCTGAAAATCCCAGCAGTTTTTGGACACCTGAGCAGTGGGAGATGACTTCTGCTCCTTGAGCATTGGTGCTAGATTTGCTTTTCCCTCGTAGATTTGTTATCTACAGGAGGCAGTTGTGGCATTCCAACCCCTTCAACATAGCAAACATCGAGGCAATCGTCATGGCAAAAGACACAGCATCCCCCAAGATTCGGTTCGTGGTAGACGTAGCGGAAGT
>MNXM01000108.1 GCA_001872605.1 Armatimonadetes bacterium CG2_30_59_28 | reverse complement strand
CGGGACGACCGGCCCGTGAAGGCCGTGATCCCGGGCGGATCCTCTTCACCGGTGTTGACGGCGGATCAACTGGACACCAACATGGACTTCATCTCCCTGCGAAACGCCGGAACCATGGGCGGCTCAGGCGGCGTCGTGGTGATGGATGACACAACCTGCATGGTCGATATCTGCGCCAACATCTCCAACTTCTATGCCCATGAGTCCTGCGGACAATGCACCCCCTGCCGCGAGGGAACAAGTTGGGCGTCAAAAATCCTGAACCGTATTCTGGAGGGTGCGGGTCGCATGGAAGACATCGATGAAGCGATCCGTATCTGCCGCAACATGATGGGCAGAACCGTCTGCCTGCTTGCAGACGGGGCTGCTATGCCCATCCTAAGCTACCTGACGAAATTCAGGCGCGAATTTGAATACCACGTTGAGAACAGCGAGTGTGACGTGAAAAAAAGTCACTGATGGTCACCGGTGAATTCGCGCTCCGATTAAACAAACCATGCGCCACCATCGAACTTAAACTATGCCAACACTAACAATCGACGGACAGCAAGTCACCGTCCCTGAAAAAACGAACGTCATCGAAGCCGCCAAGACGCTGGGCATCGAGATACCCCATTACTGCTACCACCCAGGGCTGTCGGTGGCAGGCAACTGCCGCATGTGCATGGTGGAAATTGAGAAAGCTCCCAAACTGGCCATCGGTTGCTTCACTCCATGCACCGAAGGCATGGTCGTCTTCACCAACACGGAAAAGGTGAAACAAGCGCGCAAGGACGTCCTCGAGTTTCTGCTCTCCAACCATCCGCTCGATTGTCCCGTTTGCGACCAGGCGGGCGAGTGCTGGCTGCAGATTTATTACATGCAGCACGGCCAGTACGAGAGCCGAATGATGGAGAACAAGATCAAGAAATCGAAGAAAGCCACCTCTATCGGGCCGCATGTCAATCTCGATCAGGAGCGTTGTGTGCTGTGCGGTCGGTGTGTCCGGTTCTGCGATGAGATCACAAAGACTCACGAGTTGGGTATTTTCGGGCGGGGCAACCGGGAGGAACTCGATGTCTTTCCGGGAAAGCAACTGGACAACAGGTACTCAGGAAACGTCGTTGACATCTGTCCCGTCGGCGCGCTGACGGATCGCGATTTCCGCTTTCAGGTGCGCGTCTGGTATCTCGGCGTCCAGGATTCCGTCTGCCCCGGGTGCAGCCGAGGGTGCAACATACAGATTCACTACAACCGCAACCGGCCTCACCACGGGCACGGACGCCGGGTGGCGCGTTTGAAGCCGCGTTACAACTCCCACGTCAACCAGTTCTGGATGTGCGACGAAGGCCGCTACGGCTATAAATTCGTTGACGCGGGGGATAGGATTATCAGCCCAATGTTGCGGCGCGGCGCGGAGCTGCAGATGGCAACGTGGGGGGAAACGCTGGCGGCCTCCGCCGAAAGGATCCGCGCGGTCAACCCCTCGCAGATTGGCGTCATCGCCTGGCCGCAATTGACCAACGAAGAGCTGTATCTTGTTCGGAGGTTGTTCGTTGATGGTCTGGGTTGTAAGAACGTGAGCTTCTCCGTGCCATCGAAGAAAGACGGCGGCGGCGATGATTTTCTCATCACCGCCGACAAGAACCCCAATACTCGCGGGGCGGGAGAGATCGGCCTGCCGATCGCGGACTCGACCGGCGATATTCTGCAAGCAGCGTCCCGCGGGGAGTTCAAGCTCCTCCACATTTTCGGTCACGATCTGCTGAGTTCCGGGTTGGATCAACCGCTGGTGGAATCCGCTCTTGCCGCGACAGAGACGGTCATCTTCCAGGGCAGCAACTCTCATCTCACGGTTGACCGCGCAGATATCGTGCTCCCCTCGGCGACCTTTGCGGAAAAGTCGGGATCCTTCACGAACTTCGAGGGGCGCGTGCAAAGGATACACGAAGCCGTTCCCCCGCTTGGCGACGCGCTTCCCGACTGGCAGATACTGAACCGCATGGCGCGGGCACTCGAAATGGGTTGGGACTATCAGGGCACGGAACACATCTTCAAGGAGTTGGCAGAGAACGTGGCTGCCTTCAGTGGCCTGTCGTATTGCGTACTGGGGGACCAGGGGGAGTTGCTTGGTTACAAGCCAACCAATGAGGCGCATATTCCTACGGAACCCGTGACGACGGTGATTATCTGACACCGGCGCGACGCAACTTGAAAAACTGACTGTAGGTTGGTAAATATCGGTGGACACCCGATTGTAGGAGGCGTCTCCTGACGGCGATGATACCCATTGTAGGGTGGTCGCCGTCCGGAGACGCCTCTTACCCACCGAAACTGAAATCGGTCATCGAAAATGATTATTGACATCGCATGCGCAGTCTTCAATGTGTTGTTCACCGGTCTGTTTGTGCTTGGGCTGGCAGGGCTGCTGACGTGGGTCGAGCGCAAGCAGAGCGCCGTCATGCAGGATCGCATCGGCGCCAACCGCGCCGATCTGTTCGGATGGGATCCGAAGTTCCTGCGGCCCATCCGGCGGCTCGGTCTCTTCCACCCGATCGCCGATGGGCTGAAGATGATACTGAAGGAAGACCACGTTCCCCCGAACGCCAACAAGGCCCTCTTCAACCTGGCGCCCTTTGTGTCGATCTTCTTCGCGTTGATCGCGTTCGCGGCGATTCCGTTCTCGGACAGGTTCGTCGTTGGGGGACACGAGGCGGCCATACAAGTTGCGCCCATGAACGTCGGCGTCCTGTATATCTTCGCCGTGCTGTCCATGGGGATTTACGGCGTTTTCCTCGCAGGATATGCCTCGAAGAATAACTGGGCTTTCCTGGGTGGCATCCGGGCGTCGGCACTAATGCTGTCAGCGGAGATCGCCATTGGCGTCTCCATCATCGGCGTCATCATGACCTATGGCTCGCTCGAAATCGGGGAGATCGTGCGAGCGCAGCAGTCGAGTCCGGACGATCTGCTGTTGGGATTCCTCCCGAAGTGGGGAATTATCATGCAGCCGCTGGGGTTCATCATTTTCCTGGCCGCGGGCATTGCCGCCACCAAGCGGATCCCTTTTGACATGCCCGAAGGCGAGTCGGAAATCATCGGCTACTTTGTGGAGTACAGCGGCATGAAGTTCGGGATGTTCATGATGACCGACTTCGTGGAGACCATCGTAATCGCCGGCTTGACCGCGGCCCTGTTCCTTGGGGGGTGGCACATTCCGTACTTCTATCCCGAACAAGCAACGGCAGCCGTCGTTATTTTGCAGGCCTTGGTGTTCATTCTGAAAGTAGCCTTCATGTGTTGGTTCATGATTCTTGTGCGATGGACCCTGCCACGGTTCCGGTACGATCAGGCCATGCGGTTTGGCTGGATGGCGCTACTGCCCCTCGCGCTGGTGAATATTGTGCTGACCGGGATTATGAAGGTTCTGGTGAGTGGATAGTGAATTCTTCTCCTGAACACAACAAACGCGACTACGGCCTTTGGCAGAGAACCTACGTCCCCGAAGTCTTCGGCGGGTTGGCGATTACGGCGCGTCACTTTTTCGTTAACCTGAAGAATCACATCCGTCGGTTAATCGGTAGGAAAGACGCTGCGCCGGGAGCGGTGACGTTTCAGTACCCCGAACAACGGCGTCCGCTTGCCCCGCGGCTGCGAAGTCTTCACCGCCTGACAAAACGGGAAGACGGCTCGCCCCGGTGCGTTGCCTGCATGATGTGTGAAACAATCTGTCCCGCCCGGTGCATCTACATCGTCGCCACGGAACACCCCGATCCCAATATTGAGAAAATGCCGGAGCAATTCACCATCGACCTCGGTCGCTGCGTCTTCTGCGGATACTGCGTGGAAGCCTGTCCCGAAGATGCCATTCGCATGGACACCGGCATCCTCGAATTCGCCTCCTACACCCGCGAAAATATGATCTACACCATCGACCAACTGCTCTCGCACGAAACGGCAAAACCGGATGCTCAGGACACTCAATGACCCGAAGCGTGAACCCACAAACGTCTTGGACATCCCACCGCGTTTCTGGATTTACCGAAAGCGTCATTCGTGAGATGACGCGGCTGGCGAAGCAGCATAACGCTCTCAACCTCGCTCAGGGATTCCCCGACTGGGACCCGCCGGAGGTGATGATGCAGGCGGCCTGCGACGCCATCCGGGGTGGCGTCAATCAGTATTCCATCACCTGGGGCAGCCCAAACTTGCGTCAGGCCATCGCGGACAAGTATGGTTGGTATCAACGAATGGATGTTGACCCCGAGACGATGGTCACGGTCACTTGCGGCGCGACGGAAGGAATGATCTCATCGCTGATGGCCATCATCGATCCCGGCGATGAAGTCATTGTCTTCGAGCCGTTCTACGAAAACTACGGGCCGGACACCATTCTATCGGGAGCAACGCCGCGGCATGTAACCCTTCACGAACCCGATTGGCATATCGATGGGGGTGAGTTGTCCGCCGCTTTCAATGAGCACACAAAGGCCATCATCATCAACACTCCCAACAACCCTACCGGCAAGGTGTTTTCCAGAGATGAACTGATGCTCATCGGGGAACTGTGCCAGCAGTGGAACGCCCTCGCGGTGACCGATGAAATCTATGAGCACATCCTCTACGATGGTAGCGAGCACGTGAGCATCACAACGCTGCCCGGCATGGAAGATCGCACCATCACCGTCAACGCCGCCAGCAAAACCTTCAGCGCCACCGGTTGGCGCGTCGGCTGGGTGGTTGCCGCACCGTACCTCACCAACGCCATTCGCAAAGTCCACGACTTTCTCACCGTCGGCGCGCCCGCGCCGTTGCAGGAGGGGGTGGCCGCGGCGCTACAATTGCCCCTCCACTACTACACCAATCTGTCTGCCACCTATGAGAAGAAGCGGAATTATCTGATCGAGGGGCTGGAGAATTCGGGCTTCCGTTGCTGCACGCCCAGCGGGGCATATTACATCATGACCGACTTCAGCGACATTGATTCACGCACCGACGCTGAATTCGCAAGGTATCTCATCTCCGAGGTCGGCATTGCTGCAGTCCCCGGCAGCAGCTTCTACCACGACCCGGCAATGGGGCGAAAGAAGATCCGATTCCTGTACGCAAAGAAGGAGCGGACACTCCAGCAGGCGGTCGAGATGATCGGTCGGCTGAAGCCACACCGTCCCTGAGAGGCGCCCTGCGCGGTGCGATGGCCATGCGTCACTCGTCCCTCAATTCTCTTAGTGTCAGCCTCTTCGCCAGCGCGTCCATGCTCTCGATATCCCCCAATCCCTTGATGAAAAGCAGCCCATCCCGTCGTTGCCACCACACAATTACGACCGGCTTCCCCGCCTCCAGGTCTCTGAGCGACGCTTCCTTGTGGTCTCTGAGAATGACGGCGTTGGAGGTGAGGCGCATCGATTCCATCCGGTTGCCGGACTCAAACAGGATGTAACGTTTGTCGATATCGATGGAATCGAGCGTCCCGACCAGCATCTTCTCAAACCTGACTTTGGGAGTCTCGGTGTGCCTGGCGGCGTCGGGCGAATGCTGGGCTGAACGCGTCAGGTCGGCGCACACCAGGAAACGTTGCGGGGAGAGACCTAACATCTCCGCCATCTCGGGCAAAGGCATCCCCTGGGCGGATGGCAGGTCGGCGATGGTATCGGCGTAGACGCGATCTTTCTGTTTGCTGGAGGGCACGATGACGACAGCATCGCCTATCGCCATTTCCTTCAGTGACGAAGGTTTCGAGTCCCTGAAGTACCTCGTTCGTTCCGTGACACGAACGGTCAACGGCAACCCAACGCCGAGGGGGAGGGGAGCGATATCGACGAACTTCTGACCGACATCAACTTTGCTGATTCGCCCCGTCATCCCGACGTATCGATTCGCGAAGAGCCAGAGATACGAGCGCGCATCCCCGATCTCCCCAAGGTTCCAGCGATTGCTGCCCCTGTCAAGGTTCATTGCAACCATGACGGGAACGCCGGGTCGCCAGAGCGACATCGGCAACGGCTGCAGATTGTAGGCGGAACGAGTGTCAGCGGTCCAGCGAACCAAACCCTCCCCGAGGTCGGGGATACGCAGTCGTAGCAGCTTCCTGGCGGGATTGACCGCCACGATCATCGCCTCAGCGCCGCTCCGCAAGGCCAGTTGCACAGACTCCTGATCCGTCGCCCGGTCGAGGGTAGCCCGATCCGCCATCCTGTCGATGAGCAAAACTTCTCCGTTGCGATACACCCATAATGCCACCTCATCCCCGACCCCAAACGCTGTCAGATCAACCTCCTGCCCGGACTTCATCATGCGCGTATCTGGGGCCGCTATTGCCGTCAGGGACGTGCCATTCGAAGCCTTCATCGTGACCGTGCCGGACGTGGCATCAATGGTGATGATAGTGCCTGAAGCAGGCTCCAGGCTTAGGGGAGGAATGGGAACGGCAACCGCGAGTCGGCAGACCGCGGCCATCGTCAACGCTGCGGCGGCGAACCATGCAACCACACATACGCGCCTCGCACGTTTTGATAAGCGGGCAGACGGCGCCCAGCGGAACACCATGTTCTCTACCTCCTGGTTGCCCAAGGCGGGAAAATGGTAGCATTGCCCCGCGCCGGTGTCAATTCAATTACCAACCCACGGGTGAACGCCATCTGGAGATATCCGGCTCAGTGTATTGTGTTGATCGAAATCAACCTGAGGGCGCTCATCCCGTTGTGCGTACCCCTGGCAGAGGAGTCTCAGCGGCGTCGCTGCGCATGGCCGCGCTGAGGCGACCAGAAATGGCGGCATACCAACGGGCTACTGGAGTGCTACTGGCGCGAACTCTACATCGACGTTCTCCTCATCCGCAATCCCCTCCAGCGCATCCTGGAAAGCCGATACAGGGAGACTCGATGGGACTTCGATGACCATCTCAAAATGAAACAGGGGCGTACCTGTGACGGGAGCATTGTACGCGTGCGTCTCCAAGTTCCCGATGTTGATCCCGCGCTCATGGAGGAAACGCGAGAAGCGTTGAACGACCCCCGGGTGATCCATGCCTGTCCCAAGCAACCTGAACGGAATCTGATCCGGCGCGGTGGAGGAGGCAGGTCTCGTGGTCATCTTCTCCGTCACGATGAGACCTGATTTCCCGGCGAGCATATCGATGTCGCTGCGCACCTGTTGGATCCCATCGGTATTTCCACTGAGGAGCGCGACAAATGCGAACTCCCTACCCAGCACTGCCATGCGACTATCCTCGATGCCGCAGTTTCTCTCCAGCACAAATCGCGAGAACTCGTCCACAATCCCCGGACGATCCGAACCCATTGCAGAGATAACCAGAAAGCTCTTGTCCAATGGCACTTTTTACTCCTTTCCGTCCAATACACAGTTCTTCAGAACTCCGATGCCCTCAGCGAATATCTCGATGGAATCTCCGGGGAGCAGTGTGAAGTCATCGGGAGGAACGATCCCCGTCCCTGTCAGCAGAATCACGCCTGTTGGGAAATCGTTGTCACGTCCGAGAAATTCAATCAGATCAACGAACGCCCTCTTCATCTGGGCGGTGGAGCTGTGCCCCTCAAACAGTTTCACGCCACCGCGCCGGATTTTCAGACCAATCCCAATGTCCATCGCTGTCGCTGCCGTCTCGACGAGTCTGACTGTGGGCCCCAGCGCGCAGGAACGAGAATAGACTTTCGCCTGCGGCAGATACAGCGGGTTCTCTCCCTCGATGTCCCGGGAGCTCATATCGTTTCCCGCGGTCAGTCCAACAAGCTCCAAGCGTGAGTTGAGGATCAGCGCCAACTCGGGTTCCGGGACGTTCCACTTGGAGTCACGCCGAATCCTCACGCCGTCGTTGGGTCCCACCGTTCGATGCGGAGTAGACTTGAAGAAAAGCTCGGGTCGGTCGGCGTCGTACACCTTGTCGTAGAAACTGCCCCCCGCTTCGGATTCCTCCGCGCGAGCTTGTCTGCTTTGCAGGTAGGTGACCCCCGCCGCCCAGACTTCCTGATGGTCGATAGGGGGGAGCAGATGCAACTCGGCAGGATTCGGCACGCGATCCAGAACACTGTAGGTGTGCGGTGCGATGGCGATACCGGAACGCACCAGTCGCGCCAGCACATCCATCCTGTTTGGCAACTCAAAAAAACGCGACAGCGACCCCATCCTTACGCCGTCGAGAGACGTCAGGTCATAGACTGCGTTCTCTTCAACAAGTCCTACCCGGCTGCCGTAGTGGGGATCGTGGAATTTGCACAGATTCATCGCAAATGCGCTCATCCCTACGCGCCGGTCGGATCAATATAGACCGTCTTAATCTCCGTGTAGAATTCCCGCGCCGCCTGGCCCTGCTCACGGGAATGCGAACTGGATGCCTTCATCCCGCCGAAGGGCGCCTGAGGCTCAACTCCCGCCGTCTCAGCATTGACGCGAACGAGGCCCGCCTCAATTCTCCGGGCGAATTCCATCGCACGATTGATGTCATGGGTGAAGATGCCGGCGCTCAATCCATATCGCACTCCGTTGGCGATGCTCATCGCGTGTTCGAAGTCTGACGCCGCAATGATGCCAAGCACGGGCCCGAAAATTTCGTCCTGAGCGATGGCCATGTCGGGATCGACATTGGCAAACACCGTTGGCTCCACATAAAAGCCCTGATCGTACGGATCCCCCGTCGGAATGCTCCCTCCGCACAGCAGCAACGCGCCCTGGGATTTCCCCCGCTCGATGAAGGTCATGATGCGCTCTCGTTGCTCCCCTGAAATCACCGGGCCGAGATAGGCTTCCTCATCGGTTGCCGGGCCCAGTTTGAGTTGCTTCACCCGCGCCACAACACGTTCGGTGAACTCTTCAAGAACATCGTCCATCACGATGGCGCGGCTGGTGGCCGTGCATTTCTGTCCCGCGGAACGCATCGCTCCACTCACAGTCAGTTCGACCGCTTGCTCCATGTCT
Organism: Armatimonadetes bacterium CG2_30_59_28; assembly: GCA_001872605.1. Lineage (GTDB taxonomy): Bacteria > Armatimonadota > Abditibacteriia > CG2-30-59-28 > CG2-30-59-28 > CG2-30-59-28. The sequence continues at coordinate 5,294 of MNXM01000108.1, read as the reverse complement.
GCATCCGGCATCACGACAACAGGATTCTTACCCCCCATCTCCAACTGGAATTTGGCGCCCTTGTTCACCGACCAGGACGCGATGTCACGCCCAACGTCATTGCTGCCGGTAAAAGAAACCCCTCTCACGAACGGATTCTTGACCAACTCTTCGCCCACGGCCCTCCCCAAACCGGTGACCATGTTGAGGACGCCGGGAGGAAGACCGACTTCGTCAAAGCAGCGGACAACATTCCACCCCGTCAGTGGAGCAAGGGACGAGGGCTTGAAGATGACGGTGTTGCCATACGCCAGCGCGGGAGCGATCTTCCACAGAGGAATGGCAATGGGGAAGTTCCACGGCGCGATGACCGACACAACACCGAGAGGCGCCCGCGTGGTGAAGACGAAGCTCCTTCTGTTTGCCGAAGGGATCACATCCCCTTCGGGGCGCATCACGTCCGCCGCGTAGTATCGCAGGAGGGCAACTCCGCGCGCGGTCTCGCCGCGAGCTTCCATCAACGTTTTCCCTTCCTCTCGGGAAAGCTGTTTGGCGATCTCGTCCAGCCTGTCTTCGAGGAGCTCGGCTGCCCTGTAGAGGAACTGCCCGCGTTCAGCTCCGGATAGCGCGGCCCAGTCTGAGGACGCGTCTGCCGCTGCCTTGGCGGCATGTTTCACATCCTCTCGGTCTGATGCCTGAAAAAGCCCGACGGTATCTCCACGATCAGCGGGATTTATATCCTGGAAAGTCGCCCTGGTAGACGTGGCCACCCATTGACCGTTAATGTAGTTCCGGTACGGTTCCGACATTATTCAAGTCTCTCCTCGGGAGTTCTTCGTTTGCTCAAGCACGAGGCATTGTAGCGGAGGAATGGAACGTTGACAAGGACAACAAAGGTGAAGCGTGTGCATTATCTATCCTGATGTGACACCGCGCGGACAAGCTCGCCGTTCGGCGTGCCTTCCGGGAACACCAACTCGGCGTCAATGAGCCATTCCACGCAGTCCTGTCACTTGTCCGCCAGCATCGCGTAGAACTCCCGCCGGGGATTTGCGCTCTTCCTGAGTCGTCACCTTCACCGCTTTGTGCTTCGCTTCTGCGTCTGCGTAGTCCCCGTCGAAGAGCGCCTTCGTGTTGGTGGGAGTGGGTTCCCAGTCGGCGTCGGGAAGCTGCCCCCGGGCGATTCTCCACTCCGCCGCTTCATTCAGAATCCCCTGACGACCATGCCCACCAGCTTTCAGCAGGCTTAGCGACTGAAGAATGCTCTCCTCTCCACACGGTACTTCGACCGCGCCATCCTCCATCGGCTATCAGCGATCAATACGCGTAATCCGCGCCGATAGTTCCCCCGTTCTCTCCTTTCCCCGGGCATGGGCTGTCAGATTGCAGGGCGAGGTCTTCACGGTTAAAGTCCGGGTAGGAGAATTGCCGATCGGGCCAGCCGCGTGGACGGCTCCTGAGTCTCTCAATCAAATCCGGGTTCTTCCACTTCGGGTCGGCGATGATGCTGTGTTTGTCCTGGCCAAACTTCTCCCGCCAGAGATCGAGGTCTCCTTTGATGGCGAAACGCTGGAGTTGGGTGTTGTCCGGCAGCGAGGTAACCGTAGTGGGATTGATGTTGCGGGTCCCGAAGTCGACCATCCTCCGCTCCTTGTTTCCTGGATCGAAGTAGTAGCAATTGTAGTCCATCTCGACGGACGTATTGCCGACGACCACGATCTTGAACTGAAGCTCCTTCTTGGGAAACAGGTTCTCGGCGACGAGATTGCCACGGACGACGACCCGTTCGTTCCTCACCGAGTAAAGCTTGTGAATGGTGGGCCCGAGGAAGCTGTTGCGTGACACCTCAAGGGTGCCGCGATTGTCCGCAGCGATGATGGCGGAATGATGGTTCATCACGATGTTGTTCCTGAAGGACACGTCTTCCGAACGATAAATGTGGGCGGCGAAGCAGTATTGCATCCGCCCGTCGAACACGCACTGCTCCACCAGAATGTTGGATGCGCCCACAATCAGCACCTGCCCCGCGGCATCATTGCTCGACAAACGCTGATCCTGCTCCTGGAAGTAGAAGCCCCGAATGATGATATGGTGTCGGTCTCGCAGATCCGCTCCGGTCGGAATCAAAAGACGCTTGCCGCTGACAACGACGCGTTCGCCCTTTGCTGCCTCGAAGGTGATCGGGTGTCCTGACACACCGGAACGCAGCGGGGCAATGCTCTCACAGTAAGTCCCTGCATGAACATTCACGCGGTCTCCCGGCTGCGCCAGCTCGCAGGCGCGGCCGATGGTCTGCAACGGTTGGTCCATCGAGCCGGCCGCGTCATCGCTCCCGTCGGGGCGGACATGGAACGCCTTCTCAGAGTATTGCATGACTTTCGGCGTGGTGAACTCCAGCACGTCGTCCTGGAATGTATCCTGCTTCTTCAGACTTTCGTACCGTTCCGCCTCGCCTTTGGGACCCAGTTCCGGCCAGGCGTAGTTGAACTGATGGAAGGGAGAACCTCCGTCCAACAGCAGTCGGGCCCCCACTTTGAGGAAGTAGGGCGTGCCCGGCTCCAATCCTGTGAGAGTCAACACGTGACGAGTTGCGTAGTTGTACCCTGTGTCACGGATGATGGACTGGTTGAGTTTCCCCGCCTGCGTGCCGTAGACGACGTGGATCGACGTTGGTCGTCCCCGGCTTTCCCATGCAAGGTCGGACGTTGTGGGGGAGGTGGCGACGACGCGCACGTTTGCGAAATACAGCTTCGCGGCGGTCTCTGCCACGACGCCTGCGCCCATTGTTTGGTTCAGAAAGCCCCTGCCTCGGCATAGACTCGTTGGAGACAACCGAAAATCCCGTTTGGGGGCGTCCATGAAACCGGGAGCTTCGGCAATGCTCTGGGAGTCGAGTCCGGTCGTCCAGCGCCATTCATCCATCGTGGCAATCCTACTTTCCCCGACCTGGGCGAACTGCCCGCGACCGCCGATGTTGTTGTAGTCACTCCAAGCACGGGCGGGAAGCTGCGTGGCGACAGCGATCTGCGTCCCGTTGTCGCGAATGATGTTGCTGAGGATACGAGGACTCTCCGGCGTCGCGGCGACGCGCAGACCCTCGCCGCCGTTGAAACAGAGGGTGTTTCTCGTCAATTCCACGTCTACGGAGCGACCATTCAGGGAGACTCCCGCGCCCGCGTTGTCGTAGACCTGAGTGTCGCGGAGCTTGATATCTGTCGAATCGAGAACGTCCGCCGCCGCGGTTGTTGTGCCGCGCACTCGAAAGCCTTCGATGACGACGTTCGAACAGTTAGTCACCGATAGGCCACAGCCCAACTTGCCGGCGCCGTCGATGATGACAACGCCTTTGCCGTGTGCTCGCAGCATCGTCGGGGCGTCCGTAGCTTCCAGGCCCTTCAACTCCACTGAGTCGTTGTACGTCCCCGGGAGAACGTACAGTGTGTGTCCGGGCTTGACGCGAGCGGCGGCGCGTCCGAGAGACTTCCACGCCGCGTCGACGCTCGTTCCCTCCGCGGAATCGTCTCCGGTGGGAGACACGAAGAAGACCTCGTCCCGATACGAGAACGCTCCGGGTGTCGGCTTTCCCGGTTCTGCAACTCGAAAGCGGGAGTCCGACTGAAGTCGGAAGTCGTGGTAGGCGGGGTCGGCGAATTTCGTTTGCGGCAGTTCGTTTTCGTCAACGAAAATATTCTGCTCCATCGCGCCGCTGCCGCGCAGCGCCCGCACGCCGGTATTCTGACGCGTGAGGCACGCGCTGGGGATCAGCGAGAACTGCGTGCATTGGTGGGCGACATTTCTCTCGAAGAGCATGGGCAGGTCCTGCGGCCGTGGCGCGCCGGTGGCGGTTTGAAAGTACCGTTTGGCCGCTTCGGCGGTGTAGAACTCTCCCTTCACCTGCATCCCCACCGCGCAATCGTATGCAAGGTTCCCTCGCAGGATGTTCCCGTAGAACCCACCATAGAAACGGAGTCCGTGCTGGCGCGTGTGATGCGCCACGTTGTTCGACAACTCGCATTCCATGGAGTATCCCATAATGGCGATGTTGCCCATCTCCTGATGGCAACGATTATCGTTGGAGAATGCCTCGCAGTTGGCGATGCGACTTCGGTAGGCGCTGTACAAAAGAATGCCGGTTCGGTTGCGGTGGGCAATGGAATTGGTCACCTGGCAGAAATCCGCATTGCGGAGATAGATTCCGTAGAGGCTATATCCGGTCACAACGAACCCGTCAATCACGACGCCGACCCGTCGGCGGACGTGATCCCGCAGGTCTTCAGGTGGTGAAACGAAGCCGTAGTCGAGCACACTTGCGTCGATTACGTGATGCTCCATTCCCAAGTCATCGCTGGGGTGGACGTACAGCAGCTTCCGGTCGGCATCGTAGAAGAAAGTCCCCGCGTCTTGTCCCACGCTGCGAAGGTTGGCGACTTCCAAGTACTCCGTGTCCGTATCTTTCTCATAGACGAGGGAGGTGGATCCGGTGAGCGGCGCCCGAAAGGTGTGCGGACGACCGGGAGCAGGAGTCCAACCGGTAACGCGAACACTTCCCGCAAGCTGGGCGCGATGGGGGTACTGGGATCGGATGACAATGGGTTTCTCTGGCGTGCCGGACTTCTCGATAGTGACCTGTTCGTGGTACGAACCGGGGCAGACAATGAGCGTGTCCCCAGGTTCGAGAACAGAGACTCCGTGTGCAATGGTCTGGAAGGCCGCGGCTTCGGTACGTCCCGGGTTGCCGTCATGCCCATGCGTCCCCACGTAGTAAGTCTCTGCAAGCCCTGTGGATGTCAGATTGCACGCGACGATGATGATCAGGAAAAAATTCCAGGAGGCACGACCACGGACGCGCTGCTCACGAACCGGCATGAAAAAAATCCCTCCATAAAATCCACTTGCAGCGTTGAAAACGGTTCTTCGAGAGGCTATAATATCACGTGGATTCGCGGCGTGGAAGATCTCCCGCTAAAGTGCAGACAGAGTGGTTAGACGGTCTGCCGCCCTGCTTTGGGATTGAAACCCCAAGCGTATAATACGCCACGCAATGGGCTTCCACATTGAGACTTCCACGCCGCTCTCTTTTTCACCCCGTTGTCTCACTCACCAAGCCACCGGTCAAGGAAGTTTCGCGCGTTATCGTATACTCGTTAAGGTTGAGAATTCACGTTTTCTGCCGTAGGATAAAGCTCTAGTGCATCCTTTTGGAAGTTCCCCTACAAAAGGACGCCGGATCGCTTCAGCGTCCGGTAGCTCACACAGGCAGCTACACGATGGAGGCTACCCTCCTTTTCTCTCCTTTCAACCCGTGTTCGTGCCGA
>MNXM01000252.1 GCA_001872605.1 Armatimonadetes bacterium CG2_30_59_28 | reverse complement strand
CCTCCTTTTCTCCCCTTTCAACCCGTCCCGAACGCTCGGGACGGGTTGAAAGGGGAGAAAAGATGTCCTTTCTTGGCGCTCGGTAGTAGTCAGTTGTGTGAGCTACCGGACGCTGAAGCGATCCGGTGTCCTATGTCGGAGGATTTCCGAAAGGATGCACTACCGGCTTGCCGTCACGAGAGCCAACCACGGCACAACCGAAGTCTCCTTGTTCCGCCCACACTACCTTGCAGGCGTTGAATGTGTATTCCCCGACGTTGAACATGCTGTAGAATGGATCAGTTGTCTTGAAGTATCGCTTATAGGCGGCACGCTGCCGTAGCATGTCCTCATACCGCTTGAGGTAGGCAAGCGTGCGGGGGAAACGCTTCTGCATGACCTCGGGCTGGATCGCCTTGAGGCGGTCAGTTGGGAAGTGAGTAATGAGAAAGCGGGAATTCGGGTCGGGCGTTGCCGACCACTTCTTCACTTCTCTGCCGCGGAGCAATGGGTAGAGCAATTCGGGTTCGAGGGCGTGGACGCCAGCTTCAATCTGCCGCTTTGCGCCTTCCGTGATGTTGCTCACCTGCACTGTTCCATCTGGGTTCTTCCGCAAGAGCTGCAACCAGTAAACAGCATTTGCTCCGCCAGAGAAAGCTCCTGCCCGCGCCCGGTAGTCGCTCTGACCGAGCACCTTCCGCAAGGCTCGCAACGAGTCCTTGCGCGCGGAAAGCCAAGAACTGGTATTGTCTTTGGCGTCCACCGGCTCGGCATAATGCTGCCTGTAAGTTAACAGGGGGCTTGCTTCTTCCAGCCTTCGGTCTTGATCGGACCGTCGAGGTAGGATCGAATCTGCTTGAGGACTTTCGCATTGAAGGCGGCGTCATTATTGTCGTAGAGCTTGCCTGGCCCCTTGTATTCGACCACCAACCGGTTGAAGAGGCGATCAATCCGTCCCGCCTTCTTTCCCTCTTCAGTTTTCCAGACGACACGTCGCTCGCCGTGCGGGTTCCAATTGACACCTGACCTCCGTGCAAAGTCACCGAAGAACGCGTCACAGGACAGGGCGAGTTGAGCCTCGTCACCGGGACAGTCTTCCGCGACCCGCCGAATGCGGTCAGCAATGTCGTTGGCATCCTTGCGGATTTGCGTCAGGAGGTCTGTCTCGATGTTCAGTCGGTCCGTCACTTGCGAACGTGGCATGAGGCAGGCTCCTTGCTCTTATGTTGCAGATGGCAGATGCCGAATGGCGGGGGGCTGCCGGTATCTGGGCTACCGTGAGGGTGCGGTGGTTCTCTCGAATATCCGGATCGTTCTCTTCCACGGGTCGAGGGCGAGGATGCGGCCTTTGGAGTCGACGGCGATGTCGATGTCATCAGCGTTTTCCGCGGGCCCGAAGGCTTCGGACCCAGCGACCACGTCCCGGAATGATCCGTCGGCGGCGAAGGTTTTGATGCGATTGAGTCCCTTCTCACTGGTCACAAAATCACCGTCGGGAAGCACGGCGAGGTGAACGGGGTTGCAGCATCCGCTGAACCCATCCACCTTCATCGCTGTCTTCCCCCACGACAACTCGAATTGTCCGTCGGTGGTGTAGCTTTCCACCCGATGCCGTCCGGGGTTGATAATCCAGACGAGTCCTTCTTTCCCCATTGCCACGTCGAAATAAGGGCTGGGAATGACGAATCCCCTCGCGTCATCGTCGACGCCCTTGCCGTCGATCTCCTGAAGGAGATTGCCGCTCCAGTCGTACACACCGACGCTTCGCTTCCCCGCGTCCGCGACGTACACAGCGCTTGGAGACGTGGCAATGGATGTGAAGTGGGACTTCACGCCTGCCTTCGTCCAAGACTTCTCTCGCTTTCCCTTTGCAGAGAATAACTCGATATGGTTTCTGAACCCGATGGCAATCCTCTCGCCATCGGAAATCGTGATACAGGTGGGCGTCGCGTCAAGGGACGCGGTGAAAACCTCGCTGCCGTCAGGGCTGTGCTTTGTCAGCTTCCTGTCGCCGATCGTGTAGATGGAGTCATCGCTTCCGACGCAAATTCCGTGAACGGTTTCGTATGGCGTCTGGATGCTGCCGGTTTCCTGGTACTTCACCAGCGATGGGTCTGTGTGTCGGTACCTATCGACTTCGTAGCTGAACTGTGGACCCAATGACTTGGAGTGAGGACCCTGCCGACCGATGAGAATAACGGCGACGATGGTTGCGACGGTGACTGCGGCGATGAGCATCGCGATCCCGCCGTTCATAGGGGTGGTTTTGGGTGGGTTTGGCATAGGTTGGCTCCGTTGGCAATCGCGGGCCGGAAGGCTCGCCGTCCCGTGTTGGTGGGTTGGAAAACCCGCCCTCCTTTATCTTAGATCCAGGCAGACCATTGTGCGCAGGTCGCGGGCGATCATTCGTCCGTTCACGACCGCAATAGGTCCCCACGCGTCGGGCCCGGGCAGTACTTTGGCTTGAGCGAGGGGCTTGAATTGACGGGACGAAGCCTCCATCATCGTCAGCATACCAGAATCGTTGAGAGCGTAAAGCAGACCATCGGCAATGATATAAGGTCCGTAGCCGAATTTGTACTGCGCACCACTTGACCACAACACCTCGCCGCTCTCATTCATGCACACCATCTCACCGTTTGGGCGCACGCCGTAGATGTTTCCCTTGTAGTAGACGGGAGTGTACTGAGCCGAGCCGAAGACTTCGGGTTTGAGGCGAAATATCTCCTCCACTTTCCAAGAGTCGTCTACGGGAACAATCCGCGCCATCATGCTTCCAGCATTGTACCCACCGGAAAGGAATATCTTGTCATTGCCCACCAGAACGGGCGAAGGCACGGTGGCAATGCTGATCTTCCATTCGCCTGTTTCCCAGAGGGTGTCTCCATCCTCCGCCGACACCGCCGCCACGCCTCCGCTGGCGCAGTAGATATAGGTGAGCTTGCCGCCGAGTTTCATCGGGGTTATGGAGGCATGGCTCATCTTCCACTGCTTTGGGTTGGGGGATTCCCACAGGACCTTGCCGCTCTCGATGTCAACGGCGATGATCAGCGCTTTCCCACCCGGTGCGAGGATCACGCGGCCACCGTTGATGATGGGGCACTGTCCTGCATACCACGCGGGAACTTCCGCGCCAAACTGACCGACGAGATCGAGTCCCCATTTCAACTTGCCCGTCATCGCGTCGAGACAGGTAACGTGGCACTTCGGTCCGAGGGCGACTACGTATTTGTCGTTGACCGCGGGGGTCGTGCGGGACATTCCGTGGTTGCGCTTAACCTGGACGGAGTAGTCGTATCGCCAGATGTCTTTGCCGTCGTCCAGCGACAGACAACGAATGGCATCCGTTTGCTGCTCGTGGTCATAATCGATGAGGTAGACGCGTCCCTTATGGACTACCGCTCCCGCGTAACCTTCGCCCACCGGTATTTCCCAGAGAGCTTTTGGACCCTCCTCTCTCCACTGCCGCGCCAAGCGGAGGGATTCGTGACTCATTCCGTCCAGTTGTGGGCCTCGGAAGGCGGGCCAGCTTCCCGAGATGCTCGATGGTGTGCCGCTTCCTTTGGTCAGCTCCCCGCGCAACTGCGGGAGCTGGGCCACGCCGGACTGCCGTTCGGGAGCATTGTCCGCGCCGGGTTCACGCATTGTCGTGTCCTGTCTGCTTCCGACAACGAACCACGCACTGAGCGATATAGCGGCCGCGGTGCAGGCGATGGTGGGAATGTACCTGGTGGCAAGGAGATGCTGAAACAACCGGATGCGCCACACTACTTTCTGAGAATTGGCATTATCGAGATAATGCTTTATTATATTGAGAGTATCGCGCCGGGTCGGCGCGCAGTCAATAAACGGACGAGAGGCGCTGCTCATGGAAGCAATAATTCATCCGGAGGAAAAGCAGGACCGTCGTGAGTTCTTTCGGGCGAGCCTGCGCCTGATAGCGCTTGGGGGGCTCGGGGGGCTGGTCGGAGCGATTTGCGTCGGGGGACAGCGATCGGTCGCTGATAACGCGTGCTGGGGCAGGGGAGTCTGCCGTGGGTGCGGACTGCTCCCGGGCTGCCAACTCCCGGATGCCTCAGACTTCAAGCGAAAGGGGCGGGAGACCAAGTGAGCGCTCCAAAGGGCAACTCCGGCGATCGGCGAGAGTTCATCGCAAACGGCGTGCGCGGCCTGTGCCTGCTCAGTTTGGGTGGAGTCGGCGGCCTGCTGCTGGATCGCGCTCAGGCGGATGATGCCGTCTGGCAGATCGACCCCTACAAGTGCATCTCCTGCGACCGCTGTGCGACTTCCTGTGTGCTCGATGAGTCTGCCGTGAAGTGTTGCCACAACTTCTCCATGTGCGGGTATTGCGATCTGTGCACCGGCTATTTTGAGCCGGAACCGAACGCCCTCAACACCGGCGCGGAAAACCAGCTTTGCCCCACTGGCGCCATTCAAAGAAAGTTTGTCGAGGACCCCTTCTTTCAGTACACCATCGACGAGAAGCTGTGCATCGGGTGCGCCAAGTGTGTGAAGGGATGCAACATGTTCGGCAACGGTTCGCTGCACCTGCAGATTCAGCGGGACCGATGTGTGGACTGCAACGAGTGTTCCATCGCGCGCGTGTGTCCCTCCAACGCCATCCAACGGATTCCACTCGCGCGCTCGTACCTCCCCAAAGGCAGGGAGGAGAAGTCCTCGTGAAACGCCCTCTGTGGATGGGAGCCGTCATTGGTACGGCACTAACAACCGGACGCGCCATCGCCGAGGAGCGATTCCCGCCGCCGGAATTCGAGACGGGCTACAAGATTCCCGCACTGAAGTACCCGCTGCCGAAATGGGTGGGGATGGAATATCTCGATGTAGCCCTTCTTCTTGTAGCTCTGGCTGTGGGAACCTACCTTGTCTACACGAAGCGTTCGCGTCGCGGGCTTGCGCTGTTGAGTATCCTGTCGCTGTTCTACTTCGGCTTCTATCGTGAAGGTTGCGTGTGCGCCATCGGGTCGATTCAGAATGTGGCGCTTGCGCTGGGGCAGACCTCGTATCAGATACCGCTGCACGTTGTCGGCTTCTTCGTTCTTCCGCTGTTGTTCGCGCTTTTTTTTGGTCGCACCTTCTGCGCGGCAGTCTGCCCGCACGGCGCGATCCAGGAGCTGGTCGTCTGGCGACCGGTTCAGGTACCGCGATGGTTGGAGCACGCACTGGGTCTGCTGGCATACGTGTATCTCGGCGCGGCGGTGCTCTTTGCCGCCACGGGGACCTCATTTATCCTTTGCCAGTACGATCCGTTCATCGCTATCTTCCGGTTGAGCGGCGGGTTCGAAATGTTCCTGCTGGGAGGGTGCTTCCTGGTCATCGGCCTGTTTGTCGGGCGTCCTTACTGTCGGTTCCTGTGTCCGCTCGGAGTTCTGCTGGGGCTTTTCTCTCATGTATCGCAAAAACGGGTGACCATCTATCCCGACCATTGTGTCCAGTGTCGGCTGTGTGAAGATTCGTGCCCCTACAACGCTATTCGGGAGCCGACCATTGATGATTCACATTGCGACAACACGACCTCACGCCGGCGACTGCTGGTGTATCTGGCACTGGCGCCGGTGTTGTTGTTGCTTTTCGGGTTTCTGGGAAGTCAGTTCGGTGCGCCAATGGCCCGGGCACACGCCACGGTGCAACTACAGGAACGCCTCGAGCAGGAAGACCGTGGCGCAGTGGACGGAACTACAGACGCAAGCACGGCCTTTCGTGATGCTGGACGGTCACGGAAGGAGCTGGCGGCTGCGACGGCGACGATCCAGCGGCGCTTCCACATTGGCGGATGGCTGCTGGGGTTGTGGGTGGGACTGGTTGTCGCTGTCAAGTTGATCGGTCTGTCCGTGCGACGCGGGAGAGATGAATACGAAGCCGACCGCGGCGCGTGCGTGGCCTGTGGCAGATGTTTTCCTTACTGCCCGGCCGACGAGGATGTGCGGCTGCAGGCGTTGGCGTCGCTTGAGGCGGAGTCGGTGGAGGTGCGGGATGAAACTGCCCTTCTTGAATAGGATGCCCGACGCAGAGGAGAGCGGACAACGGGTGCGTTCGGCGAGAACGACCGCGTTCGTGAGTGGCGTGTTCTCACTGTGGGTGGGCGCATCGCTGGTCTGGAATTCTCTCCAACTGAGGGTGGCCAATCCCCTTGATTCCGTGCAACTGGCCCAACTCAAGAAGAATCTGGAACAGCAACCGGGCGATGAGAGTCTGAAGCTGCAAATCCGGAAGCTTGACTACCAGTTGCGCCGGGAATTCTCTGGAAGAAGGAAGATGAATGTGAATGGAAGTTATCTTCTCCTTGCGGGTCTGCTGGCATTGCTCGCCAGCCTGAAGGTGATCGAGAACCATCGCAGACAACTCCCGATGCCCCAACCGGCAGCTCGCGACCCGGAAGGCGAGAGGGGGAGAGCGCGTCTGGCAGTTTCGGGGCTTAGCGGGGTACTTGGTCTGCTGGTGGTGTGGGGGTGCCTGGCAGACCGGCCGCTCTCCGGCGAGGGTGCGGGTGCGTCGGGCGGGTCTGACGCGAAGGCAAGTTACGCCACTGCCGACGAGATGAAGAAAGAATGGCCCCGGTTCCTCGGACCGGGTGGCGCTGGTCTTTCGGCGTACACCAACGTTCCGCAGTCGTGGAACGGAAAGACCGGTCAGGGGATCGTCTGGAAGGCGCAGATTCCGCTGCCGGGACATAACTCGCCCGTTGTGTGGAAGGAGAGTGTGTACGTTACCGGCGCGACCGCGACCAAGCGGGAAGTCTACTGCTTCGATACGGGGTCGGGGAAGCTACGATGGAAAGGCGAGGTGAAAGGGATCAGCGGGTCGCCCACCAAACCTCCGGCGGTTATGGAAGATACTGGCTTTGCTGCGCCCACCTGCGCCACCGACGGTGAGCGTGTGTATGCCATCTTCGCCAACGGCGATTTCGCCGCTTTCTCACCCGACGGGAAGCTGCTTTGGGGGAAAGCTCTGGGGATTCCCGAGGTGAACTACGGGTACGCGTCTTCACTGGTGACCTGGGAGAACCTTGTTTTCGTCCTGATGGATCAGGGCTATCCGGATGAAGGTAAGTCCTTCCTGCGCGCCATCGACGGGGAGTCGGGCAAGACGGTGTGGGAGAAATCCCGACCGGTGGCGTCGTCGTGGACTACCCCCGCGGTGATCGAGGTAAAAGGGAAACCCCAGTTGATTACCTGCAGCGATCCCTGGGTGATCGCCTATGATCCGAAGAGCGGCGCCGAGGTGTGGAAGGCACAGATTCTAAGCGGGGAAATCGCGCCATCGACGGCGTTCGCTGGCGGACAACGCGCGGATCCGTTGCTGTTCTTTATCGAGCCTTACAGCCGTGTGGTTGCGGTGAAGGCCGACGGCAGCGGCGACGTTACCCATACGCATGTCGCGTGGGAAGCCTTCGACGGCATTCCCGATATCTGCACACCCGTGACCAATGGCGAGTTACTCTTCCTACTGAACACTCCCGGCTCTCTCACCTGCTATGAAGCCAATACTGGGAAGAAGGTGTGGGAAAAGGAACTGGCAATGGACTTCAAGTCCTCCCCCTGCATCGCGGGGGGCAAACTTTACATGCTGAGTGTGAGCGGCAAAATGATAGTGGTGACAGCGGGGCGTCAGTTCAAGAAGCTCGGCGAGTCCGAGCTGGGAGAGGAGTGCACAGCGACGCCCGCGTTTCTCGACGGGAGAATTTACCTTCGCGGCGAGAAGAACCTTTACTGCATCGGGAGTTAGGGAATCGCCCCGACGTGGAGCCAATAGCCGTCATGCCACCAGCAAACTGCTTGTGTAGGAACACCGCTCTCAACGATGCACCTCTCAATATTGAGCGCGTTGACCAGATCGTTGACGAACACGGCCGCGGTGCGGAGAGTGTCATTCCCATCCTCAACGCCGTTCAGCAGTACTACCACTTCCTGCCCCAGGATGCACTGCGACGCGTTTGTGCACTGACGGAGATCTCCTCCGCTGATATCACCGCAATCTCCACCTTCTTCAAGCAGTACCGGCACGAACCTGCGGGCGAGCATATTGTTCAGGTGTGTCACGGCACCGCCTGTCATGTGAAGGGATCCGAGCAGGTGGAGGCCGTCCTGCGACACCGGCTCGGTATTTCGGAAGGCAAGGACACCGACGTGGCGCGGGAGTTTACCCTCCAGCGGGTAGCCTGTGTCGGGTGCTGCACGCTGGCGCCGGTGCTGAGAATTGACGATATCACTTACGGATCGCTGACCTCCGATCGGGTTGCCCAGGTGCTGCGCGATTTCTCGGAGATGGGGAGCAACGGCCACGCAGACATCGTGGACGGCGATAAGGGACTCTCTTCATCCGCAGGCGAGATTCGCGTCGGGTTGGGGTCGTGCTGCATCGCCAAAGGAAGCGACCGCCTGTATGGTAACCTGCAACGCAGGGCGTCGGAGCTGGGGATTCCCGTGGGCGTCAAGCGCGTGGGGTGTGTCGGGATGTGTCACCAGACCCCGCTCGTTGAGGTACTCCTCCCTGATGGTGAATCGGTGCTCTACGCGCAGGTGCAGCCCGAAGACGCCGAGTCAATTGTGTTGCGACATTTCCGATCTCCGAGTCTGCCGCGTCGCATACGACGCTTCTTCTCGACGGCGCTGGATCAGTTGTTCACCGATGAGTCGTGGCAACCGGTCACTCGCTATTCCATCCGCGTTCGCGACCCGGAGGTATCGGCATTTCTCGGGAAGCAGAAGCGCATTGCGACCGAGGGGTTTGGGAGCGTTGATCCGATGGACAGGGAGGACTATGTCCGCCACGATGGTTTTTCCGCCCTTAAGTCGGTATTGCGGCAAGCCGACGCGGCGGCCGTCGTGGAGCAGATTCGGGTTAGCGGACTGCGGGGCAGGGGAGGCGCCGGATTCCCCACCGGTGAGAAGTGGGGCCGAGTGCGAAGTGCGGACGGTGAGCGGAAGTTCGTCATCTGCAACGGAGACGAGGGAGACCCCGGCGCGTTCATGGATCGAATGATTCTGGAGTCATTCCCGTATCGCGTTATCGAGGGGATGGCGATAGCCGCCTACGCGGTGGGCGCGAGTGAGGGGTTCCTCTACATTCGCGCGGAGTACCCTCTGGCCGTGGAGCGTATTCGGCACGCGTTGCGGAAAGCCGAGGCAGGTGGGGTTCTGGGAGACAACATTCAGAACAGCGGCTTTTCGCTGCAACTGAAAATCAGGGAAGGGGCCGGCGCTTTCGTTTGTGGAGAGGAAACTGCGATGCTCGAGTCGCTGGAAGGGCGGCGCCCCGCGCCGCGATTGCGGCCCCCGTATCCCTCCGAATCGGGTTTGTGGGGATGCCCAACATTGATCAACAATGTCGAGACTCTCGCGACCGTCCCGTGGATTCTTCGACATGGAGCGGAGCAGTTTGCCGCTCTCGGCACGGAGTCCAGCAAGGGAACGAAGGTATTCGCTCTCGCCGGCAAGGTGGTGCGCGGAGGACTCATCGAGGTGCCGATGGGAATTACCCTCAGGGAAATCGTCGAGGAGATTGGCGGCGGCGTTCCCGCAGGACACGTGTTCAAGGCGGTGCAAGTCGGTGGACCGTCTGGAGGTTGCGTTCCAGCCGAGCTTGCCGATACCCCCATCGAGTACGAGTCTCTCCAGTCCGTGGGCGCCATCATGGGTTCTGGCGGACTGGTCGTGCTCGATGATTCCGATTGCATGGTCGATGTGGCGCGCTATTTTCTGCGCTTCACACAGGCGGAGGCTTGTGGGCATTGCAGCATCGGTCGCATGGGCACACACCGACTCCTGGAATTGCTGAACCGCATGTGCGAAGGCAAAGCCACGGCGAAGGACCGAACGGAACTGCGTGAATTGTCGCGGATCGTGCAAACTGCCAGCCTTTGCGGTTTGTGCCGAACCGCGCCCAATCCGGTGCTGTCGACCCTGCGCTACTTCGGGGACGAATACGATGCCCACTTGGAAGGGCGCTGCCCGGCGGGAAAGTGCAAGGCGCTTATCAAATATACAGTCAACGATAAATGCAACGGCTGCACACTGTGCGCGCAGCACTGTCCCTATGACGCGATCCCGATGACGCCCTATCGGACGCATATCATTGACAACGAGAAGTGTGAGCGGTGCGACATCTGTCGGCAGGTGTGCAAGGAAGACGCAGTGGATGTGAAGTGACCGGCAAACGACGGATTCGCGGGATAGCTGATGAGGTTTTGAGCGTGAGTATGCTCACGGTGTGGATTGACAATGAAAGGATCGAGGTGGAGCCGGGAAGCACGGTTCTGGACGCGGCGCGTCGACTGGGGATTGACATTCCCGCGTTGTGCCACTGGCCGGGGCGCGCTCCGGTCACCTCGTGCATGGCTTGTCTGGTGAGAGTGGAGGACGATGAGAGGCTGGTTCCTTCCTGCTCCCTTCCTGTGCGGGATGGCATGCATATTCAGAGCGAGGTGGCGGAGGTCCACGACGCTCGCCGAACGGCGATTGAACTTCTGCTCAGCGACCATGCCGGGGATTGTCTGGCTCCCTGCCATCGAATCTGTCCTCTTCACATGAACATCCCGAAGATGGCGCGACAGATCAGTGAGGGGGATCTGCGCTCTGCCATCCAGACGGTGCGGGAAGACATTGCGCTTCCCTCCATTCTGGGACGTGTCTGTCACCATCCGTGTGAAGGCGGTTGTCGCAGGGGACCGCATGATGGAGCCGTAACAGTCCAACAGATGGAGCGTTACGTCGCCGATGAAGATTTCGCCGCAGAACCTCTCTATACCCCCACGCGTCAGCCTGATACCGGGAAACGTGTGGCGGTAGTCGGGACAGGTGTTGCAGGACTTACTGCCGGTTACCATCTCCTGAGAATGGGTCACTCCTGCGGGCTGTATGATAAGGACGGCGATATTGGGGGAAGCCTGCGCAGTCGGTATTCACAGGCCGAGCTTCCCTGCGAAGTCGTCGACGCTGAGGTCGATCTTATGCGGCGGTTGGGGGCGGCATTTTTCAGCGGGGCGCGCCTCGGGCAAAACCTTTCTCTGGGGGAGCTACGGGCTGATTTTGACGCCGTGCTGCTTGCCACAGGACAGGGATCGGCTGCATTGGCAAAGGAGCTTGGCATCGCCAGTGATGAGCGCGGGATTGTTGTCGCCCCGCGGACCTGCGCAACGGAAGTTGAGGGAGTTTTTGCGGCAGGCGAAGCCGTGCGAGGCGAATGCCTCCTGGTGCGAGCCGCTGCAGACGGGAAGCTGGCAGCCGCCGTCATCAACCGCCTCTTCAGGGGAGAAGCGCTGGCAGGCGCCGGCAAGGAATTTTCAAGCGCAATGGGACGTGTGGCGGAAACCGAACTGAGCAGAATCATTGAGGGTCAAAGTCAGGCAGCTCGTGTGGAGTGGGGAACGAACCAGTCCTTCATATCCGGTGTCGATTTGCGGACCCAGGCGACCCGGTGCCTTCACTGTGACTGCCGAAAAGCCGACACGTGTCGACTGCGCCACTACGCTCAGGAATATCAGGCGAATCCCCGAAAATACCGAACGCAACGCAGGGATTTCAGCCAGCAGGACGATCATCCCTTCGTCCTGTACGAGCCCGGTAAGTGCATCTCCTGCGGGCGCTGCGTATCCCTCTGTTCCGAAGCGGGAGGGTCACTCGGTCTCACTCACATCGGCCGGGGTTTTGATGTGCGGATCGGGGTTCCATTTGCTGAGCCTTTGCAGGGAGCACTTGAGGAGACTGCTGAGGAATGCGTCGCGGCCTGCCCAACGGGCGCGTTGAGTCGGAAGCAGGAAGGAACCTCGTCTTGCCGGAAATCAATACTATGCCGCTGCAATGCGGCTGGCGCGGATTGATGGCGGCTCAATGGCGGCTGCTGATTCAGCCTCCACGCGTTCCTCAGGACTGAACACGGCCCAGTTGCCGCTTTGCACCAACTGCTGGAATACATTGACAATTGCAGGATCGAACTGTGACCCGGAGCACTTGATCACTTCTTCTGTAGCTTCCTCCATGGACCGCGCCCGGGAGTAGGGACGATCTGAAGTCATGGCATCGACCGCGTCGGCGATGGCAAAGATGCGCGCCCCAACAGGAATCTGCTTTCCGAGGAGTGAATCGGGATACCCTTTTCCGTCAAAACGCTCATGATGTGATCGGACGATGGGGGTGGTGTCTCGAAGAAAGCGAATCTGGTCGAGCATGTTGTAACCTATTTCCGTATGGGTCTTCATGCACGCCCATTCGGACGACGTCAACCTCCCCGGCTTGAAAAGGATGCCATCCGGCACGCCAATCTTCCCAACGTCGTGCAGGATCGCGCCTCGCTCCATCCCCATCAGATGGAGTTCCGAAAGTCCCATGGCTTCCGCTATCTGCATTGTGTAATGAACAACTCTGTGGGCGTGTTCCTGGGTTTCCGGGTCGCGCGTGTCGAGCGCCGATCCAAGCGCCTTGATGGTTTCCTGGTAGATTTCTGAGAGCTCTCGCGTCCGGTGCTCAATCTTCATCTCAAGCGCTCGTTGTTGCTGCTGTACGCGGACCAGTTCCTGGCGACGCGCAAGGCAACGGCCGAGAGCGCCAGATAAGTCGTCGAGATCGATGGGCTTTGTGAGGAAGTCCATCGCTCCCGCTCGTAAAGCCTTGACGATTTCCTGAGTCGATGGTTTGGCGCTCATCATGATGACGGGCGTTAAAGGACTCACAGCCAGAATTCTCTCGATAGGACTTGTCGCCTCAAACGAGCTTGTCACGGCATCAACGAACGCCACCGCGAACTTCTCCTTGGCACAGAGACGAATGGCATCGTCTTCCTTCTCGCACAACTCCAGTGGATACTCGAGTGAGGACAGGCAGTCTCCCAGCGCCTCTCTTGCCTGTGAATCGCGGTCCAGAATCAGCACTCTCTCGTGTACCATGAACTCCCCCACAACGATATCAGCGCCTACCGTCAGTTTCTATCATGCCACAGATATGGCGGCAATTGTCAAGTCTGCGGTACTCAAGGACCGGAGGGACATGCAGGAGCCACCGCTGGGGAACGCTCCCGGTAGGGGATAGACGTCTGAAGCAAAAAAAGATTCACGTACGTTGACTTCATTGAGGTGTTTCCCGTATAATTTAAACCGCTCTTGCAGCGACGCAGTCTCCATACTGCAACTGTCGCACTCGTGGGTAGGAACGGCCGTGCCCCCAGAGAAGGCTCGCGCCCACCTCCACGTAGAATCCGAAGGAGGAGGCCGATCACAGAGATCGTGTGGTCGAGAGGGATTCAGTGCCAGTGCGTAAGCCGCGTTCGGAGACAAAGGGGTGTTGCCATCGAATTTTTTGGTCAGGTTTCACGCAGGATTAGACTTAACCGAATTTTTGTAGGAGGTTCCAACTGATGTACCCAAACAAGCAAATCAGAGGGGGCTTTACCCTCATTGAGCTATTGGTCGTTATCGCGATCATCGCTATCCTGGCCGCGATTCTCTTCCCCGTCTTTTCGAGAGCAAGGGAGAAGGCGAGGACGGCGTCGTGTCAGTCAAACCTGAAACAAATCATGCTCGGCGTGAAGATGTACATTTCAGACTACGATGAGAAGTTCATGGCGCCCAATTGCCCCAATGCAGCGGTCGGTAGCACTGCGAATACCCACAATAACACCGCCGACGCAAGTGAGGTGACCTGGATTACCCAGCTCGATCCTTATGTGAAGAATTTCCAGATCTTCAAGTGCCCGAGCTATAGCGGTTTCAACATTGGCTACGGGTACAACCCATACTTGCAGTGGAGCAAGCGTGGCGAAGGCCAGTATCCGGCCGGTGCGGGAGAAGGAGACGTTCGTAACTTTGCCGGAACGGTTTGTATCGCCGATGTGAATAGCAGCCCGACCGTCCAGCAGGCGGGGAACTTCGACCTGATGACCTCCGATAACGGGACGATCAGCCGGGCAGGAGTCATCGAGGGTGGGCTTGCAGGAACCTCCGTTCCGGAAACCACGGGAGCGCTCCCAATGGGTGGAGCGCCGGAACCACGTCACACGGATGGCTGCAATTTTGCGTTTACGGACGGCCACGTTAAGTGGGTCAAGTCCCGTCCGCAAGTCATGTACAATCCTAATGACTTCAGTCCGAACGGCTTCAATTAAAGGCTCCCCAGCAGAATTTGTGGGTGAACTCTGGTTTAGGTAGAGCGGCAAGCGCATGATACAAGGCGATTTCAGCGGCGTGATAGGTCCGAAACCCGAAGGATTTTCCGGAGGTCAGTTTTGCTTTGGTGGCGAACTCTGAGTTCGAGTTGAAGCCCTCTACCGCGCCGCTGGAAAGCTGTCCTTTGGCCCGGAACCAGTTGAGCAAGAGCGTCCTGTGACCACGCAACATCCGGGCGACCTTCTTCAACGGTTCGATCTTCGAGCGCAGGGTCTGCGCGGACTCAAAGAGTC
>MNXM01000280.1 GCA_001872605.1 Armatimonadetes bacterium CG2_30_59_28 | reverse complement strand
ACGGGTTGAAAGGGGAGAAAAGAAGGGTAGCCTCCATCGTGTAGCTGCCTGTGTGAGCTACCGGACGCTGAAGCGATCCGGTGTCCTTTTATGGGGGAACTTCCAAAACGATGCACTACTGGTACGACCACATCAAGACCTACTCTCAGGATCGTCGCCTCTGGTCGTACTTCTGGATGAACGGCGCGTTCAGGAAGAAGTTTCAGCAGTCCTTCACGTTCGTAATCCATCCCGGCACAGTGGAACCGAGTACGGGACAGCCGTGGACGGGTTACTGCTACGACCGTTTCAACGCCGACGGTTCGACGAAAGGAGTGTGGGTGTCTTCGCTGAGGTGGCATACAGGGGAGGTGCAACTCCAGCCTTGCCAGTTCAGTCCAGTGGAAGTGATCGAGGAGTTCGGTTTCTCGCGAACCAATGTGCCGCTTAAGATACCTCTCCCGCCTGACCTCGCTGATCGTGAGCGCGCGCAGGTGTGGTTCAAAGGACTGGTTCCCATCACCGCGGTGGCAGGATATCGCCTGCCCACGCAGTGGAACAACGACAAGTCCGCGCTGCTATGCCAGTTGCCCATGCTCGGCGCAAACGAATTATCCCAATCTTATGTACTCATCCCTGCCAAATCCGCGGCGCCTCCAATCCCGTCGAACGCTGAGCCTGCGCGAGTCAAAGACCTCTTCTCTTTCCGCATCGCCCAACCTGTTCATCGCCAGAACTTCCTCCGAGGAGAATCTATCCCTGTGAAGTTGGTGGTGACGCAGGAGACCAAAGCTCTGAGCGGCCCCGCTGGACAGGTTGCCGTGCTGGCGGAACCGTATCCCTCCGAACCTCAATGGGCTGCGCCACAGGGAGGATCCCCTCCGCCAAAAGTCCTGCCTTTCCGGCTTGGGAAAATCACAGGAGGGATTGGGGCTGTGCTGCAAGTGCCGACGGGTGACCTCGCGGCAGGAGAATACCGCTTGGTGGCAAGTCTGCGGGACCAAGCGAAGCTGGGATGGTCCATGACGAAAGTCCTGCGGTTTCGGCTGTGCCCTCCTTCTACCTACCGCTACGAAATCGGCGGATGGGGTGGTGACCCGATAAGCCAGGCGGAGCACAACCTCAGCACCTGCATTCTCACCGGCCCCAAGGAGATGGACGACTGCTTGCGGCTGGGGATGAAGTTCTCGCTTCGCACCGATGTCTACTACAACATCCAACTGGCGCAGGAGCATCCCGAGGTTCGCATGAAACGACCCGATGGAACGGACATGCCCTTCCATGCCGCCGACAAGTCTCGTCCCACGCCCTGCCTCCTGAATCCGCTGGAACGCGAGACGGCGGTCACGAGCCAGCGCGCACAGGTGAAGGCGGCTTTGCCGTACCCCGCGATGAGCAAGTTCATGTATACCAGCGACGACGTCCATCTGTATTCCTGGGGATGTTACTGCGACACGTGCAAGCAGCGGTTCAAGGAACTCACTGGACGGGACGCGCCGCAGTTGCCCACGGCGGAGGAGAAAAAGGCAAAGCAGGGAATTGTGTCTGAAGATGACCCGTGGCTGCAGTGGAACCTGTTCCGTTGCGGGGAGGTGTATGCCGGCTATAACCAGGCGCTGGTGAAGGCGACGCAGGAACTCGTGACGAACGTCAAGTTGGGCGCGGTGAGTGGTCCGATGCAGCGGCCGCTCATGTATCCGGTTGCGGGGCTGAACCCCGCGCAGGACCAGGGAGCATGGACGCTGCTCAACTACTACTACTACCCGCATTACCTGTTCCCACTCGCCAGCAACCTCTTTTACTCGGAGTTGGCGCGGCTGGGCGGGCGTGACAAGGAGGTTGGCACGTTGGGCGACTGCTACGGGCCGACCGTCGAGCAGACGCACCTCCGCAACAGTTTCTACAACCTGCTCGCCGCGGGCAACCACACGATGCAGTTCTTCACCTGGCCGGAGCGCCAACCGGAGGCCGCGGAAGAACTCAAGAAGCTCGGACAGATCACGCGGCGATACGGCAACTTGTTTCTGGAGTTGAAGCGCCCCGCCAGACCCATCGGACTGTTGGTTCCCTTCACGACGGCCATCTTCAACACCGAATGGCCCCACGGCTCTGCACAAGCCTCCTTCCTCAATCTCCTGTGCGCCCATCAGGAAGCGGAACCCGTGGGAGAGGAAGAGATCATCGCCGGACGCGCCAGACAGTACAAGGCCATCATCGTCGCCGACGTGGCCTGGCTGCGCCGGGCGTGCTACGACAAGCTGGTTGAATACGCCAAGTCCGGCGGCACGGTGCTGGTGGACGCGACGACGAAGGTGGATATTCCCGGTGCCAGACGCGTCGATGTCAGCTTTGCCGGAGCGGTACACTACGCCACAGACAGCGCCGACCCTCTTGGCATCAGCTACGCGCGACCGGAGGTGATCGACCAGGTCAGGAAGCTCGTAACGCCTCTATCGCCGCCCTTTGCGAAAGCAGACACTCCCCTGTTTCACCTCCGCCGGTTCCAGGGCGAAGGCGCCACCTACCTGTGGGCGGTGAATGCGTACTCCCGTGAGGAGTTCGGCTTTCTCTTCCAGAACTGCCAGTTCTGGCGTGGCGAAGACAAGTGGATTGGCCGCGAGAAACTGAAGGAATACCTCCGTTCACGCGGCGCTTACGAGGGACGCTTCACAGCCAACGTCAGCATCCCCGCCGGGAACTGGGCGGTGTATGATGTGCTCGCCGGCAAGCCACTGTCGACGCGGCCGGACGGAGGACGAGTTTCGTTTACTGTGGATGTGCAGCGGTTCGGCGGCACGCTGCTCGCTCTCTATCCTGCCGCGGTCAACAGAGTGGAGGTCCGCGCGGCCGCTGCCACCGCAGGCAAAGCCACCGAGTGGATCGTACGCGTGCTCGATGCCAACGGCAAGCCGGTCAATGCTCTGCAACCCATCGAACTGGAGGTCCTCGACCCGAAGGGCCAGGGGTCCGAATACAGCGGCCACCACGTCGCCCGCGCGGGCGTGCTGCTCCTGACGCCAACCATCGCTGTAAATGACTTGCAGGGAAAATGGCAGGTGCGCGCGACGGAACTGTCTAGCGGGAAGACAGGCAGCGCGGAATTCCGCGTGCAGTGAAGCGGAGGAATGGAGGATTGGAAGAGCGGAAGAATGGAAGCGCCGGTCTTCCACGCTTCCACCCATCCAACCGTGCTGTTTGACGTGGGTTACTCGTGGGAGTAAAGTAACGGCGTGCAGGGAAATCCCACCAGAGGAGTGAGTTGATATGGGCAACGGTGTGGCTGTTCGCGTGGACAACAAGGGGCGGTTTTTGATCCCGAAGAAGTTGCGACACGACCTTCAGGTTGAGCCTGGGGACACGTTGTTTGTCCGGCGCAAGGGCAAGGCTCTACACTGCGCCAAAGCCGAAGACCATGCCCCGACCGGGTCGGAGAATCCATTTGATCTCTTGGCAGAGCACGCGATCAGGGAATTCGAGGCGGGAAGAACACGAAGTCTGCGTGAGTTTGCCAAAGAACACAATTTCCTGGATTTGCCTGACAGTTGAAAGATAGGGATATTTCGGGGAGAGGTGGACAACCAATGACGATCTTCAGATCGGTACTGATTTCTGTGACCTGTGTGTGGTTGATGAGCCCAACGCCTTCCCGCGCGCAGAATGAGTCGCCACAACAGCAGACACCGCCGACGTCCCAGACGGAAGCGAAGCCGCTCCGAATTGGAGGCGCTGACTCACCCCTGGTGCTGCTGAATCTGGTTCCCTTCAACGGCACGACATACGTTGAGCGTGGGCAGAGCAAAGGAATGGTGTTTGGGATTCTGACCGGAGTCCAGGGAGTATGGCTCACCAGAGCTGACATCTATAATGAATCGCAGGAGTCCGTGTGGATTGTGCCATTTCGCCTGACATTTCAGCCCACAGTCGAGAGTCAGTCTCCCTCGGCGAATGAGTCCGGTGCTGAAACCCAACTGCGTGAGGAGCTCTTCCCGTGGACAGGACAATTCCTGAGCTATAGTCTTCAATCTGCTCAACCCAGGACCACAGATTATGATGATCATGTCACCATCCGGTCGTGGTATCATCCACAACTGGCCCGCGACATTGGCTTCGAGTTGAAACCCAACGCCGTCACATCATTTGGTCTGTACGCGGAGAACGCCAACGCGGTCGTTCTGCAAAAAAAATCACCTCGCGAACTCCTTGAGAAAATAGATTCTCTTAATCAAGTGAATAGAGAGTTGTTCATATTGGGCGGCATTGGGATGCTCGTTTCGGGTGGTGTCTCCATAGACAGAATCGAGGAAATCGTTTTCGGAGCCAAGGAGGGTTTTGTGCGGACACTTGACGGGGGTGCCGTGAAGCTTCAGCCTCGGACACCCAAGGGCTTTGAGTTATTGCGAGTCTCCTCGACAGAGATGAGGGCGTCTGCCGCCCCTTCCGCGGCTTCGCCGGCAGCTCAACTCGCAATTTGGGGTGAGCAAGTCACCAAACTCCAAGCCCGAACGACGGAAAATCAAAGCGTGGTCGAAATCCCGGCCGGGAACGATGTCTTTGCGTACTATCGCAGACACCATAAAGCTTTTCTTGCTCTGTTCACTCAACGGTGAGGAGGGTACAGTGGGCGACTTCAATACCACACACTCGATTCACATTTGGAGGGAAACGGTAAATGGATACACGTAGACGTCCTTATTGCTGTCGCAACACACTTCTATTGACCATCCTATCCATGCCACTCAACGTGCAGTGGCAGATATCCCCCTGTACTGGGCAGGCCAGTCAGGGCGACATCATCCAATGGGCCAAACGCGCCGTTGTTTACATCGAGGTCGATTCCTACGTCAGGGTGTCCATGGGGTCAGGTTTTATTGTGAGTCCTGACGGTTTCATCCTGACGAATGCCCATGTTGTCAGGGGAGGGGTGGGAGCAAACGTAGTCGTCAACAGCGGAACTCCATCGGCGCGGAGGTTCCGTGCCGAAGTTGTGCGAACCGGGGTGCCGAGCGGTGACAAGGAAGATATAGCGCTGCTCAAGATCGCCACGACTGGCTTGAGCGCGCTGACTTTGTCGGATGCTCTCCCTCGGGAAGGTGACGACGTGACAGCCTTTGGGTTTCCCTTAGGCACTGAATTGCAGACCAACTCTAACGGCCCGAATATATCTGTACGCAAGGGCTCCGTCACTTCGCTGCGCACAGACAATGCGGGACGACTGGTAGTGGTCGAGCATTCGTGCCAAACAGAGCAAGGCAACAGCGGGGGACCCTTGCTGGACAGATACGGCCGAGTTGTGGGCATCAACGTGTCGGGAATAGCAACATTCATTGGCGGGCAGGTTGTGTCCGAATCGTCAACCAAGTTCGCCATCCCCGCGTATTGGGCGCAGCAGTTCCTGGCGGTTGTCCGGGATGAGCAGGCCAAAGCTGAGAAAAGAGCTGCCGAACTGCGGGAAGCCCAGGAAAGGGTGCGCATCAGGAAAGAGAAGGAGGCGGCCGAAGCTCGGCAGCGGCTTGAGAACCAAGCTGCTGCCGCACGTCAGGCACTCGCCGTGGACCGAACAAATGCTGACGCATGGTTGGCCTTGTCAGACGCGCTGGAGCAGCTTGGCGATGGTGCCAGAGCAATGGGAGAACTCAATGCAGGTATGCAGTCCTGCCCAAGATCGATCAGGCTGTACCTGCGGATGGCTGACAAACTAAAGAAACAGGGGCGCAAAGAGGACGCCGTCGCAGTCCTCAAGAAGGGATTTGAGATTGAGCCGCACAACCAGGAGCTTAGCAAGGCGTTGTGGGACAACGGGATCGACTTGGCGTCTCCCACTGTATCGTTGGGTGTCGTGACGACACAAGCCCTGAGAGATGTTGTCTCGATCGATATGAGAGCCCAGGACAACGTTAGTGTCAGCGTCATCAAACTGTGGGTTGATGCTGACTTGCTCGAGACAGTTACAACTGATCACGTGGTCTTCCAGTGGGATTCAAGTCAAGTTGCAGATGGCAAGCACACGATCAAGGTAGCCGCTTATGACCGTGCTGGGAACAAGATGGAAACTCAGGAGACGGTGGAGGTGCTGAATTATCCGCACGACAAACCGGAACCCTATGTTGCTGAGGCCAAGGAGGCAATGGAAAGCGGGGACATCGCCAAATCTGCCCGCTATCTGATGAAAGCTCGCAGAGTTGCACCGACAGACAACGAGATACTGCGCAGGTTGGCGAATGCAGAAAGGCAACTGGGGCACCAAGGCATAGCGTCTACATACTATGCCGAATTATGCAAACAACTCCCCAAAGACATCGAGGCAGCACGCGCGCTTGCTGAGGTGGGTGGTGGGTTTGCCCTGCATTGTGATTACGTGAAGCTTGTTGAGTCTGTTGGTCCACGAGCCACCATCGCTCCTGAGAACACTCCCGCAGCTTATCTCAACAGGGCGCGTTCCTCGATTAGCGATGGAAAGCTCGATGATGCTGAGAACTACGCCAAGTCGGCCCTTGAAGGAGCACCCCGGTCATCCCACCCTCACCTGATGTTGGGGCAGATCTATCTCCTCAAGCGCATGGATGAGTGGGCTTCGTTTCATGCTGATCGGGCGGTCAAACTCGCGATCTGGAACGATCGATATACGAATGTGTTAGCAGGGCTGATATGGGCATACATAGGGAACATGGAGCAAGTCCAGAAGTACGTTTTGAAGAGCCCTGTAAGTGATCGAAGTCCAGCGTGGGCGTGGGCTTCTCGTGGCTGGGTTCTGAGCACAATGGGTGACCACATAAACGCTGAGTCCTGCCTTGCGCGAGCAAAACGAATGGACGCGGAGCACTTCAAGTTCATCCGTCTACCACAGGATCTAAACTTGGGGACCCTGAACGGCAAACTTGGCGAATTGTTCACAACAGTCGTTCAGCTTGGGGAGCCGTCATTTACAGACCCATTGCAGTAGCATGATGCAGCAGGAGGGCGCAGGGCGTCCTCGGCAGAGCCCCCGTGCTCCAAGCGAGGGGAGCAGTAACCCCCCCATTCAGTGCCGCGGGGTGAGTTCGCGCTGAGCAGCGCGGGAGCTTGCACTACCTCCTCTCACCTGTTATAATGCCGCCAACTACCCCGGAGCTTCGGCGAAGGGCGCGAAAGTCCCGATTCGTCGGGACTTTCTGTTTTTTGGGGATACGTACACATGCCAACCAACGTCTACGTGGATGGACTCAACCTCTACTATGGGGCACTGAAAGGCGCGCCCTACCGTTGGCTCAACTTGTCCGAGCTATGTCGCCTTCTGCTGCCACGCGACCGGATCAACCGTATCAAGTACTATACTGGAGTTGTATCATAAGGTTCCGGCCCCGCTTTTAGCCTGGAGGGCTTGTTCTGCGGCAGCCCGGTCGCTTCAGCGCCGGGACACCGGACGCCCAAAGAGACATGAGAGCGCCGTTCACGGTGCTTTCCAACCGGCTTAATCCAAACACCAAGCACCGTAAACGGCGCTATTGGCGATCCGGGTACGCACGGGTTCCAGGGGCTGAAGCCACCGGGCTGGCACAAACCAAGCCCTCCGGGCTAAGAGAGACACGGCGAAGCGGAGAACTGGCAGCGCGGCGGGCGGGCCACCGTCACGCCGGAACGGGGCCTGCGCTTATGATACAGCAGTGGTGGTCTCTAATGACAGCGACCTCGTTGTCCCGATTCAGATTGCCCGTCGGGAACTGGGAAAGAAAGTCGGACTGCTCTGTCCTCACAAGCGACCGAGCGTCGCCTTGCTGCCGGAAGTCAGTTTCATCAAACACATTCGCCCCGGCGTGCTGCAAGCAAGCCAGTTCCCCGACACTCTCACCGATGCAAAGGGCACTTTCCACAAACCGTCTACGTGGTAGAGCCGCTTCCCTGACGCAACAATATGCATCTCCAATCCCCCTTTCCTCATTCGCTCTTGTCATAGCGGCGCAGGTCTGCGAGGATAATGCGGCGCTGCGCGTCGAGCATCTGCTTGAATCCGCAAGGAGGCGATATGGTCAGGAAAATTGTGGCGATATTGGTTTGTCTGACGGCATCACATGCCGCGGTGGTGGCTCAAGAGAAACCCACGGCTGTGGTGTTCTTCGGGGTTTACACGCAATGGTACGGGTTCGAAAAAGCTCTGCCCGGCTACACGCTGAAAGTCTGCAACGCCAACAGCGAACGCGTGGAAGACTTCCCGCCGGTGAAGGACTTGCTAACGTCGCGCTTTCTCGTGTTGAGTGATGTCCGCGGTTCGGAGTTCACCGAAAGCCAGGTGAAGCTGATCAAAAGCTTCGTCGAACGGGGCGGAGGGCTGCTGGTGACCGGCGGCCCCTTCACCTACGGGCTGGGAGACTTCAAGGAGAAGGGACTCGCGGAGTTGCTGCCGGTGGAGTTGACCGAGTTCGACCTGAAGTGGGAGAACGCGGGAAAGCCTTTTGTGCGAGCGATGGATAGTCCCATTCTCGAAGGCATACCCCTTGCTTCGCCACCCATGGTGTACTGGATTCACAAGGTCGCCGTCAAAGAGGGCGCCCAAGTCGTGATGCGGGCCGGCGACGACCCGCTGCTGGTTACTGGCGCATACGGCAAGGGCAAAGTTGCCGTCTTTGCCGGAACGCCGATGGGGCTTCCCGGTTCCGGTCAGATTCCCTTCTGGGAATGGGACGGGTGGCCGAAGCTTGTTCAGAACCTCGCCACGTATCTCGCGCCGGAGGGGGGAACCCAGTGAACACGAACATGAGGAGCTGCATCGGTTCTCGCCAATGGCGTCCCATGCTTGGCAGCGGTCTTACCTTCATCGCTGCACTGCGTCTCGCCCTCCCCGCGTTTGCGCAGACGTCGGTGACGATAGAGAGCGTCAAACCCAACAAGATTCTGTACCTGTTCAACGAGCAGGCGACCGCCAACATCACGCTGAAGAACGGAGGGACGAGTGAACAGAAGGGGAGACTTGCCGTTCGCGAAGCATGGGACTTGACCGAGTCTCGCGAGATCATGTCCGCCCCGGTGACGCTCCAACCCCAGGAGACGAAGACTGTCAAGGCAGAGTGGAACACCGGGAGCATCATGTACGGTCGTTCCCTGACCGCGGCATTCGTGCAGGGAAGCAAGGTCGTCGCCGTGAAGTCGGAGTTCTATCAGGTGGCTGATCCGAAGGAGTGGTTCCGGTGCTTCATGATTAACGGCGGTGGGAAGGAGACGTCGGAGGCCAGTAAAACCAATCCCTTCGCTACCTATCACAACTATGACAACCACTTCTGCTATGCGCTGTCTGCCTTCTCCAACCTCGCTCCTCAGGAGGATGAGTGGGTCAGCGGCCAGGCGCGCTACTACATCCGGAAGAAGGAACTCCTTGCCAACATTCAGGCGCGCCGCGAGTTGGGAGTCCGCTCAGGCGGATACACGATCGGCGCGACGGGTGGCCCCGCGGGATACGAGTTCGCGCGGCAGCACCCCGACTGGATGCTGCGGGACAAGAAGGGCGCCTTCCTTACTTATGCGGGACCCGTGTCTCCCACAGACGTTGCGAAGAAGACCAACGAGCACCTGCAGGGCTGGTATGCTCTTGTGCCCGATCTCGGGAACCCGGAGGTGGTGCGGTTCGCCGGCGAGGAAGTCGTGCGAGCCTTTGAGATGTTCGACTGGGACGCGATGTTCTTTGACGGTCTCTACGGGGTGCATCTGGAGGGGAACACCGCTCTGGGGGCTTTTACCTGGGATGGGAAACCCGTAACGCGCGAGGAGGGAACGGACAAGCTGTCCGCGCAGTGCGTGGGCGCCGTGCGCGACATCATTCGAGCCTCCTGCCCCAACGTGGCTCTCTGGTACAACGGCTCCACTCCCCGCGCGCCCTTGCTTGAGGCGCGCATCGTTAGTCTGCAGGACACCAACGTGGGGACGCTCCATGAAATCCAGGGCGCACAGATGGCAAACAAGAACTTCTACGGTCATCACTGGCGCAGCCTGTACGAGATTTACATGAACGAGCGCAACGCGCTGCTGAAAGCAAAGGGGATTGATGATCCCGTTCTCGCCTCGGGGTACACTTACAATCTCGACCCTCGGAACATGATGACGAAAGAGGAGTATGAGGCATCCCGGGACACGTGGACCACGGCCAATCACCTCGGCGCGCTGATGCTGACGGCGCGGATTCATCCGTGCGTCCTCGCCTCCGACGGTTTTCGACCAACTACGCAGTTCATGACTCGGTACTCCGCCCTGCTCTGGGCGCGAGACGTGAAGTGGGTGAAGGAGCCGTGGAAAATCATCAATGTCGAGAGCAACCGCGAGGTCTGGTGGGAGGAGGGAGTCTACACGCGGGAAGGCCGG
Organism: Armatimonadetes bacterium CG2_30_59_28; assembly: GCA_001872605.1. GTDB lineage: Bacteria > Armatimonadota > Abditibacteriia > CG2-30-59-28 > CG2-30-59-28 > CG2-30-59-28. The sequence goes on along the minus strand of MNXM01000280.1, from coordinate 11,098 downwards.
GGGCGCCGCGACACCATCCTCAACATCATCAATTCCCCCGATGGGGAGGCGTTTGACCTCAAGGTCGCCAAAGACCCCGACCCCGCGAAGAATGTGGAGGTGGAGTTCACCACCACCGCCGATCCGCGCAAGGTGCGTATCTGGGCGCTGCAACCTTACGGTTACGGCAGCAAAGCGAAGGAGCCAACCGCGGTGGAACTGAAACCGGAACGTGACGCGAAGCAACTCATCGTCGAGTTGCCGCCGTTCACCTACTACACGATGGTCGTCTTGCGGGAAGAGACAGGGGGAAAGACACGATGAAGCGATCTCGGATAGCGGTTGGCGGTTGGCGGATCGTCGGACTGCAGGTGGCGCTTATCATGGTGACGAGTGCGCTGCGAGGCGACAATGAAACGACGAAGACCTTCCCTCTGCGCTTTAAGCCGAATGAAACATCGGTCAAGAGCCTCGGCTGGGTGCAACTGAAAAGCCACTACCGCCAACGAGGTCAGGAACCGGTCACCATCGAGGCAGAGGTCTCCACTCGCGTCCAGCTTGCCTCCAGTGACATGACCCCGACAGAGGACGTGGAAGCGTCCGGGGGACTGTGTCTGCGGTACGTCAACGAGTTGGACAACGAGTTGTGGATGGAGACACCGGGGGAGTACCAGGCGTGGTATCGCGCCAACTTCCCACTGGCAGGAAGTTGGAACCACCACGAACAGATGGACGAAGGCGCGCTAACCACAGTGCAGGACTCCAATTTCGGCCCCATCAAGCAATGGCTCTGGGTGAAAGGGCCGGTCTACACGTTGACACAGGGAGCGCATCGCTATCTCTGGCCCGCTCCGACGGCCTGGTGCGGTGGCGCAGGGCTGGACAGGATCGTCCTTGCCCCGGCGGGCGCGCCGGAGCCAACCGGAATGGGTCCGACGACTACACCCTCGGTGGCGGCAGATCGGGCGGAGTTGTTCACCAACCGCCTGCGGCTGGACGAGATGCTCACATGGCGACTCACCCTCGATCAGGAGTTGAACGGAGGCAAGGTGGAGGTCCACTACTCGCATGATCGCGGCAAGACGTGGAAGACGCTGTCTCCCGGCAAGACGTACACGGTTTCACCAAAGACTCGACGGCTGAGCTTCCGGGTGCAATTGATTCGCTCACAGGACGGGACGTCCCCGCGCATCCGCAACATGGCGCTGGCGGCAACGCTGCGACCATCTGAGTAAAGGAAGCGGGAAATCTCGATCATGGGCGACCCCGACCTTCCAACTCCGCGCGGGATTACAACGTGCTCTTCAAGCAAGCCAAGAACGACGAGAACCAAGCGCAGATCACCGCGCTCGCCGATACATGGCAATGGTCCAAGCGTCGCTACGACGATGGGTATCCCATGGTGATGACCCCGCTGAAAGAAATTGAGGGTGAGAGTGGGAAGTTACTTATCCAGAAGCTCCTGCTCCAAGGTCTCGATGACAGACCGAATGGGCTTGGATCTTGGTTCCGTGCCCCTGTTCTCCCGTCGATTCACCGTTTGGAAAGACACGCCAATACGGTGTGCAAAGTCTTCTTGTGAGAGGTTCAGGGTCTTGCGAAGATGCTTGACGCGCTCAGACCAGCTACGATTAACCATGTGCAGTAACCTCCATTGGCTATGATTATAACATCGGCGATATCGGATGAGATAGGGAGAGTAGGAAAAGTTCGCAGAGTTTCGGTCCGACTTCTTTACAGGCGAAGTCGAAGATTCCAGCCAGCCCCGATCCATCGGGGATAGAATCGGGGAAGTCCGCCCGTCGTGGCACGGTGGTGACTCCGGCGGCCGATCATCCTTGGCGTCGGTTTGCGCTGCGTCCTTCCGGGAAGACCGTGCAGCAGGGAGGGCACGCCATTGCGAGTCGGTAAGCCTCGAACTAATCTCTCCCTACCGAGACTCCCACGGAGGCGAGTGACGCAGTCCCCCGTGCTCGTCGTCAGCGATCAGGGGATCCGCGAGACGAGCCCCCTCCAAACTCAGTTCCCATCATCAGACCAAACCGGACATTTCTATCTTGCACAAAACCAGACATTTCTAAATTGCGTTGACACGGTCTTGCCGGGCAAATTGACAAATCTCCGGTCGAGTGGTAACATTTGCGGGTCTAAAATCTGCCCAAACTGCGTTTGACGGCGGTGATGGATGCGCCTTGGAGAGATCAGAATCACCTGCGGGAAGAAGGGGAGAGTGGAAGAAGAGCAGGCATATCGCCACTCTTCCCCAACTGTTATTGGAGTCTTGTGGCGTGATTGATTTGGAGGAATGAGAACAACATGTACGCAGTCATCCGAGCTGGTGGAAAGCAATACCGCGTGGAAGAGAACGCGGTCATCGATATCGACAAGATTTCGGTCGGGGCGGGGGAGGTCTTCACGAACGATGAAGTTCTCCTGATTTCCAGGGATGGGGGTGTGACGATTGGCAAGCCCTGTATCGAGAACGCCAAAGTTACCGGAATCGTACTGGACCGCGTGAAGGGCAAGAAGATTGAGGGATTGAAGTTCAAACCCAAGAAGAACTATCTCAAACGGTACGGACATCGTCAATGGTTCAGTCGTGTTCGCATCGACAGAATTGAAGTATAACCCGCCGCAGGCGTCGGGGTAACGTTTAGGAGTAGTATCATGGCACACAAGAAAGGTATGGGGAGCACCCGCAACGGTCGCGACAGCAACGCACAGCGTCTGGGTGTCAAGCTCTACGGCGGACAACTTGCCAAAACAGGCAACATTATCGTGCGTCAGCGCGGCACGCGACTGCATCCGGGCAACAATGTGGGGCGCGGCGCGGATGACACGCTCTATGCCAAGGCCGACGGGCTTGTTACGTTTGAAGGACCGTCCGCACGGCGACGCGTGAGTGTCTACCCCGCAACCCCTCTGGCATAGTCCTCGACCAATCTTTCTTCACCTCCGATGGACTTCAGCAGTACCTGCTTCGTTGGGAGCCGTGCAGGGGCCGAATGGTTCGGCGTATCGCTGTTAGCGTTTGATCGCGCCATTTCACGCCGGGAACGCAAACTACGGGACGGACGGAAGACACAATGCCTCCACCTTTATCAGCTACGGGTCCGGATCGGTCCGGTGTTGCTCCGCTGGTTGACGAGGCAATCATCGAGGTCAGGTCGGGGCGCGGCGGCAACGGCGCGGCGACCTTCCGTCGGGAGAAATTCGTTCCCCTGGGCGGACCCGACGGTGGCAATGGAGGGAAAGGCGGGGATGTTGTCATCGTTGCCGATCCACGCGTGCGCACGCTTCTCGACTTGCAGCGGCATCCTCATTGGAGAGGTCAGGAAGGCGTCAATGGGCAGTGTGGCAGAAAGTCCGGACGCAACGGCGCCGACTGCGTGATTCGGGTGCCGGTGGGCACTCTCCTCCACGACGTCGGAACCGGATGCCTCCTTGTGGACCTCAAGCAGGAGCGCGATTCCTGTGTAGTGTTGCAGGGCGGACGCGGCGGACGCGGCAACGCGGGCTTCGCCAGCGCCACGCGTCGGACCCCTCGGTTTGCTGAACTGGGCGAGCCGGGACAGCATCGGTCTATCCGCCTTGAGCTGAAACTTCTTGCTGATGTTGGCATCATTGGGTTCCCGAATGCCGGGAAATCCACTCTTGTTTCACGGATATCCGCCGCCAAACCCAAGATCGGCGACTATCCATTTACGACACTGGCGCCCAATCTGGGGGCTGTGGTCGTCGATCACGCCACCTCATTCATTGTTGCCGACATCCCCGGCATTATCGAGGGCGCTCACGCAGGGAAGGGACTGGGACACCAGTTCCTCAGGCATGTTGAGCGTACCACGGTGTTGGTCCATCTTCTTGACTTTGCCTCATCGGAACGCAAGGGCCCTCTGGAAGATTTTGATCGATTGAACCGCGAGCTTGCGCTCTTCAACGAGGCGCTCTCCCTGAAGCCCCAGGTCGTTGTGGCAAACAAAATAGACGTGTCCGAAGCCCGGGAGATGTGCCAGGAGCTTCAACCGGTATTTGCCTCTCGCGGCGTTGATCTTCTCCCGCTGTCTGCGGTTTCGGGCGAGGGTGTTGAACGCTTGCTGCGCGAGGTGGTTGCCTATCTCCGGACTGACGGACGCGTGGATGCCAAAGCAATGTCGGAGCCACAACGCACCATCGCTCCGCGACCAACGGAACGCCCGACGAAGATCGACGTAAGCTTCGACCTGGGTTACGTCGTCACCGGCAGCGTGGTGGAGAAGCTGGTGGCAATGACTGACCTTGAGAATCCGGACGCTCTCAACCACCTGCAACGAACCCTCGACGGGATGGGCATTATGAAGATGCTGAAGAGCGCCGGAATTCGGGATGGAGACTTCGTTCGCATTGGGAATTTCGTCTCCAACTTTGTGGATGAAGATGGCGATGGTGAGACGCCATGAAACGTCTGATACAGGCGAAAACGGTTGTTGTCAAAGTGGGTTCGTCCACGATCACTAACGCCGATGGCGAAATCGATACTCGATACCTCTTAGACCTGGCGCGGCAACTGAGCGAGGTGCGGCAGTCCGGTCGCAATGTTGTGCTTGTCACGTCGGGAGCCGTTCGCGCTGGCGTTACGGCGTTGAGGACGCATGGCATTAACGCTCCCGCGCATCTCTCGGTCCCGGAGAAGCAGGCTGCTGCTGCGGTCGGACAAGGGCTGCTCATGCACGCCTACAGCCGGGCCTTCGCCCGCCGCGATCAGCAGGTTGCCCAGATCCTGCTCACCCGCGAAGTCCTGGATGGCCGACGGAACTTTCTCAACACCCGGAACACAATCCGCGCACTGTTTGAGATGGGCATCGTGCCCATCGTCAACGAGAACGATACTGTGGCTGTCGACGAGATCAAGTTTGGTGACAACGACACGTTGGCCTCGATGGTGGCGATTGTTGTCGATGCGGATCTAATGATTCTTCTCTCCGTTGTTGATGGCCTCTATCTGGGAGAAATCAGTCAGGGAAAGGCATTGGAGCGTGTCGATCGCATTACCCGCGAAATCGAGGCGGCGGTGCGCAAGGACCTTTCCGCCGGAGGAACTGGCGGAATGTACACGAAGATCCAGGCGGCCCGACAGGCAATTGGCGCCGGTATCCCGATGGTTCTCGCGCACGGGCGTGCGACGGATGTTGTCTTGAGGATCATGCGAGGAGAACCCATGGGAACGTATTTTGCGTCCACGATGGAGCGGAACAAGCAGACGCGTCTCACCAGCCGCAAGAAGTGGATTGCCTTTGGGCGCAGACCACGCGGCGAGGTGGTGGTCAACGAAGGGGCCATGCGGAGCATTGTCGAGAACGGGAAGAGTCTGCTGGCCGTCGGGATTGTAGGTGTGAGTGGTGCGTTCGACGTGGGCGACATGGTGAGTCTGCGAGAGGAACGAGTGGGGGAGTTCGCTCGCGGTCTCGTCAATTATCGATCGCAAGACATCAATAAGGTGATGGGGCTTCGCTCAAACCAAATCGAGAAAGCGCTTGGTTTCCGCGATTTTGATGAAGTGGTGCATCGCAACAATCTCGTGAGAACGCGCGGACTCGACCTCGTTGAGTCCGCAGGAGATGCGTGTGGGGGATAGCAGTGTGCCAAAGAGACTGACCATATACACGGACGGCGGGTCAAGAGGGAACCCCGGACCAGCGGCCATCGGAGTTGTCATCATCAATGCGGACGGCGACGTTGTGTATGAATTTGGGGCAACTATCGGCACCGCCACCAACAACGTGGCCGAGTACCGCGCGCTGATTCGCGGGTTGGAGCAGGCAGCGCAACTGGGCGCGGACGTCGTCCAGGTGCGCATGGACAGCGAGTTGCTCGTTCGTCAAATGTCGGGAGTATACCGAATCAAGAACCCGAAGCTGATGCCCCTTGCCATCAAGGCGCGTTCGCTCATCAACTCGTTTGATCGCTGTGACCTCCAACACATCCCGCGCAAACAGAACGCCCACGCGGACAAGCTGGCCAATCAGGCGATGGATGAGTCACAGTCCGAGTGAACTGCGCAGGCGTGCGAGTGTGACGCGCCATCGAACTTGAGAAGGTGCTGATATGAGTTTCCGTAAGAGGATTCCGGTCCGCGTTAACCCACGGGAGCGCCATCGTGAGGAGCGGCGCGTCAGCCTGGGAGGGGAATGGGAGTTCCGGCTCGACCCCGAAGACCGAGGGTTGGACGATGGATGGTATGCGGCGGGCGTGCAGCTCCCGGAACGCGTCCTTGTGCCCGGGTGCTGGCAGGGACAGGGCTTTGGGGGTGACGACACCGACTTGGTGTGGGACTTCCGACTCCGGGCGCGCACTTTCCGCGCCACCTACACGGGGACGGGCTGGTATCGCAAGTGTTTCGAGGTCGATCCATCCTGGCGCGGCAGACGCATCTGGCTGAACTTCGGTGGAGTGCACCCCAGCGCGGATGTTTGGGTCAATGGCACGCCGATTGGCGGAAACGGTCTGCCGTTCGTTCCCTTTGGATTTGACGTGACCGATCTCGTGAGTTTCGACGCGCCGAATGCCGTCGCTGTCCGCGTCCACGAGGAAAACCGCCTCCTCGGGTTCGCCTACAACTGGCAGGGGAACTGGTCGGGACTGTACCGCGGGGTTGAGCTGACCGCAACGGGCGGATGTCACCTCGCGCGCCTCTCCCTGCTGCCCGATGCCGACACCGGCAACATCATCCTCCAAGCACAGGTTGAAAGACTGGCCGCGACCGAAGCCATCCCAACGCTGAGTGTGTGCGTGACATGCCACGGCGATGCAGGGGTTCTCGTAGCCGCTGACCACGTGGTCTCCACTGACACGAGTCGCATGTCTACAGCCGTAACGTTCATGGTGAATGTTCCCGATCCCAAGCTCTGGAGTCCCGATCACCCGGCGCTGTATCGCGTGGAAGCCATCCTGACTCAGAATGGGGAAACGGCGGACGCCATCGTTGAGCGAACCGGTTTCGTGAAGCTGTTCACGCGCGGCAAGCAGTTTTTCATCAATGGAGAGCCCTACTACTTGCGCGGCACTGGAGATTTTGTCTCATGCCCGGAGACCGGCTGCCCGGATGTGGACAGAGAAAGGTGGCGCAAGAAGCTCACCGCCTTGCGCGAATACGGCTACAACTACGTGCGATGCCAGTCCTACGTCTACCCACCGGAGTACTTCGACATTGCCGACGAGGTCGGTCTGCTGATTCAGAGCGAAATGGGCATGTTGGGCGCATGGGGCGGGAATGATGCCTGGCATACCTATGCGTGGCCGAAACCGACTCCCGATCTTCGTGAGCTGCTGCGGGAGCAGTGGAACCTTGTTGTTGAGAGGGACGCAAACCATCCAGCAGCCAATATCTACTGCATGAGCAACGAACTGGGTACCACGTGCGATTTCCCGCGAACGGCGTGGCGGTGCTACGAGGAGACAAAAGCCAACAAACCCTCGTCGATGGTGATTTGGACCGACGGCGGATATCACGCTGACCTTCCCGGCGACTTTGTCAACGCCGAGGCAAGTCTGGAGGCGGAATGCGACAAACCTGTGGTTCAGCACGAATTTCGCTGGTGGAGTTCATTCCCTGACGTTCGGAACGCACACAAATACCAGGGTGCCATGCGCTCCTATGCGGTGGAGATCGCGCGCGAGGCTGCCAGGGCGCACGGGATCTCTCACATTCTTGTGGAGGCCGCTGAGAACAGCCAGAGGCTTCAATTCATTGAAGCCAAGGGGAAGATGGAAGCTTGTCGACGCGACCACCCACAACTTGCCGGAATCTGCCACTTCAATGCCATGGACGCGAACCCCTCGCCACAAGGAGTGATCGACGAGTTCTATGAGCGAAAAATCGCCTCCGCTGCTACCTGGCTCAGGACGAACGGGGACACGGTGGTACTGTCCAGTCTTCAATTCGATGGGCGCGTGTGGTCGGCAGGAGATGAGCTCCAATGCGACCTGTGCGTATCGGACTTCTCGCATCCCTGCTTCAACGCCCCAATCATCGACTGGCAGCTTTCCATCGGAGAAGATGTATCCAGAGTGGGCCGCATCGTTTGCGACCATCGTCCGTATGAAACCTATACCGCTGGCTCCATCGCCACGCATCTGCCTGAAGTTTCCCGTCCTGTTCGGGCGCAGCTTCGGGCGGTCCTTCGCGAGGCGGGCCGTTCCGTCGACAATGAGTGGGACCTGTGGCTGTTCCCCAATGCTGGGGTTTCCGTTCCTCCGACACTCGCGTTTTACGGCCAGCCTCGTCACACCTGGCTTAAGGAACTGGCGTCGCTTGAGGTTGCGGATGCAATGCCAGAACGAGATGGGGTACGCGCAGTCATCACGGAAAGGCTTGATAAGAGCGTCGTCGATTTTGCGCGTTCGGGTGGGCGAGTAATCTTCGCTGCTTCCGAAGGTCTCGCGCGGCCTTTCTCCCCCAAACTGGGACTCACCCTTGGCCGGTACTTCTTCACGCCTCCCGCGAATTACCCTCCCTACGAGGACGGGCACAATGGCACCATCATTCGCCCACACCCGATGCTGGGGGATTTCCCACGGGAAAGCTTCGCGGATCTTGCGTTTTATCGCATGATTGGGGAATCGGCTCCGCTCGACATTGGCTCCCTTGGGTTGTCGGGAGATCCTGTGATTCGCGCAATTCATTCATACCCCGTGTCGCGCTCCCTCGGATACCTTGTGGAGGCAGGCATTGGCAGAGGACGAATCATCCTCACCGCGCTGGACCTGAACCCGGAGTGGGTTGAGGCGCGGTATCTGCTGAATAGCATCTGCGCGTATGTCGTAGGTGATGAGTTGACGAACGCCGCAACCGTTGCGGACGCCATCATCGAAAGGCTACAGACGCTCACCGAGTTGCCGTAGGTCACGGTTCGGCAGGGACGGAAGGGACTTTTCCATGTCAATCGAATCTCTCCAGGTAATCGAATCAGATTCCGCCATCGAAATCGATACCGGTCCTCTAACGGTCTCCCTACTTAGGTCAAGATTCAACCTGTTCCACAATGTTCGTTTGCATGGCGTAACCGTCATACCCAGCATGAGTTCCGCCGGCTTCGTTGTGATGACTCCGAAGAGGAAGCATTTTGCTTCCGTGCGAGACGCGGACTGTGAGGTGTCCGTAAGCGAGAAATCTGATGACCAGGTTACTGTGGTCGGACGCGGGCGACATTGCGCAATGCCGGGCGGAACGGGGAGTTTGCTCGCGTGGGCCGTGCGGCTGACCGTGGGGCGCGGCGCGTCCCACGCCGTGGTGGAGTACGAGGCCGTCAACGACGAAACCAATGAGGTTGGCGTGCGCGGGATTGGGTACGCATTCCGCGCGGCCATTGGCGCGGTGGATAAGGGGCTGATCTGGACCGCAGAGGGGGAGTTCCCCCTGCCGGACGAAGGGCGCGAGTTGCTTTATGAGGAACCTGTTGCGAGGCCGTCGCCGAACTGGATCTGCTGGCGTGGGCCACGCGGAGGACTGGCCATCGCCATCAAAGAGATGGGGAGGAAGGCCCCCAAGGCGTTGCGCGTCCGCCCTTCAGGCTACAGTATCGGGTTTCTACCCGAGAGGGCGATGGATGGCGCTGTCGGGGGGGCGGTGACCCTCCAGCCCGGTGAAGCAATCCGAGATACCGCGCTTTTCTATTTCGTTGGTCCCACAACGCAGCGGCAGCAGGTTGCCGATGATATTCAGTCGATTTGCCCGTCGTGACGCCGGGTCAGTCATTCAATGCCACTGTCTTCTGCCGGAGATAGTGGTCCACCAATACAAGCGCAACCATCGCCTCAACGATGGGAACCGCTCGTGGCAGGACGCAGGGGTCGTGCCGCCCGCGGGCTTTGAGTTTCACGTTCTTTCCGTGGACATCCACGGTGTCCTGCTCCATCATAATCGTCGCGGTGGGCTTGAAGGCAACGCGAAGGACGATATCCTCCCCGTTCGAGATGCCGCCCTGAATTCCGCCGGAATGATTCGTGCGAGTACGAACCTTCCCGCAGCGTGCATGGAATGGGTCGTTGTGCTGCGAACCGGTCATCTCCGTCCCCGCAAACCCGGAACCGATCTCAAACCCCTTGGTTGCGGGGATTGACATGACGCCCTTTGCCAGGTCTGCCTCCAGCTTGTCGAACACCGGAGCTCCAAGCCCCGCGGGCACACCGCGGGCGACACATTCGATGATTCCTCCCACCGAATCGCCTTGCTTGCGCATCTGTGCGATCAGGTCGATCATCTGTTCGGCGGCCCGCGCATCCGGACACCGCACGATGTTGCTCTCGACCTGCTGCATGCGGACCGTGGAGGGATCCACTTCTGCCGAGATGTTCTGAATTCGTCTCACGTATCCGGCAATGGCGACTCCGCACTGCTCGGCCAGAATTTTCTTTGCGACGGCGCCCCCCGCGACGCGTCCGATGGTTTCCCGCGCGGATGCCCGTCCTCCCCCGTGGTGGTCGCGGATGCCGTACTTCTTCTCGAAAGTGTAGTCGGCGTGCGACGGACGGTACTTGTCCTTGAAGTCCTCGTATGCCTCCGGCTTCGCGTCTTCATTCCAGACAAGAATGGAGATAGGGGTTCCCAACGTGCGCCCCTCAAAGACCCCCGACAGGATATGCGCGGTGTCACTTTCCTTGCGCTGGGTCACAATCTTGCTCTGCCCGGGGCGCCTTCGGTCGAGTTCCGTTTGCAGATCCGTTTCGGAGAGCTCCAGCCGCGGCGGACATCCGTCCACCACCACGCCGACACCCCCGCCGTGCGATTCGCCCCAGGTTGTGATTCTGAATGTGTGCCCGAAAGTGTTACCCATGATGCTTCCTGTTCAGCGGAGTGGGAAGATTATACGGGAAGAGAGGCGTTGGCGCAATGCGGGAGGTTTGTTGGCGTGAAAGTTAGATTTGTGATAGTCAGCCCTATCCAGCCCAGCCGGAACCATCGGCGCCTATAATCTGGAAACCGACAGTGATTGTGTAACGCAGTTCGCGGTTCGTCGGTCCTGAGTGAGTTCTTGCAACAACCCCCATCCTCGAACCCAAAGGGTTCGCACCTTCCTCCGTTATCGAACCGAAACGGTTCGCACAGGGGAAGGTAGTTATTGTGACGCTTTACGCTTCTTAT
>MNXM01000338.1 GCA_001872605.1 Armatimonadetes bacterium CG2_30_59_28 | reverse complement strand
CCTCCAAACACTATTCTCATCAACACACAAACCGGACATTTCTAAATTGCACAAAACCAGACATTTCTAAATTGCGTTGACACCGCATTGCATCCTCTGGCGGGAGATTGTAGAATAGCGGAGACTTTCCACGGTCATTCTGAACGCAGGAATTCGAAAACAGAGTTACAGGAGTGGGATTTTGGCATTACACCCTCGTCTACGGGGGCAGAAGCCCCGCTACAGCGCCTTCGGTCACGGACTCTACCCCAAGGTTGTCGTGCGGATTCTCCGCCTCATCGGCGGCGCCTCCGGCGACCGAAAGCCGCGCCTCAAGCCCAACGAGCACGGTGCGTTCGACCGCCAGGAGGTGCGAGATGAAATCGTCCGTCTTCTTCCGCAATCGTCCATCGTCACCCGTCGCGCTGTCGCCAACAAGATGATACAGCGATTCCTGCAAAACGACGCGGCTCCCGGTTCCAACGCGATCAGAGAAATTACTCCCACTCCCTTCGTCCACCTCGGCAGCCACATCAGCGACCGCAAGACGCGCCTGCAACTGCTGCTGTGGCAGCTCTCCCGCGTCGACACACTGGTCGGCGGACTGGCGCGGTACGTGTTCTTCCCCTACCTCATTCAGGCTCGGCCCCCCGGTGGTTGGAGCGCCAACGAGTTCCACGTCGTGAACGGGGGACAACTCTTCGTCATCGACCGATTCATTACCATGCCCTTTCTCGAAGAATTCGCAACGCGAGAGTGGGGGTTCACCAGCCGACCCACACTGAACCTCGCCGTCCGCATTCTCACACTGTGCGGACGCATCGAGAACCGGAAGCGGAGAGACATGCGCTTCAACCCCAGAGTCTCCATGCTCTCCCACGAGACGACTCAACTGGTCGCCTTCATTTACGGTATCTATCAGGAGTTCCTGCCCACGCACACCAACCGCGACATCTCCATGAAGCAGATGATGGAAGGCCGTTTCGTGAGAACCATGCTGATTCCCCCCGAAGAAGTCGACGACCTGATCCGCCGCGGGGTCAAATACCAGTTCTTCCAGAAAGGCAGACAGGAGAAGAAGTCCACGCGAGCGCCTTCCATCCGCTTGTCCTGCCACTCTCTTGACCAGATCGTGGAGAAGATGCTCAAGCTCGCGTTCTGAGGGAGAGGGGTTGGGGGTTAGTGGTTGGCGGGTGTCGGAGAAGTCGGACCGCATTCTGCATTCCGCACTCCAAAAATAGTGCGGGCAGCCTCCCGATGGTAGATCGGTGGCGAGGCTGCCCGGTATGCGGGTAGAGGTTCAACGAATCATATTTTACTCGTTCGCCGCCGAATGGCAATGACAGGAAGGTTACAGTTTGATTAAGGTTTGTGCTCCTGCGGAACACGCTGTAACGAGTATGACGAGGATCACTCTGATATCACCGATGGAGACCCCATGAACCGTCCGCAGCCATCCACGCGCCGAATGCTCGACCTGATCTCCGTCCGGGATTTCTCCCCCGTCATTCATCAGGTCGAGACCGACGGCCTCGCACGTCGGCTCAAGGCGGAGCGACCCCCGTTCAGCGATGCCACACAGGCACAGCTCTCGGCCTTGCTGGAGCATTACTCCATCGACGAAGACCTCAACCGCGCCGCGTTCGACTCCATTCTGACGGGACTGGGCAAGGAGCGGGGCAAGGGCTATCTTATCAACGGCGTTTTTGGCGCGGGGAAGTCGCACCTGCTGTCCGTCCTGCGTCTGTTGGCCGGCTACGACGACACACGCCCCGTTTTTTTGAGCGCCCATCCCCTGTACGCTGCGGCGCTCGACAGGACCGCCCCGCCCGCTCAGATGCTGGTCGTTCCGTTTTCCCTGGACGACTATTCCGGACGAGACCACGATCTGGAAAACGTGTTCTGGCGAGAGACCGCGCGCAACCTGCCTGACGTGGCGTCGCAGTTGGCAGACCGATCACTCTCGCGCGCGGACCGGTTCGACTATTTTACCGAGACGCTGCAGCAGAGCGGACGCGTCGCCGCTCTGTGGTTGGTGGACGAGCTGTCCACGTTCCTCGCCTCCAAGGATTATTCCGGGCTTCAGAACGACGCGTCCTTTCTCCAGTTCGTCGGGCAGCGTTGCGGCGCCGGACGCTTCTACTTCGTTGGAACCACACAGAAGAGCGTGGAAGACATCGGCGCCTTCGAACCGTATATTCTTGAACAAATCAAAGACCGGTTCGACACGCGTGGAACCCTGCAGATGGCGGGAACTGTGCGCCTCATACGGGGACGGGTTGTAGCGATCAACGATGAAAGGGTGTTGCGCCAACAGGCGGAGGAGCTCGCAGTCCACTGGCGGGACGTTCTGCCTGGCTTTGCCGAAGGGGTTGAGGACATCCAATCATCCTACCCCTTTCACCCCGCGACCCTCCAGATTCTCGAATCCGTTGTGTCCCGGTTCTTCTCCCGCACGCGCAGCGCGCTGCGGTTCGCGCATGATCTCGTAAACAGCCCCCCTTTCCGCGCACGAAATTCCGACAGGCTTGTCACCCCTGATGAGATATTCGTTTACTTCCTACCCGACATCGCCGCCCACCCGGAACTGAGGCGGCTTGTCGACGAGGTCTACGCCTGGTACGAACAGCACGTTGCCGCGCTCTGTCCGGAGGACCCCGAGTTTGGGCTGCGCCTTATCAGACTGCTCGTGCTGCTCAAGATTGGCAACCTTCAGCTATCGGTGGACCAGATCGCGCACGCTCTACTTGCCGATCTTCGGCTCCCCGGAGAGGCAAACTATGGGTTCGTGAAGTATCTGCTGGAGAAGTTCCGCACCGAAGGCAACTACATCACTCGTCTGCGGTCACGCGCCGGCGAGGGAGATTTCTACGCCGTCGATCTCGGGATCCGCATCAATGAAGCCGTTCGCCGAAGAGTGGATGCAGTGATGGCGACATTCACCGATACCGACCGCCGCGTCGAGCAAGCGGCCTTGGAATGCTGCACTGGCGAGTCTTTTCCGCTGGCGGAACTCCGCCGATCGACGACCTTCGAGGTCTGGTGGGAGAATACGCAAAGGAAACTGCTGTGCCAGTTCACCGACCTGCGGTCACTCGACCCCGCTGAGTTGACCCACTGGGTCGGAACCATCTCCGATCCTGCGACCCACGAAGATGGCGCACTCTTCGCGGGAAGCCTGTACGGAGTGGAGGCACAGCGCGAACAGTGGATTGACAACCTGCGCAGCATCTCGCCCTCGCGCGCAGGCATCGACGGCCGCTGGGTGGGATCGCTCGCGTGTCTGCTGCCGCGGGAGATGATCCATCCCGAACGGGAGCGTCTGCGGGAGTTTACGGCTTGCCGCTTGCTAACACAGGATCCCTCGCTGAAAGACAACCGTCGCGGCCGCGCCATACTGGATCGGCTGCGGGAAGACCTGCCGGGGATGACGGGCGAGATCGAGCGACTACTGCGCGATCTTTACATGCAGGGCGAAGCGATGATCGGGCACGAGATGAGTTGCCGCACGGCGGAGCTGGTGGATACTGAACAGTCGTGGCTCTACCTCCTCGACACGGTCGCCCGACAGATGTTCCCGCGAGTCTATCCCTCCTTCCCCAAATTCGCCCCTCGACAGAGAATTCTATCTGCCGCGGGGTCCAACCAGTTCGTGACAGAAATCCTGAGGGACGGCCTGCCCGGCAACCTCGCATCGCCTGCCATGGATCGTGTGGCGCGTGGGATTGGGGTTCCGTTGAGGCTGGTCGGGGAGTTGCGGAGGGGGTTGCAGTACAAGCCGGTTCCCGCGGAGCTTGTTGTTGCGTGCGAGGCCGCTTTGGAGATCTCCCCGAAGTACCGCGACGTCGAACGATCGTTACTAAAGTCGCCGCTCGGACTCCCCCCGGAACTGACCCAGATCGTTGTGGCCGCGATGATTCGGCAGGGGCAGGCGCTTGCCTTTGACAGCGAGGGCGCGGTGATTGCGACGGAGGAGATACGCGCTCCTCTCAAAGAGGGCGTCGCAACACTTCGGCGGGGCGACCTGTTGACGGAGTCGGAATGGGTGGCGGCATCCGAAGCCCTTGCTGCGTGGTTCCCATCGACAGAGGCTCTCCCGCGTTCCTTCGAGTGCCAGGAGAAATACTGGGCGCATCTGTGCGGCTGGCGAGAGCAACTGCTGGCACAATATCAACAGGCCGCCACTTCGCTCAATCAGCTTCTGGAACAGACCGGTCAGTCGCCGGTGCAGTGGCAGGAGTGCCGCGAGGCGCTCACTCACGCGCAGTCTGTGATCGACAGCGTTTCTCCTGCTGCGCCCGCGAGTGAGGGGCTGAGGCAATGGGTGTCCCGGCGCGCCGCGACTCCCGACGCCCCTGCATTACTTGAGGGATTCCAGGCGCGGTCCGGGTTTCTCGTTGACAACACCAACCTGCTGATCCGAATGACACGATACTTGAGAGATGCTCTTCTGCCCACGGAACACTCCCTCGAAGCGAAGCGGGCCGAGCTGCTGTGCGCGCTCACAGGCGGGGAGTCCATCATGACTGACTGGCCACGGATTTGGTCTGCCCTGAACGGATTTTTGTCCGACTACATCACTGCGTCCGTCCTCTGGCACCGGCAGCAAAACGATCCTCGGAAGGTGGCGGAGTACCTGCGCGTCAAGGAGAGCGCTCTGTGGAAGCAGCGGGAGTTGCTGAGGCAGTTGGAGGGAAGCATCAGCTTCAGGTTCAACGTTGATCCCATCGCCGCGGTGCTGAATACATTCTGTGCGTATCCGCAGTTGTCCGAGGCGCTGGCGCGCTCTCCAGTGTGCCCGCAATGCGGGAAGTCACTCGGGGCCGTCGCTCACCGACCGACCGTGGAGGAGACGCAGCGCCACGTCCGGCAGGAAGTGGAGCGAGCGGTCGGCACGCTCTCTGAGGACATGTGCCTGGGTGCGATCAAGCGATACGCGAAGGAACTGGGTGACGCGTGCCCACGTTGCTTGACGGCGATGGTGGATGCGTTGTCGAAAGGAGAACCGGAGGCGTTCCTAGCGCTGCTGTCAGCGGACTCGGTGAAACATGCGCGACGGGCCCTGTTGCCGCGGCGTCGAGTGACGCGGCAGGTGGGTCATCTACATTTCCTCCTGGCAGGGAAGGTGCTCCCGAAGCGCGCGGTGATGGCGGAGGTTGAGACCTGGCTGGATGGAGACGAGGGTCTTCGATCCGAAGATGAGGTGCAGTTTAAATGAACATGCGAATGGGCGAATAGGCGAATGAGCGAATATTGGAGCCCCGACGAGTCGGGACGGAAACCCCGACACCTCAGGGGGCGAATGTTGGAGTCCTGACCAGTCGGGACGCACCATCTTCGCGTCCGGGGCATGAAGTGATGGCGACGCCCACCGCTGTTGTTCCTTCTATCCGCAGCAGTTCTTGAACTTCTTCCCGCTACCGCAGGGACAGGGCGCGTTGCGGGAGTGGGGTTGTCCGGGGATGATGATGGTGGAAGACTTGCCCCGCTTCTTCGGCCCCTCAGGACCTGTCGACGTCCGCTCTCGTGCGGCCATCGTCCCCGCGAACTCCGAGTTCACCATGATTTCTCTGGGTGTGCGGTTCTGAGCAATCAACTCCGCCATCGTCCGCATGCATGGATCGATGTGCTTGAAGAACCGCTTGTATCCCGCGCAAAGATAGTTAAGTCCCGGTTCGCCGGTTGGCGTTTGCAGAAATCGCTGCTTGGGGCATTCGCCGTTGCAGGCAAACCGTACTTCGCACTCCATGCAGTAGGCGGGAAGCGTGTCGAACTTGTCGTTGCCGAACTTCCGCTGGCAAGACGAGTTCACCATGTCCCCCAGTGACTGATCCATGACGTTGCCGAGGCGGTAGCGCGGGTACACGTAGTGGTCGCAGGAGTAGAGGTCGCCGTTGTGTTCCATGGCGAGGGCCCGTCCGCAACGCTCTGCGAAGATGCACAGGCCGGAGCCAACCTGCATCCAGTTCCCCAGGGCAACGTCGAACATCTGGACGAAAATATCGCCCACATCGGCGCGTACCCACTCGTCGAAAATCTTCACCAGGAACTCGCCAAACTGCCGCGGGACCACCGTCCATTCGGTCACTCGGACATCCGTGTCCGCATGGCCTGCTTCGGGCGGCTCGCCCAGTTTCAGCTTGATCGCCTTATCCTCTTCGTCCGGCAGACGCTCAACAATGGGGATGAACTGATGAAACTTGGAGCCAATTCCCTTGAGGAACCGGTAGACCTCCAGCGGACGCTGCGAGTTGTGCCGGTTGACGACCGTGAGGGTGTTGAACTCCACGGAGTGTTTTTCAAGATACTCAAGCCCGTGCATGACGCGGTCGAAAGTGGGCTTGCCTCCCTTGTCGACGCGGTAGCGATCGTGCAGTTCGCGAGGGCCGTCCACACTGAGGCCGACCAGAAAATTGCGTTCCGCAAGGAACTCGCACCATGCGTCATTTAACAGCATACCGTTGGTCTGGAACGCGTTACTGATCTGTCGGCCATTGGAGAAGCGATCCTGAAACTGAACGACTTTACGGAAGAAGTCCACTCCCATGAGGGTAGGCTCGCCTCCCTGCCACGCAAAGCTGATTTCCGGCCCGTCTTGGGATTCGATGTATTCCCGGACGAACTTCTCCAGAAGTTCATCGCTCATACTGAAGTTGTGAGTCTCCGGGTAGAGGTTTTCCTTTTCGAGATAAAAGCAGTACTTGCAGTCCAGATTGCAGATCGGCCCGATGGGCTTCACCATGATGTGGTAGGGCAGGTGGGACTTTATGGTGGACATACCGCCTTTCTTCAGGGACGACACTCCCTACGGGTTCCCGAAAATATCCTTCCTCAACCTGGCGTCTACGTTCTCCGAATGGTACGCGCTGAGGCTGTGGCCGGGAGGGTTGATTTCGTCCACGGCTTTGAGATCAGCTTCGGACAACTTCACATCGACCGCTTTCAGACACGAGTGCAAATGCTCCGGCGTGCGCGGACCGATCAGCGGAGCGGTGACTCCGGGCTGATGAAGGAGCCACGCGAGGGAGAACTCTGCGAGAGTAACGCCCTTCCCCTCTGCGAGGGGCAGCAGCGCCTCAACGGCCTTCAGCGCTCCCTTGCTCATGCGCGTTGGCCCGATGCCGTGTTGGGCGCTGCGGCTGTCCTTCGGAATGTTTCCCCTGCGATACCGCCCCGAAAGAATGCCGGACGCCAGCGGGCCCCACGGGATGATCCCGAGACCGTAACGTTTGCAGGTCCAGACCAGCTCTCTCTCGATGGAGCGGTCCAGGATGTTGTAAGGCGGCTGTTCGGAGGTCAACGGCGTCCACCCATATTGCCGCGCCAGCAGGGCGGCCTCGGCGATGAGGGCACACGCGAATTTGGATACCCCGATGTAGCGCACCTTGCCTTGCCGCACCAGGTCGTCCAGCGCGCGCAGCATCTCCTCCAACGGTGTCACCATGTCCATCCAGTGAGCCTGATAGAGGTCGATGCGGTCGGTCTTCAGGCGTCGCAGGCTGGCCTCGCAGGCCTGCACGATATGGTAACGGCTCTGCCCCCAGTCATTCGGTCCCTGACCCATGTGGGTCGTGAATTTTGTGGCAATAACCACGTCGTCGCGTCTTCCGTTCTGGGCCAAAGTCTCGCCCACGATTTCTTCTGACAGGCCGTGGCTGTAGCAGTCGGCGGTATCGATCGCGTTGATCCCCGCGTCGAGCGCCTCGTTGATAATCTGTCCGGATGTCTCTCTATCCGTCGCCGCGCCGAAATTCATGGCGCCGAGAATTTGCCGCGACACGCGCAAGCCGCTGCGGCCGATTTGTGTGTACTCCATCTGCTGCCTCCTGGAATGAGCGATGCCACAAACATACCATCTTGCGGATCGATCCTGCAAGCCGAGAGGACAAGGGAGTGCACGCCGGACTCGTCCTGGTTGGCAAAGGTTGGACGGTGTGGTACATTGCGGGAGCATTTCTCAGGCTTCTCGAATCTGTACTCGCAATGCAAGGAGATAGACGATTCGGACTCTGTGAGTCCGCGAATATGAGCGCATACAGCCACCAAAACCCACTTGCGCGAATGCTGGTGGTTGCGGTTGTTGCAGCAACGACCGCGCCCTGCGTAAACGCCGACGTGAACCTCACGCTCACCGACTACCTGCACCACACCTGGACGAACGAATTGGTGACCTTTGAGGTGGCCACGGCGAAGCTGCCCGGCGTCAAAACCGTTGCCCTGTTTGGGCCGGATGAGAAGCAAATCCCGGTGCAGAGCACACGAGTGGGAAAGGGAAAAGTGGCGGTGTCGTTCATCGTGGGCGAGCTGCCCGCGGACGCAACGCGTGTCTACAGCCTGCGACAAGGAAAGCCGCTGGGAACCGCGCTGCTCAAGGACGAGGACGCAACCGCTGTCATGGACTCAGGCGTTGTCGCCGTGCGCGTTCCGACACGCACCGAAAAACGCTTCGACCCGCCCATACCGCTCACGGAAACCCCTCCGCCGTTGCTTGCGGTAAGGGGAGTGACCAGGCAATGGATCGGGAATGGACGACTCGCCGGAGGCGTGGGCGTGAAATCCATGAAGACAACGTTCGTCGAAACCGGGCCGGTGTATGCGGAAGTCAAGACGGACTACATCCTCACAACAGGCACATACTCGATGACGGTCCGCGTGGTGGCAGGCCAGGACGCGGTGCTCGTATCGGAGGAATTCGATAGTGGGACGGATGCCGTCAACAACGCCTACTTCCAGTTCTCTGCGAAGGAGAACCTGCAGCCCGCGCGCACCGCGGTGCAGGGACGACTGTGGCGCGAGCGCAAGGAGAAGAAGGACTCTCCTGCGGGGACGGACTATGCCCTGGAGTTTGATCAAGATCGGCGTGAGGTCTCCGTGATTGGCTATGTCACGTGGTGGCCGGAGACAACGCGGGTCATCACTCTCTACGGAGCAAGCTCGCCGGACACCCTCAGCTTCTTCCCGCGCCGCGTTGGCGAATGGAGGAACCCGATGGGCAGTTACCTGGAAACGCGGAAGGATGGGGAGGTGTTCCTGTCGCTGCCGCTGTATGTTGATCAGGAATGGACGCGCGACGGGATGGATCGCAAGAGCCCCTATTACACGGGTCGCCTGGAGAAGGACTGGCCGGAAACCGCGTGCCGTCGCAAGTGGGCATTCTTCCTATCGACGAAAGAACGCGTCCTTCCCGAATCGGGGAGGTCCGCGTTGCAGGACGCAGTCATTCAACACTCCGACCTCCCTCTGGACAAGATCAAGGACTGGGTCCTTGAGTGGAACGGCGACGGGGTCACCTACCCGCGCCTGTATGTGGAGCCCGGCAAACTGGAGGATGTCCGGCGGCGGGCCCTCGCCACCCCCGGTTGGGATACTGAGCTGAGGAGATACTACACGCGACCGGAGACCTATGTCCTCACGCAGGATGTGAAGGTGGGTGATGAGCTACTGCGCGAACCGCTTGGACAGCCCAACTCGTTCGCGGTGGTCGGCGCGTTGCCTGCCCTGCGACAGTACGTCGCGATGCTGTTCGACAACTGGGGATATGTCGGTTTTCCGGCACCCAACCAGGCGCGGCCGATGATCGAGTTCGTTCGTTTCGACGCGGCGATGTCGGTGAAAGGGGCAACCGATACGGAGAGGGAGGAGATGCGCCGCCTGTGTGCATTCGTCGCGCAGATGGTTTACGATCAGGACTGGCATCCCACGCTCGCCGGGTGGCACCTCGGCAACCCGAACATGCCGCCGCGGCAAGAGCATCATCTCGCGGTTGCGGGGTCGGCGCTGCCAACTCATCCCCTGGCGAAGCAGTGGCGCGCCCGGGGTGAAGCGGAGCAAAAGCGACTGATTGACGCTATGACCCGTCCCTCCGGCGCCTGGCGGGAGTGTCCACACTACCAGTGGGAAGCCGCGATGTATCCGATGTTCCAGGCGGCTGTCCCGCTGAAATTAAGTGGGGGATATGACCTCTTTGCCGATCCGAAGGTCAAGAAGACGTGGGACTATCTTGTCGGTATCCTCATGCCCCCCGATCCGCGGTTCCAGTCCAACGGGAAGAGGCTGCGCACTCAACCGGCCTTCGGCAACGGCTCGTGGGAATTCATGCCGCTGCTCGGCTGGCTCGCGGCCATGACGAAGGACACCGATCCCGCATTCTCCCAGCGCATGATGTGGGCCTGGAAGGAACAGGGAAGCCCCCACTACTCCCACATGAGCGAACTGATCATCGACCCCAACCTTCCTGCGAAACAGCCCGACCTGAAGAGCGCCAACTACCGTGGATTTGGCTGCACGCTGCGTTCCGGTTTCCCATCGGACGAGGAAACCTGGATGGCGTTCCGTCACGGCGATTGCATCGAGCACTACAACTACGGCGATCAAGGCTCGTTCATGCTGTGCGCCAAGGGTTCTCCGCTGGTGCTGCACTTCGGGTCGCAGTACACGCCGTACCTACAG
This sequence comes from Armatimonadetes bacterium CG2_30_59_28, assembly GCA_001872605.1. GTDB lineage: Bacteria > Armatimonadota > Abditibacteriia > CG2-30-59-28 > CG2-30-59-28 > CG2-30-59-28. Next base: position 3,916 of record MNXM01000338.1, on the reverse strand, counting down.
GGATCGTGGTACTTCAACCGCGCCAGTGTGAATCACCGACTGATCAACGACGAGGACCCCAGCGCGCAGCACCTCGGGGGAAACCCGAAGGATTATGCGTTGGGAACCGAGCTCTGGTGCGAGGACGGCTCGAACGATTACGTGATGCACAACAAGGGCTTTGTGTCTTTCGACGGCGCCGACTACGCCCACGCGGAGCAGGTGCAGCAACGACAGGGAGTCATCGGCAAAGACCACACGATCCAGCTCCCGCCGAACACTCCGTTGTTGCAGGTAGATATCCCGGACACGACGTGGATTCGACGAGTCCTCTTCCTGAAGGACAAAGACCCCCTCGCGCCCAACTACTTCCTGATACGGGACGACTTCATTTCCGAGCAGCCGCTTGCAGGGGAGTGGAACATCTGGACGCTGGCAGACAATATCGAGACACAGGAGAACCGCGTGAAGGTCGTCGGCAAGTACGGAGTTGACATGGATGTGTTCATGGCTGCACCCGTGACTCCACAGTGGTCGACGCGGCAGGAGACGAACAAGTTCATCGCCGGGCCGTCGCATCAGTACCTCATCGAAAAACCGTGGATCGAGGTCCTCACCAACCTCCGCGCGCAGCAGACGCCAGGCAAGGGATTCCTCGCCGTGCTCTATCCGCGCAAATGCGCTGAGAAAGCGCCCACCTTCGAGGCTATTGCCGACGGAAAGGGCGTCAAGGTCGCCACCCCGCGAGGAACAGACTGGGCGTTCCTCTCACACACACCCATTGAATGGAAAGGGGACGGACTCTCCTTCTCCGGCACCGCTGGAGCAATCCGCAAGGTGGGCGACCAATACGAAGTTATTTTCACAGAACCGGGAGAGGCGATAGTCAACGGGAAGAAGATCACCGCCAGGGAGGCGATGGAGAAGAGAGTGAAAGGCAATTAACCGCTGAAGGAGAGAAAGTGTCCAGACGACGAACGTTCGCACTCATTGCCATTTCCATCGCCGGACTCTGCCGATACCAAGATGAAGCGTTTGGCGACGCGACGTTGTCGCCCGCTCTCGAACTGGAGATGACTCCCTACTTCCTCAGCGCGCAGAAGATCGTTGTCACAGCGAAGACTGAGCTGGACGATGCCCGGACAGTGGAAATCAAGCTGCATCCTTCGGGAGCGACGACGACCGTGTCACTCAAGTCCGGCCGCGCCGAGGCTGAGATTCCTACCGGCAGGTTGAAGTCCGGCGAATACGAACTGGTGGCCGAAGCGCGGGACGCTAACGGCGGAGCGCTGGCGAGAGCGTTGCTTTCGTTCCGCAAGCCCGACCCACCCGACTGGTGGACCACGAAGTTCGGTCTCGAACCGGTTATTCCCCCACCGTGGTTTCCGGTGAAGGCTGACAAGTCTCGAGTCGAAATTCTGGGAAGAATCTATGACTTCGCAAGCCACGCCCTGCCCGCGCAAATCACGACGCGGGGACAGCAAATCCTGTCGGGGCCAATCGAATTTGTCACCTTTGGGAAGTGGAGCGGAACAAAGCGGAAGCTGGTGAAGAAAGCCCCGGAAATGGCCGTATACGAGACAACCCTCGCCTCCGACTCTTTCACGATGAAAGTGCAGACCCAAGTGGAATTCGACGGCTTTATGTACGTGGATGTGAACCTCAGTTCAGTGCCCCGCGCCAAGGTCCCGGGCAAGGTGGAATCGCTGGACCTCGTCATTCCCTTCAGGAAAGAGCACGCGATCCTCCTGCAGAATTACGTCAAGGCCAGCGGACCGGGGACGATGGCAGTAAAACGGTTCCACGGCGAGATTCCCGCGGAGGGATATAAGTCGCCTCCGATGATTACCACGTGGATCGGCACCGATCACTACGGGCTGGAGTTCTCCTGCGAGTCCTCCCGCGGCTGGTCGATGGCAAAACCCGACGAAGCGATGGAGGTCGCGCGCGACGGTGATCGCGTGCTGCTGAAGATTCGCTTCATCAGCAAGCCAATCGCGCTTCCGCCCAATCAGCCGCGACACATTCGTTTCGGTCTCGTGGCGACACCGACGAAGACGCTATTGCCGTTTCTTCAGAAGGCGAGGTTCCAAGACGACATCGATCCCTCGCTGCTCCCCGCGCAGTGGGGAGACTATCCGGTGTGGCATCCACCCCTGAAGAACCCGGCGTTGGTGGAGAAAAACCGGAAGTGGATCGACGACTCTCACAGAGCAGGAGCGAAGGCTCTGGTGAATGGCGGCTGGAACATCTCGGTACAGGATCCACAGTGGGAAAGCTGGGGGAGGGAGATGGTTGCCGAGCCGTTGCAGGATGTCGGCTTCGGAGACTGCAAGCAGTATGCGGCCTGCTACCGCACGCCTTACAGAGAATTCATGCCCAACAGCTTCGGATACAACGCCAAGACCATTGGTTTCGATGGCATCCGCTTCGACACCGTGGTCCCAACTTATCAATGCCAGAGCCTGGTGCACGGCTGCGGCTGGTATGACGATGATGGCAACCTGTGGCCGACTTTTCAGATCTTCGCGCAGCGGGAAATCTGGAAGCGGCTGTACCGCATCTTCCATGGCGGCGTGATGCCAGAAGGTATCGTCTACACCCCCAACGCCGCCGGTCCGATGATGGCGGTCCACTCCTTCGCAGACTATCGCGAAATCGAGGAGAACCTCTACCAGAGCGCAGAAACCTTGAGAGAGGCATATCCGCCCGACATGGTGCGCACCATCATGAGCCACGACGCCTACGGCTTGCGCTGCGAGGCGAACCTCAGAGAGGGTCCGCTGTTCTTCAATGAGAAACTGGCCGCGTTGCTGGTCAATGGCGCCGATGGATGTCTGCTGGACTACCGCAGTTGGGACCCCGGCTACGAGGCCCAGGCGATGCCTGCTGTCAACATTTGGGAAGCGTGGGAATGGGTGGATCGCTTCAACGCGCAGTGGCTTGGGTGGTGGGAGAACGCAAACTATTTGACGATCGACCGGGGCAATAAGATGATCCTCGGCAGCATGTACGTGCAGCAGGGAGAGAAGATTCTCCTTGTTGTAACCAACTATGAGGTCGAGCCGGTGGACGATCTCCCGGTGCACCTGAATCTGGAGAAGCTCGGCCTGGCCGCGCCGATATATGCCGAAGATGCCGTCACGCTGGAGCCGGTCGCGATTTCGGAAGATGGCGGAATGCGGTTGGACATTCTCAAGCAGCGTTACCGCTTGCTCAAGATCTCCCATCAACCTCCGCGCTTCTGCGAGGGAGCGCTTGGCCCGAACCTGATTCTCCACGCGCCCGATGTGAGTGACACCACCTGGTGGTCCACCGAAATTCCACTCGATGCAAACTCCGTGTATGTTCTATCCGCACAGATCAAGATCGACAAACCCATCGGCGCAGACAGCGAGAGCCCGAATTTCATGGACAAGTCCACACCCAGCGTCCGCCACTATCTCTCCATGCACCTCGTCGACGCGCCGGGCGTCGACGGCATCAACGGAACGGGCAAGAAATCGCTGTGCCCTTCGGAGAAGGACGGCGAGATGATCCCCTACCGCGACACGCCGTTCTATCAACAGAGCTACGCGCCGCAAATGTGGGAGAAGACTCCCGGCTGGTCCCAGATATTCCTGCCGGTGAAGACTGGACCGGCTACGCGCGAGAGCAAGGTCATGGTGTCGCTTGAGGACAAGGGGCAGGCGCAGTGGCGTCACGTTTCGCTGCGAAAGGAACTGACTACGGGTGCTGCCAACTGAGTTTCGAGAGAGTACATCTTCCCGTACGGGTTGGAGACAGGTTATTCGTGAGGTTCCCCCGGAATAAGATCGGGAGCATCCACCATTATGCCTAGTGCATCCTTTCGTAAATTCTTCGACATTAGACGCCGGATCGCTTCAGCGTCCGGTAGCTCACACAACTGACTACCGAGCGTCAAGAAAGGACATCT
>MNXM01000149.1 GCA_001872605.1 Armatimonadetes bacterium CG2_30_59_28 | reverse complement strand
ATTTTTGACCACCTACTTATACTCGTTAAGGTTCGGAATCCAATCAAATTCCGCAGGGCCATCCCTCAACCTTAACGAGTATATGTCAAGCAAGGGAGCGCGCATTGCAGTGGCGCGGCTTCCCCAACTATACTCGTTACGGGTGAAAACACCCCCTCACCCTGACCCTCTCCCCCGATGGGGGGAGGGCAGGGTGAGGGGGAAAGGTGGATTTTCATCCGTAACGAGTATATAATACATTTCGACTCCGGGGCGGGTGTCTGCACCTGATATGCCATTTGCGCAGGCGTTGACGAACCGACACGGAGACACAAGCCGAAGGTCGGAGTGTCCGCGAAGTGAGTCGCATACTTGATCGAATGGGCGACCAACTGGGTCTTCTCGCTGTTCAGAAGGGACTCATTTCCATCGAACAGTGGGAGTTGATCGAGCAGTCGCGCCATTCCCTCAAGGGCAGCGCTGGCGAGCTGCTAATCAACATGGGCCTGGTCGAGGAGGGCGTGCTGTACCAACTTATTAGCGCCCAGATCAAGATCGGGTTGTTCGTTTCCGACAAGATGGTGCCCGACCTCGGGTTGCTGTCCAAAATCCCTCCAGACATGCGCGCGCGGGGCGACGTGCTTCCCGTACGGGTGGAGAACGGCAGGATGTTCGTTGCGATGGAGGACCCCACGGACATCGTGGTGGTGGATGATCTACGGCGCGCGTGCGGTCAGAACGTCGTCCCGCTGCTGGCGTCCCCTCGATCCATCGCGCGCTTTATCAGTGGAGGCGCGTCGGTTTCTCCTGCAGCGCCCGAGGGCGCGGAGCGAGGAGACCAAGCAGAATCCCGAAGCGAGGAGAGTGTTGACGAGTCCGACGCGTCGGTGACTCAGCCTCCCGCCATCCGTCTCGTTAATGTGATTCTGAGGGAGGCGGTGGAATCCGGCGCGTCGGACATCCACATCGAGCCGGGACCGCGGGATGTCGTCGTGCGGAACCGCGTCGATGGGATGCTGCACGATGTCATGACCGTTAACAAGCAATCGATGCTCGCGCCGCTGGTTGTCCGCGTGAAAGTCATGGCGGAGATGGACATTGCAGAATCCCGCAAGCCTCAGGATGGGCAGTTCCGCGTCCGCAGCCAGAACCGGACCGTGGATATCCGCGTATCCAGCCTTCCCACAATCCACGGGGAAAAACTGGTGCTCCGCCTTCTCGATCGCTCGAAGATACTCTATCAGCTTCGCCTTCTGGGGATGTCTCCCCAGGTGCAGGAACAGGCGGAGAGCGCCGCGCTGAAGACTCACGGACTGATCCTGGTGTCAGGCCCCACCGGCAGCGGGAAGACGACCACACTCTACTCCCTGATGAATCACACGCAATCTCCGCAGCGAAACATCATCTCCATCGAGGATCCCGTTGAGTACGTCTTCCCGAGGGTCAATCAGGTTCAGGTCAACCGGAAGGCAGGAATGACGTTTGCCTCGGTCATGCGCCACATACTCCGGCAGGACCCGGACATCATTGTCGTGGGCGAAATCCGTGACCCGGAGACGGCAAAGATGGCCGTGGAAGCTGCCATGACGGGACACCTTGTGCTTTCGACGATCCACACAAACGACGCAGCCAGTTCGGTGACCCGATTGGTGGACATGGGCATTGAGCCGTTTCTCGTGTCAGCCGCTCTGAGCGGCATTCTGGCTCAACGGCTCATTCGGCGTGTCTGTGACAATTGCCGTCAACCGGACAGCCCCTCAGAGCACGCCCTGGCGAACGCTGGTATCGCCCCAGGCACTGAAGGACACTTCTACCGGGGAAAGGGGTGTGAGGGATGCAGGCAGTCCGGCTATCGTGGCCGGACGGGAATCTATGAATTCCTGTCGGTCAACGAAGACATTCGGGAACTGGTGATTCGCGGCGCCAGTGTGGCCGAGATTCGGGAAGACGCGTGCCGCGGCGGGATGGTCCCATTGCGGCAACGTGGTCTGGAGAAAGTGCTCACCGGACTGACAACGCTTGAGGAAGTTGCTCGTGTGGCGGAGCAGATCGAGTAACGGGGTGACGCCCCGTCACACAAGTTCTTTTGCAGCCCGCAAGGCCAGCGTGTAGCTGCTCGGCCCAAATCCGCAGATCTGCCCAACGGCCACCGGCGCGATGACCGACTCATGACGGAAAGGCTCCCGTGCGTGGATGTTGGAGAGGTGTACCTCAATCGCGGGAAGACCCACTCCCGACAGGGCATCGCGGATGGCGTAGCTATAGTGCGTGAGAGCGCCGGCGTTAATGATGACCACGTCCGCGCATCCCCGCGCCTCGTGAATGGCATCGACGATCTCTCCTTCATGGTTGGATTGCAGTATCCGAAGCTCCACCTCCAGTTCCGCCGCCAGCGCCTCGATGGCCGCGTTGATGTCGTCCAGCGTCATTCCTCCGTAAACGTTCTGCTGACGCGTGCCCTGCAGGTTGAGGTTGGGGCCGTGGATGACGAGAATCCGCTTTTTGTCTGCGTTGTTGTTGGTGTTCATGGGGTGCCTCCCTGTGTGATGAGTGTCATGTGACCAGATGGCATGGTCGCTCGAGTTTCTATCGAACATTGTCGGTTAGGCTGCCGAGTTCGCCCGCGATGTCCGGGTCAGTCTCCAGCGCTTCGTTAAAGAATGTATTCGCCATTCCCTGGTTGCCCTCCACCAGATACGACTTCCCCTTCCACGCCAGGGCTTCTGCCTTCAGTCGCCGGACAGCGCTCTTTGGGGCGGCCACCTGGGGGATGTCGAGGTCTGTCGTGGTATTCAGCATTGGGTTCTGCGATTTCAGGTAAGTCTCGCACCACTCCAAGGCGCGGTCCAGTTGCTTCCGGGCGGCGGTGCAGTTGTTGCCGCCAATCTCCAGCTTGCCAATCCCGATGTGAGCCTTGATGTAGTTCTCGTCGAACAGATCGGGGATGGCTTTGTACCTCTCCACCGTGCTGTCGGATATGGCGATGACTTTCTCATACTTCTTTCGTGCTTCGTCGTTCCTTTCCTCTTCGGTCAGCAACTCTCCCCAGAGAATCAGTGCGCTGGTGTAGTTGGGGTTCCAAAGCAGAGCGGACTGGAGACAGTGCCTGCCCTTGTCGCGTTCGTGGTTCCAGGAACGGAGACGGGCCAGTTTGTAGTAGTTGTTCGAGACGGTGGGTTCGCACGTGATGGCCGTCTGAAACTCCTGTGCGGCCTCCATTAGCTCGCCTTCATCCGCTGTCGCTGTCGCCCGCATGAAAATGGCCTCTGCCAGGCGCGCGTGGTAGCGTCCGCAGCGAGGCTGAAGCTGCACGGAGCGTCGCGCCGCGGCGATGGGATCATGTGGGCCTTCGGCGCGCGCGCCGCGCGGTTCATCGTACAGAGACGCTGCCCCGGAAATGCGCCATTGGCTATAGCTCAGAGTTACGAGGAACAATACTATGAGCGCGAGGCACAACCGCGCTCCCGTGTGATTCCCGAAGGTGACGGTAAATAGCGGGCCTCGTGGCGACGAGTAGCGTTGTTCGCGAACTCTGAGTTCGACCAGCGAGTGTGTGAGGCTGAGCATCGCAAAGTATGTGATCGCGATGGACGGGACGTACCACGTATAGTCTACAAGTCCGTGGACCCCGAACGCTACAAGCCCTCCGAGCAGCCCGCAACTCAGCAGCGATGACTCCCGGTTGGCGCCACGAACTCCGCGCGCCGCGCCGCGCAGCCCCACTACAAGCATCGCGATGAAGACGACGGCGAACAGCAAGCCTCCCTCCGCCGCGAGCTGCAGATAGTTCTCGTGGGCCATCCTTGTGAATCCGGCCAGGGCGTATCGAGGATAGATCGACTCGAAGGTTCCGGGTCCGGCGCCCAGCAGCGGGAAGTCGGCGATGATCCGCGCGGTACTCTTCCACAGATACCAGCGGAACTGTGATGAGTGCGACTCACTGCCGAACGCGGCAAGGAGTCGCGGAATTAGTGGGCGCGCCGCGAGAAATCCGACGACGAGCAGCGCGCACACCGTGGGGACAGCCTTCCGCAAACTGAGCGGTTGTCGGTGAGGAGACGTTGAGCGCCAGGCCGCTGCTGCGACGATGGCTGCCAGCGACAAACCGAGGACTCCGCCTTTTGAGCCGGTCAGCAGGAAGGCGGTGGCGTTGAGCGCGGTGACAAATCCCAACAGCAGTTTCCACGCTCTCTCCCGCACGAGCAAGAGACACGAGACGGCCAGAGGAAGCGTGAGTCCCAGATAGCCGGCGAGCAGGTTGGGGTTGTAGAACGTGGAGAAGATTCGCCAGTGGGCGTCTCCTGTTATTTTGAGTTGCTCTACATATTGCCGGATCCCCCAGCAGGAAACTGCCGAACTGCCGAGAAGCAGACTGCCAATCAGGAGATAGAGAGCGCGCTTGTCCTCCACCGACTTGCGGATGCCCCACGCCAACATCACATAGGCGATGTAAAGGTGCAGCTCCGTGATGCTGACGTAGGGGTTGACCGATGTCGTCGCGGAGACACCGGCGAGCACAACAAACGCGACGGTGAGCGCCTCGAACGCTCCGAAACGCATGGAAAGCTGCCCCGTTTGGAGCTGCTGAAGCTTGTGGATGAGGATCGCAAGAGCGGCGAGGGAGAACAGTGTAAAGAATGGCGCGGTCGCGTTGACACCGGAAATCAGGAGAGGAGCGAGAATCAGAGACAGGGAGATCGGGAGCAACGAGGGTGCGGCAGTGAGAGTCTCTTTGGCGCGACAAAGCAGACTCGTGGGGTCCTGTCCTGTTCGAGTGTCTCTGGGAGATATACGCTTTCGCCGAGAACTCGTCCAGCAACAACGCCGCGATTTCTCGATCGGTTTGCAGGAGACTTTGCGGCGGCGGCGGCGGGGGGCAGGCGCGTTTTTATTGTTGGACGAATTCTTGGCCAATCCGTTACTCCACGGGCGCTGCCGCGGCCAGGCATGCGGACCGCCGGCGCCACTATGTTCTTGCTCGGAAGAAGATATACCGGAGCAGGGCTGACGCTCCCCGTGCGGCAATGCCTCCCAGCATCAGCGGGGCCAACAGCATGCGCCAGCCGAAGAAGTAATGCTTGAAGTAGAAAAGACTCATGCTGATATGGTGGGCCGCAAGCATCGCCGGGATTTTCTGATCGCTGCTGGCGCCGATGACATGGATCACCTCAGCTTCCGGAAAGTACACTTTTCTCCAACCGCGGCGCTCCATCCGGTAGCACCAATCCACGTCTTCACAATACATGAAGTAGTCCTCATCAAGGAGACCCACATCATCGATCATCTCTCTCCTGACCATGAGGCACGCGCCCGACAGCCAGTCGGCCGAGCGCGCCTCGTTGTGGTCGCAGTCGGCCATCAGATACTGTCGCGTCCATCGGTTGTTTGGGAACAGCCGCCCCAGGGGAGTGTTGCGAAAGAGCCCCGCCCCAATCCCCGGATACGACCGGCACGACAACTGCAGGCTGCCATCGGGGTTCAACAGCTTGGGACCCACCGCGCCCACCGTGGGGTTTTCATCCATGAACCCGATCAGCTTCCGGAGCGCTCCCTGTTTGACGATGGTGTCGGGATTCAGCAGCATCGCGTACCGGCCGCTGCTCAGCCGGAGACCGGTATTGTTTGCCTTGGCGAACCCGGCGTTAGTGCCATTGCGAATGACCTTCACCCACGGATGCGCCGTCTGAACAAACGCGATGCTCCCATCGGATGAGGCGTTGTCAACAAGGAACACCTCCACCCTTATCGGACTCCCCGCGGAAGCCGCCTCCGGCGCCATCGCGGCCTCAATCGACGGGAGACACCGCCGGAGATGTTGCTCGGCGTTCCAGTTAACGATGATGATTGTCAGATCAGGTTGTGTGTCCGCGTTCTTCAGTGTTGCGTCCTGACTGGACATTGGGGAATCAGGAATGGAGAATGAATGAGTGAGAACCGCAGATGGATGTTGGGTGACTGCGGTGGAATGACCACTCACCAGTCACCACTCACTTTTCTTCCGGCAGTTCGGCCTCCTCAATCAGCATGATGGGTATTCCGTCTTTGATGGGGTAGCGCTTCCCGCAGTTCTGACAGACGAGTCGTTCCTTTTCATCCCACAACTCGATGTCGCCCTTGCAGTCGGGACAGGCAAGTATTTCCAGCAGTTTCGGATCAATCATGGATTCACCTCAGGTTGCGATGGCGTCGTTTCGGACTCACAAAGTCCGCGCTTATTGCTGTCTCACTTAAAAAGCCCACGACGACATTCTACCTATATTGTCAGCAAATATCAATGTGGGCGAATGCCGTCGACGAGTTCGAAGCTCCTAACTTAGGAAATGCGTCACTCGCGCCGAAGGCACGACGGGTCTGCAATAGGTAGTGTTTTTCTGATTCTTGATAGCCGCCCGGAGCGTGAAGGTGTAAAATGTTGTCTCGCTGCAATCTCAGCAACAAGGAGTACTCGATTATGTCACCATCGGCCCTGGCCTTGCTCGGAGGAAATTCCGCAGTCACCAAAGGCGCGGGAGACATCTTTGACTGGCCTCTCATCACCCAAGAGGATGAAGACGCGGTGCTGGACGTTCTGCGCCGCGGCGCAATGAGTGGTAATGACATCACCAAGGAGTTTGAGCTGGAGTTTGCCCAGTGGATGGGCAGACAATACGCTTTGACCTTCCCAAACGGAACGGATGCCCTGCGCGCCGCCCTATGGGCCTGTGAAGTGGGAGCCGGGGATGAGATCATCTGCCCGAGCATGACCTACTGGGCGAGCTGCACTCAGGCTTTGACGCTTGGGGCCGCAGTGAACTTCGCGGACATCGATCCCGACACTCTGTGCATCGATCCCGCGGATATCGAGCGCCGGATTGGGCCGCGCACCCGGGCCATCATCGTGGTGCACTACGCCGGTTACCCAGCGCCCATGGACGAGATTCTTCCCATCGCCCACAAACACGGCGTGAGAGTGATCGAGGACGTTTCCCATGCTCACGGCAGCTTGTACAAAGGCCGCAAGGTAGGAACCTTCGGTGATATCGCCGGGATGAGCATGATGTCGGGGAAGAGCTTCGCAATTGGCGAGGCAGGCATGATTGTCACGGGTGACCCTGCACTTTACCAGCGCTGCATCTCCTATGGCTTCTACGAGCGTACCGGTGTAGCCACACGTTGGGCGGAAGCCGACTCTCAGGTGACGATGGAGGAACTCAAGCCGTATGCAGGCATTCCAATGGGTGGGTACAAGTACCGACTCAATCAGACTTGCGCGGCCATGGGGAAGGTGCAGTTGAAGTACTACGATGCACGCATCGCCGCCATACAGAGCGCGCTGAACCGCTTCTGGGATTTGCTGGAAGGTGTGCCAGGCATTAAGGCCCATCGCCCCTCGAAGGACTCCGGTTCCACCATGGGTGGATGGTACTTCCCGCGCGGACTCTACCGGGCAGATGAACTGGGTGGGCTTTCGTGCGCCCGGTTCTGCGAAGCGGTGAACGCAGAGGGCGCGTCCACTCACGCTGGCTCCAACTTCCCTCTGCACACTCACCCCATGTTCCATACCGCCGACATCTTTCGGATGGGGAAACCAACTATGGTCTCTTTCGGCCAGCGAGATGTTCGGCAGGGGCAGGGGACGCTGCCGGTTGCGGAAAGCATCGGGGAGATTACGTTCGGAGTCCCGTGGTTTAAGCATGACCGGCCGGCAATCATTGAGGAGCACGCCGCGGCCTTCCGCAAGGTGGCGGAAAACGCGAAAGACCTTATGGACTGACAGATGATGCACCGATTCATCGCAATCCTCGGCATCGTGGCGATCCTGGGAGTGGCGCACCTGTGCTGCCCGCGTGACAGACGTCGGCGCGTCAACTGGCATACCGTGGGGAGAGGGATGCTGATTCTCCTGATCTTCGCCGTTCTCGTTTTGAGAACCCCGCTTCGTGGGGTCTTCATAGTGGCGAATGACGTGGTGGGCAAGCTGCTGGACTTCAGCAGGGAGGGAGCGAGCTTCCTCTTTGGGAAACTGGTGACTGACACCGAATCCTTTGGCTACGTGTTCGCGTTCCACATTCTCCCAACCATCATTTTTTTGCGGCGTTCATGTCGATCCTCTATTTCATCGGACTGATGCCGCTTGTCATTCGGGTGATGGCGCGTGGGATGTCGAAAATGCTCCGAATCAGCGGAGCCGAGAGTTTCTCAACGGTCTCCGACATCTTTGTGGGGATGACCGAGGCCCCGCTGGTAATCCGTCCCTACCTGCCGAACCTGACGCTGTCGGAGTTGATGGCGTGCATGACGGCTGGTTTGGCCACGACCGCGGGGGGCGTCCTGGCGGCCTATATTGTCATGCTGCGAGATTTCGTGCCTGATATTGCCGGTCACCTGATCGCGTGCAGTGTCATGTGCGCTCCGGCATCGATTGTGATCGCCAAGCTGATGCTTCCGGAAACGGAAGAGCCGCAGACGCTTGGCAAGAGTGACATTGCGTTGCCCAAGAGGAGCGCCAACCTGATGGATGCCATCACAGTGGGGACGCTGGACGGGCTGCGCCTTGCGGTGAACGTGGGCGCCATGCTGATTGCGTTTCTCGCGCTGCTCGCAATGCTGAACTTCTGTTTCGGATGGTTGGGCGACCATATCTTCCATGTCAAGCTGAGTCTGGAACGCATCTGCGGTTGGGTTTTCTCGCCGCTTGCGTGGCTGATGGGGGTTCCCGCGCAGGATGTCTTTAAGGTGGGGAGCCTGCTGGGACAGAAGACGGTGCTGAACGAGTTCATCGCATACAGTCACATGAGCGAGGCGTTGAAAGCAGACCCCTCGTGGCTGACGGAGCGAGGAAGGCTCATTGCCTCCTATGCTCTCTGTGGATTCGCCAATTTCGGGAGTGTGGGGATCACCATCGGTGGATATACGGCCCTCGCACCGGATCGCCGCCCCGACATCTCGCGGTTGAGTCTGCGGGCGATGGTTGGCGGTCTGCTGACGACCTGCCTCGTTGCCACAGTGGCAGGTCTGCTGCTGTAGTGTCCATGGAATTTCGCGACAGGAATTGATTCGGAGTCAGAGTCGCCATGCAGGAAACGACGCAAGATCTCTCGATCCCTCAATCCGATGCTGTCGGCCCAGCCCCCATCTCCTGGCCGCGGGTGCTTGGGCTGTCGATTCTCTTTTCAGCAATTGGCTCCCTCTGGATCACCGCCACGGAGATCGTGTTCCGTTCGGCACAGGTGGGCGAGGCTGTCCCTCCTGTTCCCGCGGTCGCTACGTTGGTGTTCCTGCTGTTGCTCAGGTCGGTTCTCCGCAGAACCACGCGGGGGCGTCCCCTCAACAACGCTGAGATCCTTGCCGTGTACGGCTTCACCACCATCTCGATGACCGTTGGATTCGTCAACGGATTCCGTCAGATCATTACCCTTGGCACGGCGCCCTACTACGTCGACCAGAACAATGTGGTGATTCAACTGGTGCGGAAGCATTGGCCCCACTGGATCGCCCCCCGTGACGCAAGTGTAGTGAAATGGCTTTGGCAGGGATCCCCAGGGGGTGTCGTCCCGTGGGGCGCATGGCTGTTCCCTCTATTGAGCATTGGCGCTCTGTTTGTGCTGGCCCACATTATGTTCGGGTCGTTGTTCGGTCTGTTGCAGCGACGGTGGCTGCACGAAGAACGGCTTGCCTATCCGGTGGCTGAACTGGCAACAAGCCTCGTCGAGGGGGAGCGGGTCTCGCAATTTCGTGAGACCTCATCGAGGCTCATCCGCAGTCCCATGTTCCGCCTGGGTTTGCTCGGAGCGGTGCTATTCAATCTCGTCTGGATCATCCCTGCTCTGCGACCCGCGGCGACCGTGCCGCCTCAATATACGGATCTCAACACGTTCCTTCCCGAGGGTCCCTGGCGCGCGGGGTATATCTGGTTCATCCGCTACAATCTCGCCGCTCTGGGCCTCGCGATTCTCGTGCCCACGGATGTGCTTTTTACCGTCTGGTTCAGCACGCTCATCCTGAAGGCTGAGGCAGTGATACTTGCCCTCTTCGGCCATGAATGGTCAACCACCTTTCTCCTTGCAGGTAATCAGGGACTGGGGGGGTACGTCGCCGAGGCTATTTTTCTGATCTGGTCGGCGCGCCGGAGTCTGAGGCTGTTCAGGAAGCTGCGTTCCGGCCCGGACGTGACGTTCGGCTGGAGCGACCGTGTGTGGCTGGGATTGTTTGCCGCCAGCGCTACCTCCTTGCTGGCGTGGTTCATCGCCAGCGGCATTCCCGTATGGCTGAGCCTGTCGGTGCTGGCGCTGTTGATCGTTCGCGTTCTGATTGTTGCGCGCATTCGCGCTCAGGTTGGAGTGCCGATTCTCTATTTCCATGTTGGTGACGCCCGTTCCATCGTGTTCCTCTTTGGGGGATCTCTCATCGCTGCCACCGGCGAAAGGAGCATCGCTGCCTTCACGGCGTTCTCCATCCTCTCCATCTCTGCGTTCCTGGCGCCTTACCAGTCTGACGGGTACAAGCTGGCAGAGACTTCCCGGCTTGGAGGCGGTAGATGGATGGCGCTGTCGGTGCTGGCCGTGGCCGTGGGATTCGTCTTCGCGGCAGTGACTCAGCTTTACGCCTACTACACACGTGGCGGAGAGATTCTCGGCTGGGGTACGGATGCCTGGCCCGTTGCGAGCGTAGTCGGAGGGGTAATTCCGGCCAATATGGAAGCCTCCCACTGGCCGTCGATGGCGGTGGGATTTGTTACCACGAGCGCGCTGATCCTGGCGCAGCGCGTGTTCACGTGGTGGCCCCTGCATCCCGTCGGATTCCTCGTGGGGTGCGCGATCGGCGGATATGTCTTCGGTCCCGCTCTGATCGCATGGGGCGCCAAAGTCCTGTCCCTGCGATACTGGGGACTACCCGGGTACAACCGGACCAGGGAGCTGTTTCTGGGGTTGGTCATGGGCCACTTTGGGGTAGCAACCCTCTGGGGGTTGCTCGGCGCGCTGAACTTTGAGCCGGTGAAACGGTACATCATCGGGTTCTGGTAGTTCCAAGCTGGAACAATGGTCTCGGTGGCATGATTGCACGACCACTGAATCTGTACAACTCCGGATGGAGGTTTTTCCCATGTTGACAAGGCACAGGCTTCTCCTTTACGTCGGTGTTGCGGCGGCAGTCTCTCCCTCATTTGCCGCACATCGGACGGTCTGGCAGGAAGAGGCCGAGAAGACCATTACCGGTGATCGACTGCGGTTTGGAGCGGCGCTGGTTGATGATGGACAAGCTTCCGGCGGCAAGGCCGTGCGCATCCCCTACCAGAAGGATGCACGAGGTTGGAGCATCGCCTTTGGCGCACCCAAGGCGGAGTTCCGCGGAACCTGTCTCTTCACTTTCTACCTGCGAGGAGAGAACATGCCGCCCGTTTCCGATGGGGTGCGCGTGTATCTCATTCTTCACGACAAGGCAACAGGGCAGTGGGCGCACCACAAGGTATGGTCAGTCTACGGGATCAACCTGAAGCAAAATGCCTATACGGCGATCACACTTCCACTGGAAATCCCTCTGCTGAGCGATACCTACGGCCCCGAGGTGCTGTTCGAATGGCGCGCCGGAACTGCAGGAATCTCACCAGCGATGCTGCTGGATCGGATGGAAATCGCGACGGAGACATTCGATACTCCCGTGATTCGTGAGGTCTGGCCAACGAAGGTGAGGTACGTTCCCGGTGAGACGGCGGAAGTGCAGGTCACAGTCGCAAACCCAACGGGAGCGGATGCAACAGCGCAGGTGATGGCGCGTGAACGGTGGGGCGTCGTTAAAGAACGGCAGGCGTTTTCCCAGAGCGTGTCCCTCAAGCCGGGAGAGAGCAAACAGGTTTCGGGGAAGTGGAAACTTGGCGGCGAAGAGTATGGGAGGGAGATTGTGGTGGATTTCCTGCAGGACGGCAAAGTGGTCGATTCTTCTTCGGAGCTACTCAGCGTATCGAAAACGCCCCTGTGGCTGTCAACGGGCAACGGATACGATCAGGGGACCGACGCTCGGGACATGCACACCGTCTTCTACGTGCAGCCGGCTACGGGGCAGGAGAGCTGGAGGTCCGTCCGGTTCTTCAAGGAGAAGTCGCCGGGGGGAGACTACTTTGAGTTCTTCTCCTGGGCGCCGGGTGACATATCCGATATTGCTCCCGACGAGGACCCGTTTCCGGGAGGCGAGGGAAGGCTGACCTATCGCAGCAAGCAGACGCTGAAGATGCAGATCGAGATGCTGAAGTCCGTCGGCGCCTGGCCGGTTTCCTATGTCAACGGTACGTGCTGGGCAGAGTCGGGATACAAACTTTTCCAGCGATACCCAGAGTGGTTTCTGTACGACGCAAATGGAGAAGTCGACCACTACGACATGCAGCGGCGGGGGATTTACCGGCACAAGGACGATGCCGACTTTGACCCGAATACCTACCCTCGGATCTTCTTTCAGGCCACGTTGAACCACTCGCTGCCCGCGGTACAGGAGTACATCGCCAATCAATACGTCCGGTGCGGACGGGAGATGGGATTCAAGGGCGTGCGCATGGACGTACGATATCTCGAAGTGCATCCCGGGGAGCGGGGATTTGACGGGAAAGAGATCGCACCCACCCACGAAGAAGCAGACCGCATCAGCGCTGAATCCGTCCGGCGTGTGAAAGAGCTGGTGCATAAGGAAATCCCCGATTTCACGTTTGGCTACAACTACGCCTCGCCCGAAGAGGTGAAGGAAATGCCATTGACCATGAAGGAGCGTTGCGCTGGAGCGGGTTGGATGCTGGACGAGGTTCCCTGCACATACCAGGAGAAGACCTCGCCCTACCACGTCTGGAGTGTCTATCT
Source organism: Armatimonadetes bacterium CG2_30_59_28 (assembly GCA_001872605.1). Lineage (GTDB taxonomy): Bacteria > Armatimonadota > Abditibacteriia > CG2-30-59-28 > CG2-30-59-28 > CG2-30-59-28. The sequence goes on along the minus strand of MNXM01000149.1, from coordinate 1,737 downwards.
GCGTCGCATGGTGTCGTGGGGAGACCAGGTGAACAAGTGGGGAGGCGTTTACAATCCGTTCGACTTCCGCCGCGGCGGCGGGAAGTATGTGGTGGACAACATCTACTCGGCGCTCTTTCGCCTGATTGCTGGTGGACGCTTCGGGTGCTATTACAACAGCCGGCTGCCCTTCGGTAACCTCGGACGCTTCTCCACACGTTACAGCGAATTCTTCTTCGGTCGGAATCGCGAATGGATCTCTGCAGTGAAGGGAGAGGTCGACGCGCAAGCCACTGCGCCCCTCTGGTGGAGAGACACTGTCTTCTGGAACCTTGACGCGGAAGGTAGCCGACAGCTATTGCTGTTTCTCATCAATCCCCCAGCGTTCCCCGAAGTGGAAGAGAACCCGGAATCACGCATTAATCCGCCGGTGAGAGACATCGTGGTGACGTGCGCCAAAGCAGAAGGGAAGCTGCCCAAAGCGGCCTACTTGCTGACAGCGGAGCCAATGGAGCCGACAGACCAGAACGAAGTGGCGATGGTGAAGCTACCCTTGAAGGACGCAAAAGGCGGGAGAGTGTCTGTTACGGTCTCCAGCGTCCTCTTCTGCAAGCTGGTCGTATTTCAGTATTGAGGGGAGGTGATAAAGATGATGAAGAGTCAACTCCGTTCCATTGTGTTTGCATCGATCATCCTGCTGACTGAATCCGTGATGGTTGTCAAGGCGGCTCCCGTCTCAGTATCAGTTGCTCAGCAAGCCAACGTTGAAGTTGTCAAGCTGGAGAACTACCGCGTGGAACTGGTCATCACACCCAGCCGCGGCGGGTCGGTGACATCGTTTGTTGACAAGATGGCCCGCGCGGAGTTGGTGTTGCAGCAACCGTACAGCGGTCTGTGCATGGACCATTTTCAGGAGCAGAACTGGCCCGGAGAGTTTCTGGAAGCTCCCTACGAATACAAGATCACCAAGCAGGATGCGCAGGAAGTGCAGGTGGCGGTATCTCGAAAGGCGTCAGGCATCTGGCACGACAAACTGGCAAACAGGAAGCTGTCGGATATTCTCCTGGAGAAGACGTATACACTACGCGCCGACTCTCCGGTGCTCAGTTGCACCGTGAAACTCACCGCCCCCGCAGACGAAGCGAAGGTGTTCTCATACTGGTTGCAGAACGTGTTCTTCGCGGGTGGCGACTACGACGCTGCCACCGACCGCACCTTCCGCCCGTCGGCACGCGGCGTGCGGAGCACCGGAGCGGAGAACAACAGCCATTACGGATCAGAAGATTGGATGCGAGACTTCAGCGCCGGCTGGATGGCGCTAATCGACACGAAGAAGAAGTCTGGTCTCGCGATGATGACCGACTACAACGACCTGCGGATCAACTACGCGAACGTTGGCAACCACACCAATGAGTTCATGTTCAACACCACCTATCTGCCGAAGGGACAAAGCCGTGCCTACACCGTGCACCTTTGCCCGGTCACTGGCATCGCGAAGGTTCTCAGCGTCTCCCCTCAGATGATCGTGGGGTATTCCATCCAAACGGACAACCACGGGAAAGGGAAAGTCGATTTCCAGGTGCAGAGGTCTGCGGTAGCCGTGAAGTCAGTGGGCCTGCACGCAATAGTGTTGCGTTATTGATTGCGAAGTCAGCACACATGCCCGGTTTGGAGGCAAAAAGTGCCTACTGCCTTGTAACCGCACCGTGGAAGCGATTCTTCCTGCCCCTCGTGCGGGGTTTGGTTGTGCGATAAATG
>MNXM01000200.1 GCA_001872605.1 Armatimonadetes bacterium CG2_30_59_28 | reverse complement strand
GGTGGATTGCTTCTCTGGGAGGGTTTCTTGGGCGCAAGGGGGACGGGGACCCCGGCACTACTACGACGTGGCGCGGTCTGGAACGTCTGTCCGCCATGGTCGAAGGGTGGCAACTCTACCAGACCATGCACCCCGCCCGCGCCAGCCCTTGATGTGCGGTGTCAGGTGTGGGTAAGAGTCAGCCCGATGGGGAGAGGGTGCGAACCCAAAGGGTTCGAGGGTGAGGGGGTGTTTTCACCCGTAACGAGTATAATAACCGCCACAAAGATGCTTTCATCATCGTACCTCCACATCAGGAGTTGGCTGTAAGGTTACAACAAATGCACGGCAAATTCAACCCGTCCGGCGCTTATACCAAACGCACGCGAATGTAGCGTGCACCTAACCTTCCCCCGGAGCAAGTCCGGGGGGATTGGTTTCGGAATTCCCCTCTTTGCGGATGCGTGCGAACTCCGGGTGCCGGTCATCGGCGACGGACTTCTTCGCCTCGGTCACTTCCTTTTCGAGGGACTTGACGCTCTCGGTCACCGGGGTCAGTGATACACGCGCCTCCGCCACGAACAGCACCTGTTTCCCGGTGATGACCTGCGTGCGCACTCGGTGTTCTCCCGCGTCAATCAGGCGGTACGGCAGTTCCGCCTTCCCTTCGCCGTTGGGGAGCGATTTCTCCGTTTGCTCCATTGGAGTCCCGGCGCGAATCACCGCACAACGCGCCACTGCCCCCGCAGGAGTGTTGCGACACGTCAGGTTGCACGCGGACGGTCCGTGTGAGAGGGAACTGAATGCGGCAGTGAATGTCGGCAGCTCAGGACCATCCTTTCGCCCGGAGAACTTAAGCGCCGCGCCGGAACCGGTGGGCAACCACTGTGACACTTCACGCGGGTCAGACTGTTTGCGGTAGACCTGCATGCGCCACACGTCTTCAACCTGCGGGGTGGCGGCCACTTGTCCCGGCCCGATCAACTCCGTGAAAGGAATACGCGCTTCCAGCGTCCATCCCTCGGCGAACCTGCCAGTCGCGCACTGCCAGTCCGGGTTCAAACCCGTCCAACTCTTTGAGGAGAGATCGAAGCGTCCCCCCGAAGGCGACGCGGCGAGGAGAACACAGTTACCCTTGTCCCAGGGGATGTGCAGAATTATTTCTGCCGATTCGTTGCGGTCGATCTCGTCGCGGGCGGTTTTACGGGCGTCCATGCTGAGTCTCTCCATCCGGCCCTCGGAGAGCTTCCAGAACGCGTACAGAGCCTGCGCGTCGTACGTGAAGCGAAGCTCCGTTTTTTGATTCGGCCGTCCTCCACCCTCGCGCAGCGAAACGAAGTCCGTGGCGACCTCCGACTGCTGCCAGCAAGGTGTTCCACCATCTGTCCGTCGATGCGTGGTTCAGCGTGGGTCCAATAGGCGTTCAGCATGGTCTGGGAATACCCCGTCTGATTGCAGACGCTCAGGCAGAGAAGCGTAGTGATCGATAAACCCGTAAACCTCCGAGTGCCGACTACGCGCGAGTGGCAACCGGTTGTTGATGCGGAACGCTTCCCGGAGCAAGAGGCGACGGGTATGAGAAACGGGGAACAGCACAGCGACCGTTCCCGGCGTCTTAACACCCAACTACTCAGGGTGAACAATCCAACCATTGGCACGTCAGTCCTCCTCCAGTCCGCTTCTCGGGATTTCCTGCACGCGTGACGCGTCGTCAATGTGCACCGGCGTCAAGGGCGACAATACTCCTTGTATTTCTTCCCGTTGCCGCACGGACATGGTTTGTTGCGTTTGGGTTTAATGACGACGGCGGGAACCCTCCCTTGCGTCTCAGATTCTGGCTTCGCCTGAGAGTTGATGCGCGGCTTCCGTGCAGACGGTTCTTGGGATTCCTGAAAACACGCCCACCATCGTATCTCTTCGACGGTATCACCGATGTACTGGTACGTCACGTTGGACTCCAATTTACTCGGCGTGGCTTCCTTGCTTTGCTTGAGGGCGCGCTCAATATCGTCGTACCCTATGAAGAATTTCAATACCAACCCGTCGTTGTACGCCTGCCGAATGTCTGCCGTGAACTCTGTGAGTTCGATGTCTGGAGACGCCTCCTACATTTGGTGTCCGCCAAAATCTGCCAAACTGCAGTAAGTCATCTACTCTCTCCGCAGTTTCAGCAGTCGGTATTTCTACTCCTCGACCTCCACGGTGAACGCGCGCCTCCCGTGAACTCCATCGGCGTCCCCATGATAGCATCTTCCGGTCGCAGCAGGTAGTGTCCGAGCGCGGTTGTCCGCGTGCAGTCATCCCACCTCCTGAGCGTTCGACAGGCAGATGCGCCGCTCAATTCCGCCACGTTCGCTTCTCACAAGGGGAACGATTGCCGTTGCATTTCGCAACGTTTCGCTGTACTATTGCAGCACCCCAATAAGTGGAGGTGATTGCATGACTACCGCAGTTCGCGTTTCCGAGAGTCTCATGCGTGAAGCACGCCTGCTCGGTGACGGGCCAAATCGAGCACTGGGCGCGGGTTGGGAAGTGCGCAGAGGAGAATCCCGACCTGACCTACCGCCTGACCGAGGACATCTTGATCGGGATTGAGGAACTGGAACAGGGCGAGTCCAGCGAGTACCAGTTCGGATGATCCACCACGAGAATCGTTCAATCCCGTACGTTCGAGAAGAGAGTGCGACGTTTCCGGGAACAGGAGAAGAAGGTTCCGGATCAACAGGTCAGGAAGATCGCCCAGGACCCATCCATTGGTCAGGAAAAGCAAGGCGAGCTGCGCGGCGTCTGCGTCCAAAAGTTCAAGATCCACACTACGCAATACCTCCTGTCCTACCGGATAACAGCCGCCGACACAGGCGTTAATATCCCTTCCACCGTTGACGGCCAAAGCGTAATCCCGCTTGATGCACGGGAACGGCAAGGGCTGGCGGGAATACATCCACGGTGAGCATTGCCAGTGCTACTCCGCTACACAGGAAATGCAGTACGTGACCGACAGCCGCCGCAAACTGATATGGTTCCCGCGGACAAACGCCACTCACTTCTTCGACCTCGAAGCCGACCCCGGCGAATGTCACAACCTGATCGAAGACACCAGTCGCGGGGATGAGGTGAAGCTCTGGCACGGCTGCCTTATTGCCGAACTTGAAGCTCGCGACTGCGGCTGGGTGAAAGACGGAGAACTGATCCCGCCCGACGAAGGCGTGCCATTGGTCTCACCGTATCGGGATAGGAAGTGGTTGGGGGAGTGACGCTCCGATGGGTCGCTGTCAGAATGTGGCTTTGCCCACCTTGTCACCCAAAGGCCAATTGAGTATTATTGTCCCTGTCATGCAAACTGCCCACCGCATCATCATCGGTGACTCTCGGAATATGGCGGAGGTGGAAGAGCACTCGGTCCACCTTGTCGTCACGTCTCCGCCTTACTGGCAACTCAAAGACTATGGTCACGACGGGCAGATCGGCTTTAACGACACGTACGAGGATTATATCAACAACCTGAACCTGGTCTGGAATGAATGCTGGCGAGTGCTGCATCCTGGGTGTCGGTTGTGCATCAACGTCGGCGATCAGTTTGCCCGTTCCGTGTACTATGGACGATACAAGGTCATCCCAATTCGCACCGAGATCATCAAGTTCTGTGAGACCGTCGGCTTCGATTACATGGGCGCCATCATCTGGCAGAAGGCGACCACGTGCAACACAACCGGCGGAGCGACTATCATGGGTTCCTTTCCCTACCCCCGGAATGGCATTGTCAAGCTGGACTACGAGTTCATACTGCTATTCAAGAAACCCGGAAAGCCGCCTGCTGTTCCGCGCGCGCTCAAGGAGCAGTCGAAGCTGACAACGGAAGAGTGGAACCAGTATTTCTTCGGTCACTGGAACTTCCCCGGAGAGAGGCAGGATACGCACTTGGCAGCGTTCCCCGCGGAGCTTCCGCGGAGGCTAATCCGCATGTTCTCTTTTGTGGACGACATGGTACTGGACCCTTTCCTGGGCAGCGGCACGACCACCCACGTCGCGATCGACCTCGGACGGAACTCCGTGGGCTACGAGGTCAATCCGGATTTTCTGTCAGTCATCAGAAGGAAGGTTGGCGAGTCAACACCCGAAAGGACGATCCATTTCCTCGAACACACTGTGGAGTCGGTAGACTGGAGTCAGAGGATTGCTTCTCTCCCTTACATCTTCCGTGACCCGGTCGCGTTCGACAAGAAAGTGGATCCCCGCAATCTGCGATTCGGCTCCAAGATCGATGGGCAAGAGCCGGAAACTCCGCGACTGCATTCCGTCACTCGTGTGGAGTCTCCCGACCTCGTGGAACTCGACGGGAAGTTGAGAGTAAGATTGCTCGGCGTTCGGCCAATTGCCGCCCGTCGACAGGAAGCCATAGACTTCTTGAGAAATGCCACTCGGGGACAGAAGGTCCTACTGAAATTCGACACACAAAAATACGATGCGCGCGATAACCTGCTCGCATATCTTTACTTGCGCAACAAGACCTTCCTCAACATGCACTTGATCAAGCGCGGGCTGGCGTGCGTTGATACCTCGCTCGACTTCTCATGCAAAGGTCGGTTCATGAATCAATTCAACTCCGCTCGGGAAAGGGGATTGGTTGGTGAAATCCCGTCTGCGGACGCGCTGCCACCGAGTAATCCCTTCATCCCGTCATCTTGATCTGGAGGTATTCTGTTGACCAGCAGTGAACGTGTTCGACGCGCAGTTTTGTTTCAGGGCCCGGATCGCGTGCCGCGGTGTTTGCCCGAGCCGTGGAGGAGTGACTTCCTGTATGTGGGTCCGTCCGCCGATCCGAACTGGAAGGCGAGTGTCGAGGGTGAAGATGAGTGGGGTTCGGTGTGGGAAAAGGACGCCGCCGGGAAAACGATGGGGCAGGTGAAGGTTCATCCGCTCCGGGACTATGGACAGCTCCAATCATTCAGATTCCCGGACTACGATTTGCCGGAACGCTACGGAAACGCGGCGAAGGCCATCGCTGGGCATGCGGAAGGGAAGTTCGTTATTGCGGGGATTCCCCTGAGCTTGATCCACAGGCTCGAATACCTCCGCGGTCATGTGGAGGCGTGGACCGATCCTTACGAGTATCCCGAGGAGTTGGGCATCCTCTTGGACAAGCTCGCGGACATCGCCATCGACGCGGTGAACCGCCTCGCCGACGCGGGCGCGGAAGGCGTCTTCTCCTGTGACGACTGGGGTCTCCAAGATCGCCCCATGGTTTCCCCCGAGGTGTTCCGCAGGTTCTGGAAGCCGCGCTACGCGCGGGTCTATGGCGCGGCGCGGGACCGCGGGATGCTCTGCTTTCTTCACAGTTGCGGACATATTGCCGACTTACTGGACGACTTCATCGACGCCGGACTCCACGTCATCCAGATGGATCAGCAGGAGAACATGGGCGTCGATAACCTCGCCCAACGCTTCGGCGGACGTCTCGCCTTCTGGTGTCCGGTAGACATCCAGCAAACGATGGTGGAAGGTTCGCTCGAAGATATCCGCCGCTACGCAAAAAACCTCATCGACTCCTTCGGCAGCTTCAACGGTGGGTTCATCTCGAAGTGGTATCCTTCACCGCAGGCCGTGGATCACACCCAGGAGAAGATCAATGCCATGTCCGAGGCGTTTGTGGAGTACGGACAGTACCCAGCCTCCGCAGTATAGGCGCTGATCGGCGAATTGACCCGTCTATTCGTAATCAATTGCCCACTTGCCCTCACCGGGTGTTCCATCTGCTGCGTCTTTCCAAAGGGATGTGAAAGCATCCGAAGCGCCGTGCTCCGCAAGATGGTCAAGCAGCAACGGGTGCAACTCCCGGACGATGTCCATGTGGTCCTGTGCCACATCGGTCTCCGCAAGGCCGTCGGTCGAAAGATCAAACAGCTCGGGGCTCCCCAGCGCTCCGACCGGTGCATATCCCCACTGGTCGGTGACCAGGAACGGTGTGACGGCTTTGCGTGGCGGCTGACTGTCCGGTGTACGGACGTGACATCCACTGACGGTGAAGTCACGATGTTTCCCCTCGCGTTTGAGGAGAGCGCGTGCAAATGATTTCCCGTCGAAGGGTTTCGGTGGATCGACCTCAACGGATGCCAGCTCGCACACCGTCGGCAGGATGTCGATTGGTTGAGTGAATAAATTCCGGCTCTCACCGCGAGGAACGTCTCTACCCGCAATCATCAACGGCACATGCCCAATTTCGGGATAGATCGGCCAGTAGCGTGGGTCGTCATCGCTGATGTTCGATTTGCCGGTGCGATCGTGTTCACCAATGGACATGCCGTGGTCGGAATGGACGACGACGATGCTATCGTCCCACAATTGCAGGTCGTCGATCTTCTGCAGCACGCGGCCAACCCATCTGTCCACCAGGTCCGCTTCTGCCGCGTAGTGCGCCCAGAGATTGTGCAGCTCTTCTTCCGTGTAGGCGGAGGAGCGTCCATAGTTCGGGTGGATCATGGGGATGCCGTCGTAGTTGGGATCGTACCGTCGCACCAGGTACTCCGGTGCGTCCCACGGTTCGTGCGGATCGAAAAAATCGACCCACAGGAAGAACGGTGCCGCGTTGCAGTTCTCCTCCAGCCAACGGACCGTCGTGGCGGCAGTCTTGGCGGGGAAGGTTTCCTCTTCGCACTCGAAGTACCGGTTCACCCAGCGGTGAGCGTCAGCGAGGTGGTGTCCTCGGAATTCAGGATAGCAACGCGTCTTTTCCGGTGGAACGATCTTTCTGATGGGATCATTCATTCTAAGCAGCGGTCTGTCCCCCTCCTGGCCGCGGTGCTGAAAGGCTGCATTGAACCCTTGCTGAAACCGAGCATTGAAGAGGTGCGGGCAATCGCAGATTAACTGAGTGGCATAGCCCGCGTCACTTAGCAATTTCGCAATATGGTTTGGCCCGCTGACATCGATCGGCTGCCAACCATAGTGGGGCCATCCGAGGACGCCGGTTGCCAGGTCGGTCCGCTGTGGGATCGTCGGGAAGCTGCCGACGTAACATCCCTCAACCGAGGTCGCCCGGTCCGCGGCGAAGCGATTCAACTCCGGCGTCCGCACCGCGCGGCGCGCGCGATTCGCGAGATTGTCATATCGAAATGTGTCTGTGATGATCAGGATGATGTTCTTCATGGGTCATCGCGCCTCCTCAACTGTCCCGCAAATCACGGCGAACGTGGAGAAAACCATACCAGACACTGAGAAGTGTGGCAACCCCTGAAGCGCTCCTCCAGCGCCCCTATACGAATCTGCATTGACGACACCATTGAAATCGGCATAGAATGTCCGACACCCCGGAGGAGGCACACAGAATGGGAAAGAAGTTCCCGCAGATAGACGACAAGCATCGAGAGTTCATCGAGAGGCAGAGAATATTCTTCGTGGGCACCGCCGGCGCCGAAGGACGGGTGAACATCTCGCCGAAGGGAATGGACTCGCTGCGAGTGCTGGGGAGTGATCGTGTCGCATGGCTGAACCTTACCGGCAGTGGAAACGAGACAGCGGCCCATTTGCTGGAGAACGGTCGCATTACTCTGATGTTCTGCTCCTTTGAGGGCATCCCGATGATTCTGCGGCTATATGGCGAAGGCAGAGCCGTTCATCCACGAGACCCCGCGTGGGGTGAACTCATCGCCCTGTTCCCGCCTCACCCCGGAGCGCGTCAGATTGTGGACATTGAGGTTGATCTCGTCCACACTTCGTGCGGTTATGGAGTGCCACTCTTTGAGTACACGGGTGAACGGGAACAACTCACGCAATGGGCGGAGCGAAAAGGCCCACAAGGCATCCGGCAGTATTGGGTGGAACAGAATCAGAATAGTCTCGACGGGAAACCGACGGGGATAGGTGTATAGGTCCCCCCGCTCCCGTGTCGGGTTTGCTTTCGCCTGACCGAAGCTACCCGTAGACACTGCCCCGGGAGCGCTCGAACTTGAATTTTCACGGCATTGCGGAAGACAGCGGCCCCGAGCCCGGCTGTTGCTGCCTGTGATCGAGTTCCCCCAGCCGCTTCGCTTCCTTGATCATCGCGTGCAAGTTTTCCTCCGGGGTCTCCCGTCCCACCTGGTCGCCGGTGCCGACGATAACACGAGGGTTATCATGGAAGGCTTCGAGGATCTCCGCGACCTCCTGTCGAGCATCGTTCGCTGTGCCTCGGATGAGGGTTTTGACGGTGTGCACATTGCCGTTCATCGTGGTGCAACCGCGAAGGCGTCTCTCGACGAGGCGCAGATCGTCAAGCCCTTTGACATCCCCCCCCGGTGGGCGCTCAAACGGGCAGACGCAGTCAATGCCGATTTCCGTGAAGTCCGCAACCGTGTCCATGCACGCGCCGTGGAAATGAACGTGCAGCAAGCGACCGTGCCGGTGCGCCTCGTCGGCCACTCCACGAATCACCGGTTTGTCCCAGCGTCTCCACAACTTCGGTCCCAGGAGAGAATTGCAGCTCCAAGCGCATCCAATACAGAACGACTCAAACGGCGTCTTCTCGCAAAGAACGTTTACAAGCCTCACCAACCGCTCGATGTAGGTGGACTGAAGACGTTCCAGCGTCGGCTCGAAGTCGGGGTTCAGGAAGTCATAGATACCTGTTTCGAATCCACCTTCCCGCGCGTTGGCGAAGAAGTCGAAGAAGGGAACCCCCAGCCACACCTCGAGCAGATAGCTCTCGCCGACTTCCTCGCGCGCCTTGAGAAGGGGGCTTACGTCAATAGCTTCGGGACTCCCTCCAAAGGCCATCGCTTCCCACGCTAACAGATCGCGGTTGAGGTCCTTCACTGGGCGCTCCAGCGACCAGGCAGGCTCGTCCCGCTGCGCACGGGAGGCCGAGGTCAGTTCGCCGTAGGGCGTCTTGTGGATGCACCGCGTTTCGAGCGTGTTGTCGTCAATCCACCGTTCTTCGGAAGTCGATGTGACCTGGTCATTGGGTGGACCAGCAAACACGACCCCCCACCCCTCGCTCTCAAAGGTTTCGAAGGTGGTCTTCAGCGCGAGGTGGAAGGGCACGTTACGAGCGAACTCAATCATGTCCACTCCCAACAGCTTCGCCGGGTAGTAGTACCAGAACTCCGGCGCCACCGCGACGCGGTCGCTGAAGACCCCGCGGTAGGCGTTGAGCATCCGCCGCTTGGGAGTCATGGCACGATCAGCCTCCAATGGATTGTCCCTCTGCGACGCACCGTCCATACTCCCTGTAGCCTCATTACTCAATCGCCCAATTACCTGCTGCATCGTTTTGGAGGTTCCCCCACAAAAGGACGCCGGATCGCTTCAGCGTCCGGTAGCTCACACAGGCAGCTACACGATGGAGGCTACCCTCCTTTTCTCCCCTATCAACCCGTGTTCGGCACGAACATGGGTTGATAGGGGAGAGAAGATGTCCTTTCTTGGCGCTCGGCAGTCAGTTGTGTGAGCTACCGGACGCTGAAGCGATCCGGCGTCTAATGTCGAAGAATTTACGAAAAGATGCACTACTGTCGCACCACTCCCGATACACCTCCACCATGTACTCATAGTTCTCCAGCGGCATGCCGGGGAAGATGGTGTTGGATGTGCCGAAGATGTATCCGCCGCCGGGCGAGCCGTGATGGAGACAATAGAGGGCCGATTCGCGAATCGCTTCCTTCGGGCCATCCTGCAGGAGGTTGCACTGGACATTGCCCATGAGCGCCATCGTTCCGTGTGCGCGCTTCTTCACTTCAGCAATATCCATCCCGGCCATCGGGTCTACCGACTGAAAGCACGCCGCTCCCAAGGAAAGATAGTCATCGAGAATCGACATGATGTTCCCGTCGGTATGCACAAAAGGTATCACCCCAAGTGACCGGATATGCTCCACCTGACACCTCAGGTAGGGAGTGACAAACTCGCTGAACTGCGGCGGAGAAATAAACGGTCCCGCATTGAAGGCAACGTCGTTGACCACGTGGATGAAATCGGCATTGGCTTCGGCAAGATCGTTGAATTTCCGGACGGCAACTTGCGTTCGCCGTTCCGCCTCAGCACGGATCACTTCCGGGCGCTCCACCAAGTCAATCGAGAACTGCATCCAGTCGGTCATGGATTCAATCGACCAGGTGGTGCCTCCAACGACGCTGCCGATGAGAATCTCGTCACCGAACGTTTTCTTCGCCGCGCGAACCCCGTCGGGGTCGCTCCACGGCCAGAACACCAGCAGGGCGTCCCAATGGTAGCGCTCGACGATCTTCTCGTAGATTGCCATGCACTGCGCGATCATTCGCTCCTTCTCGACAGCGGTGCAGTTCCCCCACGCTTTGCGGTCGGGGAACTCGAGCCCGAACGCCTCCTTTTCCAGCTCAAACATCACCTCAAAATGCGGCGGGCGGTCGGGTTCCTCAAAACGGAGGGTCTTCTGCATACGTTGTTTGCCGGTCATGGACAGCTCCTGAAGTGGGGGATGGTGGGGATTTCCCTGGAAGAAATGGCGACGGACACCCACTCACTCACTCAATCTTCATCGACACGCACGCGTAGGTCTCACCAATCGGGCCACCGGTCAGGCGAGCGCGAAAGAGCACGGGGTATCCGGTGGAGCCGTCGTACTTGCCGGTTCCAGCGCCAAGCTTCACGGTTGCCGCCCACTCACGGCCGTCTTTGCCGCCGACGCGCGCGAGTTGGACATAAGGTTCTCCATTCACCGGCAGAACAAGATGATTGGGTCTGGTCAATACCTCGACGGTAGCGTCTTTGGCTGGCGCCTCAAGGTAGAGTCGGTAGAGCAACTTGTCCCCCTCCTTCAGGGAGTTCGGTAGAGGGGAACCGTCCGGCAGGGTGACGGTAAGACCATTCGGGGGCTTCTGCGTGAGGCGGAGCCAGCCGAAGGTGAATTTCGGTCCGGGTTTGACGGTGCCATCGTCCTTCTTGGCCGATCCTGCGACGAAGACAGAAATGTAACATTTCGTTGCGGTGCCCTGCGCAAACATCTCGTGCACGTAGTGAGTGTCCATCGTGTAGATGCCCGGCTTGTTGGTGTTGATCCCCCTGCTGGTGCCGGGCTTGCCGGAGGAATCACCGAAGATCACATTCCCGAACTTGTAGCCTTCTCCCTCAATGGACGCGATCTTCACTTGCAGGAAGCGATACGCCGGGTCGTAAGGAAAAAAGTGACTCATCGGTGCATACCCAACAGCGGTGGTGCAGGTGCAGGTGATGCCACCGCCAGGCTTTGGCTCTGCCCTGAAGTTCTGCGGATTGAGCACCCACTTGTCATCGTGCCCGTCCCAGTTGAGTTTCTCCGCGGTGGTGAAGTGAGCGAAGTCTTCGACCCAGAGATCGCCCGTCCCTTCCGGGATGGTGGGATCCGCTGTCGCGGGCGGTGGTTGCACGGATGCCTGTGACTGCCTTACGGAAGTCAGTGGCCCCGCGCCCTTCGCCGGATACGCCTCAATTTCTCGAACCATTGCCGCGACGGGTTCGGTCCCCTCGCGGGTCGCCACCGCGGTGATGCGCAGCTTCAATGTGGGGATGGGTGGGTCGAAGTTGTGGACCGCGACTGCGTCGTGGTTGCCTCGGATTTCCGCCGTCTGCATTCCGGTGTCGGGATCGAAGAACCGCAAGTCGTAGTCGCGCAGGTTCGGTGTATAGATGACGACTCGCCCAATCTTCTCAGCCTTCGGCAACGTCAACTCCAGCCACTGCGGCAGTTTCCCATGCGTCAAATGCCAGCCGGTGTCGTCGGTGATGCCGTTGATGGCGTAGTAGTAGAACTGGTGAAACCAGGGAGCGAAATACCCGGGCGAGGCCGTTGCGCAAACCCCGCGCGTGGAATGCAGCAGGTTCCCCGGTTTGGCTGACGCGGCTTCCTGCGCGGCGATGTCCTTCTCAACGGCGGCAGTGGTCCGCAGCTTGCGGCCGGCTGGGTCGGTGGTGTAGATGCGCGCGTCGCCTTCGGAGAATTGATCCTCAAACACACCACCTTTCAGCGTAACCTGTCTCCCTTCAGACACAACGTCGAGCGCGGCAATCTTTGTGAGGAGCGAATGGCTGATGCGCGCTTTGCGGCTCCCCGGCTTGTGGTTCAACACAATCAGATACAGCTTGCCGTTTGCCTCGCGGATCCAACTCGCCATTTCAGCGTCCGCTTCTACCTTCAGCAACTCCGCTGGAGCAGGAGCGCCCATGGCTGGTTCCAGAAAGCGGACCTCCCGCCAGATCGGCGGTAAACCATAGCGAAGAACCGGCTCCGACATGTAGAAGGCGTCCGTGTAACCCGTGAACCCGCGACAGCCATACGCGACTGCCACAAGGTACTGGTTGCGTGTGACCCGGTACGGATAGGCAGGTGACGTGCCGTAATCATGAGTGAAGTGCGCCTGACCGGAAGACTGCCACGGAGTCATCATTGTTGTCTTCCCGACGGAGGCAACTTCCAGCGCCTTCTTCATGAAGTTCGGCACGTAGTCGTAGTTGTCGGAGTATGGGTCGGGACTCAGGATGTCGCAGGCTTTGTAGCCGTGGGTGACAATCCCGTCGAGGGTGTCGTTAGTGATCATCACCGGGTGATAGGGGTCCAGCTCCTGCATCATCTTGTAGAAGGTCTCAAGGTAGTCGGAGCGGGTATTGTTGATCTCGGGTTCGTCGGCAAGGTAGTCTCCCAGCAATCCGGGTTGATTCTGAACCACCTCGATCAACTGCTTAACGTAGCCGCGACATTCATCGCTCGGTCCCAACAGCTTGGCGGGCTCTCCCTGCACCGGGTTGCACGGCTTCTGCCAAAGATTGAACGAGTAGAACAGTCGCCCCGGCTCGACGCTGACGATGGAATAGATACCGTGCTCGCGGTAGGATTTCGCCAACGGTTCCACGTTTGGGTAGTTGACCACGACTGGCGTGACAAGGTCTTGCAGCGCGACCACATCCGGACGCGGGTCTTCCAGGTGGATATTCCCGTACCACCCGATGAAGACTTTCGGCTTGCCATTGACCAGAAGGTTACGATGTTCGTCAATCCGCACCTCATTGCCGGGGGCAGGGGGCAGCTTGCAGACGGTCTCCTGCGATTCGGCTAACGGCGTACCGTCTGCCGACGCGGCCTGCACGGTCAGTGCATATTTCCCGACCGGAAGCGTGCCCACTTCCAGCTTCTGACTCAGCGCCAACCCATCGACCGCGGTCTTCCCCTCCCTCACAGACTTGCCCTGCTCATCCAGCAAGCGGAAGGTCACCAGCTTGCACCCGGCGCGGACGTCCGCGGAGAGGGCGACTCTGAAGACAAGTTGTGGAATGCTCTGTGTCGCGTAGATGTTGTTTCGGTACACCGGCTGAATGATGTCAATGGCGAGGGGGCGATACTCGGAGGAGAGCTCCTTGACGACAACCTTACAGGGAGCGCCGGTTTGCATGTCCACGAGAGTAAACTGCGCCTGAACGGTTTTCTCCGACCGGGGAACCATGAACGGAGGGAACGATACCGTGGACGTGGAACGCGCCGGAATATCGACCGCCGAAGCCTCAACGGCGGTCTGCGCTTTGCCAAACAACTGAACGCTCGACTTCAGCTTTAGCGGCGTTGCCGTGCTGTTCACCACAGGTAGATTGACATGGAGCGCCCGATCGTTGCCTGCACCTCCGGAGACGGACAGCGTAGGTTCACCTATCCCCACGGCGAAGGCGCTATAGTCCACATGGATGCCTGTCAACTTGCCAAACAGCTTCGGCGAGTGGAAGCTGCCTTTGAGGGGACTCCACGTACTGAGTTCCTGTTGCCCCCCTGCGTACCGTTCCCGGGCCACGTTCCACAACCAATCCGCTCCCGCGTCCGATCTCAGGAGCAGTGCAGCGAAGGGGATGCGCACTTCAGCCCGCCACCGCTTCGCGGCAGTGTCCACCTTTGTGACGGCCTCCAGCGGGCAGTCCCACAGCTTGTTATGTACCAGGCCATAGTCCGCGCCATAGTCGTCGTACCACGCGCCGTTGCTATTGACGATGAAGTGATGATAGTATCGCCCATCGCCCGCGGGGTCCATGAACAGCTCAACGCAGTCGTCCATGAAGACCATCGTGTCATGCCCTGTCGCGTTGGCGCGCAGATTTCCAATCTTCGGTTCGTCGCACTCCACCGCCACATACAGCGCTGCATTGTCGTAGACAACCTTGAAGCGCGTCTGAGCATCAACGGGTTTCGGTTGCCCCGCGTTTTCTGCTGCGACGCTGGCGCTGACGAAATCGCTTTGCCAGGGAGTCTGCTCCCAGCAGGCGTCATCGGATACGCCGTCGAGCTGGGGGGGCATGGCGGCCCGATTGATCTTGCTCGTTGGCGCTGCGATAGATTCAAGAACAGCGAGCACGGGCAAAACAATCGTCCAGTAGGGAATACAGGCGCGCAGAAGATGCATTATTGGCTTTCCTCCATCGGGAGTGTTGCGGGTAGCATAGCAGCTACGCTGAAAAATGGGTAGCTGCCAAAGTTGACGGGGTGCAGTTAGATTTGTGAGACGTGGCGGCATTCAGCCCCGTTGCCCCTGCAATGGGGAGTTGGCCTGTCGCCCGCAATAGTACTGCTGTTGCCGTTGGCCCTTCATTAAGGGGCAATGGGGCTGACTATCACAAATCTGACTTACACCCCGTTGTAGGCATACTTGGAAGCAAG
>MNXM01000249.1 GCA_001872605.1 Armatimonadetes bacterium CG2_30_59_28 | reverse complement strand
CATTCGCCCATTCGCTCATTCGCCCATTCGCCCATTCGCCCATTCGCCCATTCGCCCATTCGCCCATTCGCCCATTCGCCCATTCGCCCATTCGCCTATCTGTCCAGCTCTCCCGCGATCATGTTGATGGATCCGAAAGTGGGGACAACGTCGGCCACCATGCCGCCTTTGATCATCGTTGGGATGGCCGCCGTGAAGGCAAAGCAGGGCGGCCGCACACGGACACGGTAGGGCTTGTCCGTCCCATCGCTGACGATGTAGAAGCCCAACTCCCCATTGGCCCCCTCGACCGCTTGATAGACCTCGCCAACGGGAGGTCGAATTCCCCAACCCTCCATGATGAGCATGAAGTGGTTCATCAACCCCTCGATATTGCCGTACGTATCTTCCTTGGCGGGGAGCACGACGTTCTTCGCGAGGGCGTTCACCTGTTGGTGTTGTTGCCGCTCCGAGCCTTCAAGGTTCGGGGATAGCTCGAGCTGCACAAGCTTCATGTCTCGCGTTTTTCCGACCTTGGCGGCGTCCACCATCTCGCTGGGCTGCATAATTCTTCCCGCGTGGTCGACATTGGTAGGACCTTCCGGCATCTTCCGGAGAGCCTGCTCAACGATGCGCATACTTTGCTCCATCTCTTCCATGCGAACGAGATAGCGGGCATAGCAATCACCCGTAGTCTCTGTAGGAACATCGAAGTCGATCTGGTCATAGGTCAGGTAGGGATGGTTCCTGCGTACGTCATACGGTATTCCGCACGCTCTCAGCATCGGGCCGGTGAATGCAAAGGAGATGGCATCCTCCTTGGAGATTACCCCCACCCCGTCGACGCGGTCCACGAAAATGCGATTCTTCGTGAGAAGTCCATGAACTTCGTTCAGCACTTTGCGGACCTCGACGAAACGCTCGGTCACTTCCTGCTCAAAGTTCTCCGGCAGGTCTGCTTTCACCCCGCCGACGCGGCAGTAGGCGATTGTGAGCCGCGCGCCGGTGACCTGCTCGAGGAGTTCCCACAGGAACTCCCGCGCCTTGATCATGTAGAGGAACGCGGTCATCGCCCCCAGCTCCATGGCAGAGGCTCCCACACACGTCAGGTGGTCGCAGATGCGGGAAATCTCGCTCATAATAACGCGGATGTACTTGCACCGCTCGGTCACTTCGATTCCCAGAAGCTTCTCTACTGCCAGAGCGTACCCCACGTTGTTGATGACAGGGGAAACGTAGTTCAGTCGATCCGTGTAGGGAAAGACCTGATTGTAGGTTGCGTTCTCCGCCTCCTTCTCGAAGGCGCGATGCAGGTACCCGATCTCGATGTCGCTGTCCACGACATTCTCACCGTCGAGCTCCAATATGATGCGAATGACGCCGTGCATCGCCGGATGCGATGGGCCCATGTTCAGCATCATCGTTTCGGTTACCGTTTCGCTCTTCACTCGCATGGTTTGGCAATTGGTGATTGGTGGCGGGCGAGTATGTCTCTCTCACTGCTCACTGCTCACTGCTCACGTTTCACGTCCTCTGCGCCACGATGGGTTGTCTCCGGCTCTTGGGATAGTCTTTCCTCAACGGATGTCCCTCAAATTCCTCGTACATCAAGAGGCGCCGAAGGTCCGGATGCCCCCTGAACTTGATCCCGAACATATCCCACACTTCGCGCTCATACCAGTCGGCAATCTTCCAGAGACTCGTCAACGAATCAACCTCGGGCAGGTCTTCTGGGAGAGGGACCTTGACACGAAGACGGTGATTGTGGGTGAGAGAATACAGGTGATAGACTACCTCAAATCGCGGCGACTTTCCCATCTTCAGGTAGTCCACTGCGGTGAGGTCCATCAGCGTCTCGAAAGAGAGTTCGGGCGTTTCCCGGAGAAATTGCATGATCGGCAACAGACTGTCCCCCGCGACGCTAATCGTGTCGTCGCCGCGGTAGGAATGGGAGGCAAGGATCGCCTCTGGGAACTGCTGGTGCAGTCTCCCCAACGCCGGACGTTCGCCATCCACCTGTGGCAGTTGGGCTTGTGCGTTGTTCTGTTGTTCCGGGGACATCAAAGGAGTCGGCTGACGGAAGATTGCGTTTCCCGCCACTTCGCTTTCGGCAATATTTCCTGTTTTTGGTTCTGTATCTTTTCTTGCAGTAGCATCAGCCCATCAAGCACGCTTTCAGGACGCGGCGGGCAACCCGGGATGTACAGGTCAACGGGAATCACCGTGTCGATGCCCTGCACCGTCGAATAGTTGTCATAGAAACCGCCGGTGCAGGTACACACACCGAAGGCGACGACCCACTTGGGTTCACACATCTGCTCATAGATTGTCTTCAGCACCGGGGCCATTTTGTGACTGATGGTTCCCACCACAAAAAGCACGTCCGACTGACGCGGCGTAAACCGTGGAAACCCCGCACCGAATCGGTCGATGTCATAATGAGAGCACGCAACCCCCATATATTCCATCCCGCAGCAGGCGGTGATAAAGGGATACTGAAAGATGGAATACTTGCGCGCCCACCCGACCGCGTGATCCAACTTCGATGTGATAAATTCGCCTACTCCCATTCCAGCGCTCCCCGTTTCCAGAGGTAAATATAGCCGGCAATGAGGACGGCGAGAAACACGAGCATCTCAACCAGCATAAACATTCCCCACCCTGGCCGAGTGACATACTTGTGAAAGACGATCGCCCACGGGAACAGAAACACGGTCTCCACATCGAACAGTACAAACAGCATCCCGATGATGTAAAAGCGTACGGAGGTCGGTCCACCCGGAAGCTGGAAAGGCTCCATTCCGCACTCGAAAGGTTGCTCCTTGGTTGGGTTGGGTTTCCTGGGGCCCAGGAAGGACCCCATGGCGAGCATCGCACCCGCGATGACACCGCAAAACACGAACATGAAGAACACTGCCACGTAAGGGTTCATATCTGGGTCGTCAATGTAAATGGGAGCTTAACTCGCCCCGCAACTTATATCGAGTTTCAACTTCTGTGAAGTCTATCACAGACGAATTTCAGTGGTCAACAATTCGAGTGCGTGGGCGCAAGCCAAATCTGCGATAATGCTTGTCCGCCTGAGCGGGGAGCGGTGAGCCACAGCTCGATAGGCTTCAGGTCGCGGAGCTGTGGAGACCACCGGAACCGCGGCAACCTTCTCTGCTGTTTACGTGTCCACGGTTCCAGTATATAATCGCTTTCATCCGAAAGGATGCTGATGGCAATGACCTCCAAGGAACGGGTGCGCGCCGCCTTCTCAAACAACCAACCGGATCGCGTGCCGATCAACTACTCTGCCAATCCTGGAATCGATGGAAGGCTGAAAGACCATTTTGGTCTGGAGCAAGACGACCACGAAGGCCTGCGAGTGGTATTGGGCGTGGATTTCCGCAGCGTGGGCGCGCGGTACACGGGGCCACGTCTCCACGAAGATATTCCTAAACGCGGCGTGATAGTGGACAACTGGGGTGTCCGCCGTCGTCGGGTTGAGCACGACACGGGGGGATATTGGGACTACTGCGATTTCCCACTGCAGGATGCCAACGAGGAGACTGTCGCCAACTGGCCGATGCCCTCGCCGGACGACTTCGACTACTCCCGCATCGCGGACGAGTGCAAACGCTTCGAGACGTATGCAATCAACGGCTCGGGGGGGTTCGGCGACATTATCAACGGGAATGGGATGTTGCGCGGCATGGAGCAGACGCTCGTGGATCTCATTACCGACGATCCCGCAGGACTCCTTTTGGCGGACCGTCGTATGGACGTCCGGATCGAGGTCGCTCGGAGGAATCTGGAAGCAGCGAAGGGCGGCATTGATTTCCTGTGGTTGGGTGAGGACCTCGGCACGCAGAT
This sequence comes from Armatimonadetes bacterium CG2_30_59_28, assembly GCA_001872605.1. Taxonomy (GTDB): domain Bacteria; phylum Armatimonadota; class Abditibacteriia; order CG2-30-59-28; family CG2-30-59-28; genus CG2-30-59-28. The sequence continues at coordinate 10,926 of MNXM01000249.1, read as the reverse complement.
CGGGCCGATCATCAGCATGGAGATTTTCCGCAAGCACATTCGGCCACGATACCAGACCTACTGCGACCTCGCTAAAGCCTACGATGTTTACGTCATGATGCACTGCTGCGGCTCCGGCAGTTGGGCATTCGAGGACTTCATCGAGATGGGGATTCACGTGGTGGATACGCTGCAGCCGGAAGCGAAGGACATGTCACCTAAATACCTCAAGACCACGTTTGGCGGGCGTCTCGCCTTCCACGGCTGTATCAGCACCGCGGGGCCCGTCGCCACCGGCACGGTGGCGGAGACCGTCGACTACTGCAAACAAACTCTCGATATAATGATGCCGGGCGGCGGTTACTGCTTTGCCCCTACCCACTCCCTGCAGGACAACTCACCGACCGAGAACGTTGTCGCCATGTATGCTACCGCGCGCGCGGTTGGGAGATACTGAGCTGCTGTGGAGCAGACAAGAGTGTCTGTCTCCAAGGACATCGATATCGGGCTGAACCCCAACCGCGCCAAACCCGGATTATCGCGTCTTCGCCAGCAATTCGTTCACCTTCGCAAGAATTCGTTCCTCACACTCAGGTGTCAGCGGCGCGGGGTTGCCGTAGCAGAAATGCGCTGTGGCGACTTCGTACCCCTTGAAGGGGAACATGTCGGATGTGGCGATGTAGCTTGTCTCGGCGTTGCAGTAACCGAGGACAAAGGCGGGCGCCGGAGACAACGACGCGGCAATTCTGAGCTGATACCCGACGCACACCTCCCCGCCCAATCCGACGATATTCAGGTTCCCAATTCGCAGCGCCTGGACGGGCATCTCCAAATGAGCGGACAGATCGCCCTCGTTCAGTTGATCCAGGAGGGCCTCGGCCCATTTGCGTTGAGAGAATTCAGGATCTGCCAACAGCCGCTCAAGCGCCTGCCGGTCTGGTACGTGGTCGAACGGGAGAAGAGCCGCGTCAATTGCCGCGGTGATCGGGCCCGCAATCTCGACTTCAGGCACACTCATGGCAGAGAGGACGGCGAAGCACAGCTCTTGCCCGAAAGCCTTAACCACTTCCAGCGATCCCGCATCAAACCCTCCTGCAGCATTCACCACCCGGGGACGCACATCGCCGAAACAACCGGGCAGGACAGCAGCCGTCGCGCCGGGGATGGCCGCCTCCACAAGTTGCGCCGCACACCCGAAGTGGTCTCCGCCCATCGACATCAGTCCGCCGGCCGTGGTCGGGTGGCACGCATACGAGAACAGGACAGCAACGACCCTATCCTGAGGATCGACGGCCCACAGCACGCGCACGGTCGGGTCCACCGCGCCTCTCGGATTGGGCCGCATTTCGCTATCGACTCCGTTCCAGACGCGGCGGTTGATGCCGTAGGCCGCGACGCTGGTTCCGTAATGCAGTTCCACCAACTGCATGTTCTCCGCGCTCTCGATCACAGCCTCGATGCAGAGGTTCTCGATATCTCCCCGGACATCGAGATGGATGCCCGGATAGAGGTGTGCGCTCTTTGTCTCGACGGCGGGAGCATAGTGGGTATGGCTGGCCGCCAACAGGACTTTTTCCGGACCCAACCCCGTGTGCTTCTGCACCCCTCTCTTGATTGTCTCGACCATCTCCGCATCGAAGCCCAGCAGATCGGCTGCAAGAATGACGCACTTTTCTCCAGCTTCCTCAAAGCAAATCGCGGTGGCAAGAAGATCCTGGTAGGCATCCGCCGTCTTTTCGGTTCGTGATCCGTAACCAGCGAGATACACCCGCTGAGCCGGCGTGATGACGCGCCGGGCAACTCCTATTTTCATTTCAGTTCCTTTCGACGACGTGCATTAAGGAAGATAGACCCCTGCGACTGCAACCATGCGCGTGTATACTCGTCGCGGGTGAAAACACCCCCTCACCAGGCCCTCCTTCCGAGTCCTTCAGGATACCGGACATTATCACATTGCGGTGACATCATTTCAATGGCTTGACGTTTGCAGCTACCCATCATCGGAGTTTGCCTGTAGAATGTCAGTCGTTGCAGACCGCTCCGCAAACACACGGATAGGAGCCTCCGATGATCGCGAGAAAGAACCTTGATCCCGACCTCCAATGGTTTCCCGAAGCTCGGTTTGGGATGTTCATTCACTTCGGCCTTTACGCGCTGCTGGGGCGCGGCGAGTGGGTGATGTACCATGAAGACATCCCGCGTGAGGAATACGAGAAGCTGGCGCGTCGCTTCAACCCGCACCGGTTCAATGCGGATGAGTGGGTGGACACGGCGAAGCGCGGCGGCTGCCGGTACATCACCGTCACCGCGAAACATCACGACGGATTTTGTCTTTTTGATTCGAACCTGACTGACTACAACATCACCAACACGCCGTTCGGGCGTGACTTGATTGGCGAACTCATCGCCGCCTGCCAACGCCAGGGGATGCGGATCATTCTCTACTATTCTCAACCCGACTGGCACCACCCAAACTTCGTCCACCACAGAGGGTGTTTCAAGGACCTGCAGTACGAGCGTTCGGACGACACGCCTGACTGGCCGAAGTTCATGGATTACGTGGAGGGGCAGTTGGTGGAGTTGTGTACGCAGTACGGTCGCATCGATGGAATCTGGTTTGACGGCGTCCAAAAGACGGAGAAGGAGTGGCGCGGCCGCAAGCTCTACAAACTCATCAAGCAACTTCAGCCCGGCGCGGTGGTCAACGACCGCGCCGGTCATGGCGACTTTTTCACGCCGGAGCGGAGGCTGTCTGGCATGGCGGGAGCCGCGGGGTACACGGTGGAGGCGTGCCAGTCGATCTGCCGCGAGTCATGGGGTTACAAGCCGGACGGCTCGCTGTTCTCCACTCCGTTCCTCATCGAGAGCATGGTGCGCATGGCCGCTGCCGGAGGCAACTACCTGCTCAACATCGGCCCAAAGCCGGACGGAACGTTGCCCGAAGACCAGGTGCAGCGCCTGACCGAGATCGGCGACTGGCTCAAGGTGCATGGGAAATCCATCTACAATGCGCAAGGCTGTCCAATGATTCAGGAGTCGGAGGATGCGCTGTATACCCGGAAAGGGAAGCGACTGTACCTGCACCTCCTCCGGTGGCCGGATGCAGACGCAATTTTCCTGAAGCAGGTGAAGTCCGTCCCCGTGCGGGCGCGGCTGCTCGGCAATGGGAAGACGGCGCGTCCTGCAATGAGTGGCGATGAATTGACGTTGGAGGGTTTGCCGTCACTCCCGCCGGATCGCGCAGTGAATGTGGTGGAGTTGATGTTCGATAATGAATCCATGTTGCGTCCGCTCCCCCGCACCGCGCCACCTGCGGTTCATGTCGTGACTACAGGAACGAAGACCGTTCTACCTGCGGAAACGGCTGTTCGTCAGGGATTTGGGCCCAAGGGGATCGTCATCGAGCTGGCGACCGCGGAGAACGGCGCCTCTTACCTGACCCACTGGACCCACCCCGACCAGACGGCTACCTGGCACGTCGAGTGTCTGAAACCGGTCACGTGCGAGGTATCGGTGGAAATGGGCTGCCAGGAAGTGTGGGCGGGGAGCACGTTCTCAGTGAAAGCGGGCCAATCCACGCTGAAGGGTGTTGTCCCTGCCACCGGCAGCTTCGACGACTTCCGGCGAGTTCACGTTGGAGAGATCAGGCTTCCGCGTGGAAGATCGAGACTGACCCTCACTCCGAGGAGGCAGAATTTTGGTTTTGCATTCGCCAGCGTCAGGAGAATCATTCTGCGAGCATAAGGAGCGTTCCATGCCATACCAGTTCAAGTCCATCTATCTCGACGAACCCATCGTGGAGGGCCGGGCGCTGGACGTTTTCCAGCCGGAGGAAGTGACGCGCGACGTCGCCATCTTCTTCGTCCATGGAGGGGGTTGGCGAGCAGGGGCGCGGGCGCACTTCCATAGGCTGATGCGCGCCTTCAACCGTGAGGGTTTCGTCTGTGGCTCAACTGACTACCGCCTGTCAGGTGTCTGCATTCGAGAACAGATTACCGACGTCCGGCACGGATACGACCTGTTCGTTTCGGAATTGCGTCAAGCGAACCGACCGGCGAAGGTGTTCGTGTTCGGTTCCTCCGCCGGAGCGCACCTGGCCGCGTTGTTGACGCTTGCACTGCCAGGCGAGTGCGGAGAAGACCCGGACTTCGCCGCCTGTCGTTTCCAGAACGAATGGATTCGACCCGTTGGCGCCGCGCTGCAATCGACACCGGTGACCTTCGAGCCGTGGGACGATATTTTTCCCCACGGCTGGACTGCGATGCAGGGCATCGTGGGGACAACGTATGAGGAGCATCCCGAGCTGTTCCGCTCCGTTTCGCCCATCGAGCATATCTCCGGTGAGTCCCCACCAATCCTGTTCCTGGAAGCGGAGAACGAACACATGTTCCCACTGGAACTGACTGAGCGATTCGTCGAGAAGATGCGCGCTCACGGTCGCCGCTCGGAGATCAAGGTCTACACGAAAGCCGAGCACGGCTTCTTCTACGACCTGACGCGCCGTCAGCAGAAGGAAGCGTTCAGGGATATCTTGGGGTTTGTGGAGAAGCTGTAACGAGTACGCAACGATGAGCCGCGCACGCACACCCTCGAGTTCGTGAAGCTGGGACTGGACGCGGAGAGACCCTATCTGCTGTGGGAGTTCTGGAACGAGCAGTACCTCGGCAGTCATGCTGGGGCGGTGAATGTGATTGTTCCTCCGATGTCGGCGCGTGTATTCCGCTTGACTCCGCAGCGGGATCATCCGTGGATTCTCTCAACGGACATGCACGTTCGGCAGGGGGAATTTGAGGTATTGCCCTGCGAGTGGGACGCCGGACGGTTAACGCTCTGCGGTCAAGCGACGCGTCCAAAGGGAGAAAAGGATGCCCATGGCCAGACGCTGATTGTCAGGAAGGAACTGCGATTTGAGGACGGCGAGGAAGGATTCGAGCTGAGCTTCGCTTCTCTCTGATCAGGTTGTCCGATTCAGTGGAACTTGGAGGAGCATTGTGACCATCGTCGAAGAACTGAGAACACGGACCTGGCCAACAAAGGGCCAATCGCTGGCGCCGACTTCACAGCCGAAGGACGCGGGTGCGAGGGAATAGACTGAGTTCTGACACCAGCAAAGCGCGGCAGCAAGTTACCCTCGGATCACGTTGGATCGTCACAGCCGCACCACTCTCACACTGACATCGCGCGGCGCGTTCTGCCGGTTTTCACACGTCACTTCGATGCGATTGGCTCCCGGCTCCAACCGCAGCGGTTCCCCCTGCAACTGCAACGTCTTCCCCTGCTGCTTGCCTGTAAGCCACAGGCTGGCGCGTTTCAGATTGTCGATCAGCAGCGATGCATCTGCGTCCAACGTTACAGGAATGGTGACGCGCTTCCCGTTGATACTGATCGACGGATTGTGTAAAGGAACGGAGGAGACGATCTTCGGAAAGGCTTTCACGTCGTCGAACTTCATCGTGCAAGTCGGGCCGACTGGCAGGTCGTTGAAGTAGACGAGCAGGTACTCGGTTTGTTTCCAGTCGAAGTCCCGGGCATCGGCGAGTCGGCAGACCTGCAAGCGCCAGCCGGTAAAGTCGATGGGCACAAGCCAGTGCGCATGGCGTCCCTTCGTATCCCGGAACTGAAAGCGGAGTGTTTCTCCTCTTGCGTCTCCGTGCAGCCAGAAGGCCACCGCTTTATGCTGCGACAGGTCTATCGGTTTCTCGAACCTTCTACCCTTGCCACACCAGCCGCCGAGTCCGCCCTCGTTCGTTGCCGCATAGACCGCGCAAGTTTTCCCTGAGCGTGCCCCTTCGGTCGTGGACGCAAAGGTCTGAGAGACGCCCGCGCGCACGGGGCCGTCCTTTGTCAGTTGCTTGCCCTCGCCAACGACATATTTCTCATACTGGTTTCTCTCGCTCATCTCATAAGAACTCAGGTCGCTGAAATCCTCCAGCAACAGCGCGTCCGGATCGTCGTAGTCGACAGTCGGTGTCGAAGAGGCAATACCACGAGACAGGATAACGAACACCGGGCAGGCAACGGGACGATCGTTGTCCACAGCCCAGGCGTTCGCCTTGCCATCGAAAGCCGCGACGCTGCGAGAGGGCAGGCTGTCCACCCTCTCGTAGACTCCCTGCATCAGCCGTACACCGCCCTTGCTGCCCGGAAGGAGTTGCATGGGCAGACTGACCTGGGATTGAGTGCTGAAGGAAGGATAGATACCCGCCTTCTGCCCGGCTTTTGCTCCAGAATTTCTGCGACTGTTGGGCAGAGGTTCGCCGCGAACCGAAAGGGTGACCTCCGCTCGCGAAGAAAAGCCGTCGCCTCCCTTGCAGGAAAAACGGACCGAGTTCTCCCCTGCTGAGAGTTGCCAAGTGCCTTGAGGCTGCACCTCACCGAGCAATCCTCCGTTGGGCTCGAAGTGCCGACACCGTCCGGACCAGTCCCACTCCAGATACTCGTCCGGCTTGAGGGAGACCGGAAAAATGACCTTCCGCGCGGCGACCTCCAGGGAGGGATTCCTCAGGAGCAAAGGCTCCTCGTGCAGAGCCTCGATGCGGCCGATCAGGCAAGCCGTTGTCGAGTTGGGCGGAAGGGCGTTGTAGAAGAGATTCACCTCTTTCGTTGCGCTGTAGATGAACCAACTCGTATACATGAGGTCAGTCCAGGAATAAGGCCACTGGTAACCCCACACGCGGCTGTCTTCCGGCGGATCGAGAACAAAGTAGCGCCAGCCAACGAAGTCGAGGTCGATGTAGTGATCCATGCGAGCGTCTTTGCCTGCGAGCTGGACATTGAGGATACCGCCCTTGCCCTCGGAACGAATCCACAACCCGAGCCGACGATGGGATCTGAGGTCGAGCGGTTGTGGCAGCGACCGAGAAACCTGACACCAACCGGACGAAGTGTTGCCCTTGTTCTCGGCTCCGTACACGAAGCAACTGTCACCCTCGGGGGTCTTTTCTGCCGACGCTGCGAAAGAGGGGGCGAGTTGAGGCGAGGCGCTGCCAACGACCTTGAGGGGCGTGCCGTCTTGGGGATCAGCCAGTATGAGGTTTTCCTTCGCGCCGTAGGGGGCGAGTCGAGTGCGAGCTCGCATGCGAACCCAGGGGCGCTGCTCGTGGTATGGGTTCCCGCACTTCCATTCGCTTCTCTCGCCTCGCTCTGCATCCACGGTGCGCGCCGGGCCGAACTGCATCGGGCGCAGATTCCATGTTCCGTCAGACGTTTGCTCTAACGTATGTTCCGCAAAAGGCTTCGTCAGTTCTGCGCAGGCTGCATCGGTGAAGTAGTCTCTCCGCTTCAGCTCGTCACAGGCGCGGATAGTCTCGAGCATTTCCGGCATTCGTTGGTTAGCCCAGGGGTTGCTCATGTCCATCGAGAAGGAAATGGGGGATTTGTGGCCGAGCGCCTTCAGGCACAATAGAAGCACCTCATCGGGAGTCACCGCGTCCACGACCGGAGAGTGAACGTGCGGGTTGAACCACCCCACGTCGCCGCCCAGTAGATTCTTTGCATGGTCAGCAGGATGCTGGCCTTTGAAACGCAGGGTGTAGTCACGCCTGCCGAAATAGATAGGATCGAAGTGTGGGCTCCCGCGACTAATCACGTGCCAGGCGAGATGAGTATAGAGAGCGTTTCCCTCAAGAATGATCGGCTTCTTCAGACGTTGCGCCAGTCCCAGGGCAAATCGTCCCTGGTTTCGCCAGTAGGGCGGCTGCCTGATAAGCTCCTCGCCGCCGTCAAAATAGCTCATGTCGGCGCTGGTCTCGTTGAAGACGGTGGCGAGTCGGTCGCATATCTCGTCGATCATGGTGCTGTTCACGTCCGGGCAATAGACCGTGTTGCCCCAGTTGGGGAAGCAGTTCACCAGGTGTCCGACGCGCGCTCCGGCCGCGTGCGCTGAGATCGTGGTCCCGTGCAGCCCGCGCTGGCACTCCGCGAATCCCGCCTCGGTGCGGCGACTGTAGCGGATAATCTCCCCCTCAACGTACAGGTCGCCAGTTTCCGGCCAGTCTAACGTGGTTTCCTTCACCACGACCTCAATCGCCTTCTCATCCAGTGGCACCGCGAGGGACGCGTGCCGGTCCTGCAGCAGGCGCGGGTCGGCTTTGGGGGTGATGTAAGGATCGTCTTTGGGTCCCCAACCGACCATCCCCTGCATCACGTGCAGACCCACCTGCAAACCCGCTGCATGAATCTTGTCGGCGACCTTTTTCAGACCCGCCATGCCGTTGGGAAACAGCGAAGGATTCAGTTGGTAGGAGGGAGTCGAGCGCCACGGGTAGAATTCGACGCATCCAAATCCTCCCTTCGCCACCTCGATCACTTTGTCCACGTTGTGCTCGCCGAGGTTGTGTACCATCAGGTAGGAGGCGAACCTCTCCGGGGCTTTCCGAATCCAGACGCCGTTGAGAATGGCATGCGGTAGTCCCTGATCGACTTCCACCTGCTCGATCGTCTCCATCAGCTTGCCTCGCGGCACACCGACGACGGCGACCTTAGCGCCCTCGAAGCCGAACGCCTTGTAGGACTTGGCGCAAAGGTGAGCTTGTGCTCCATCGGCGCCGAAGGAGTCCGTCCGATCGTTGCACGCCAGAGCGCACACCGCGAAGTCGTTGTTCCAGCCGGCATTGAGTAGCGTGCCGACGCTGTCCGTTATCTTCAGCTTCAGGTTGAGGAGTTGCAGCCAGTCAATCTCACCCCCTGCGACTTGCTCAACGGTGAGCGTCAGATAGCTCGGGCGACTCTCCAACTTCGCCTTCACCTGCACGCCGGAATCGCCAAAGGACACCGAGACGATGTTGCCGCTCCGTGCCACTTTCGTCGATGTCCATGTTTGCTTTGCCCGACCCACAACCATAAACGGCTGACCGGCCTCACAGTAATCCTTCTTCGTCGCCAGATCCACAAAGGCGCGGCTCTTCCCGTCCGCGTCAATTTCGTAACGGCACGAGGCGTTTTGCATCACGATTCCGTCTCCAATCATCATCAGCGATTGACCTCCTTTTGCTAATTGTGGACCGGCATACGCGCCGCAAACAACCAGTCCGAAAGCCACAAGGCAAGCCGTCCTCAGCCATCTTTTCATCATCTCATCCCCTTCGTCTGGCCTTGTCCGTGTACGTCATAGCAGGTGAATGTCCGAGCTGTCGATCCCTATTTCCACTGATTGCCCTCGCTGGAGGAGCAAGTCGGCGGACAGGCTAACGGGCACAAGGGCAACCCACCGCGTGCCGTCATCGGTCGCAGTTTCGACGCGCAGCAGCGCGCCCTTGTTGGTCACTTCCCGGACTCTCGCAACAAAACAGTTATTGGAGGGCGCGATTTCGGATTCGGGACTCGACATCTTCAGTCTCACGCGTTCCGGTCGAATCACTGCGCAGGTCGGCGACGGTGGCAATTCCCCGTTGGCGGTGTCCACACTAAGTTGGAGCCGTTCTTCATCGGCGAGGACGACAGCTGTCCGGGCATCTGGATGGGGTTCGACGGTATCGATGGCGAAGATGTTCTCTGCCCGCGTGAACTCGGCAACAAAGCGGCTCTGTGGGCGGTAGAAGACATCTTCGGGTTTGCCGGTGTGAAGCAGGTGTCCGTTGTGCAGAATGCCGACGCTATCGGCTACCGCGAGCGTCTCCTCAAAGTTGTGGGAAACATGGATGACCGTTACTCCGGTATGTCGCTGAATCTCCTTCAACTCGCCGCAAAGCCGATCTCGGGTGCTCTCATCCACGGCCGCCAGCGGCTCATCCAGCAGCAAGAGCCGGGGACGGACGGCCAGCGCCCGCGCCAGCGCGACGCGTTGCTTCTCGCCTCCGCTGAGGGTGAGAGGGTAGCGTTGCAGCAGGGAGTCGATGTGCAGGAGATCGGTCAGTTCCTTCACACGCTGCGCAACTTCCTCTGCGCTTGCTTTGCGGATGCGCAGGCCGAAGGCGATATTGTTCTCGACAGTCATGTTGGGGAACAGGGCATAGTCTTGCGGGACATAGCCAATGCCACGCTCTTCGAGCCGCTTGGTCGTTACGTCTTCATCGTCAAGAAATACATTTCCCGATTGCGGATGGTGCATCCCCGCGATGCACTCGATGAGCACCGTCTTCCCCGCGCCCGTCGGTCCGAGGAGCACAAAGTGTTCTCCCGCCTGTACGTGGAGATTGATCCGCTGGAGATGAAACTCCCCCAGTCGGATAGTTAGATTTTCGGTCCGAACCGTTACCATAGGTATCCCTGGCCGCCCAGTTTCTTGAAGATGGAGAGTGTAAGTCCCGCAAGGACAATCATCAAGACAGTGACTCCGACCGCTGCCTCGATGTGTCCCGAGGAGAGATTCAGAAAAGCCGTTACTGGCAGCACCGCGGTGTGAAATGGCGTGGCTCCGGCAAACACCATGATGGGCGCGAACTCGCCCATGGCCCGCGCCCAGGTCATGATCCATCCTGCCATGAGTCCGGTCTTGGCGAGGGGCATGGAAACCGACCAGAAGGCGCGGAACGGCCCGCATCCCAGGGAACGCGCCACCATCTCGAAGCGCGGATTGATCTGGTCGAACGTCGCTTTCAACGCGCGAATGCAGAATGCCGAGGCAACGAAAAATTGCGCCACAACGATTCCCCGGCGAGTGTAGACCACGTCCAGCAGATCGTTCAGCTTCACTCCGAGGGCGGTTTGGTTGAAGAAAACCAGCAGGCTGATTCCTGCAATCAAAGGAATCTCCCATGCGCGGTTTCGCACCACGCGAAATGAAAATGGGGGTCACATCGGCTATACTGTCTGCGCCACGTGTCTGCAAAGAGGTCGTTGTTTCTCTGGTGCTTCGAGCCCGAGAAGGAGTCTGGCCTGAGCATCTTTTCAGTACCACACATTGTCGCCCCCGACGAGACGTCGGGGAGCACGCGGAGGAGACTTGACCCTACAGAGGATGCTCTGCAGAGCGTGAGTGTCCGTGCCCTTAGAGGCAAAGAGGAGGTT
>MNXM01000170.1 GCA_001872605.1 Armatimonadetes bacterium CG2_30_59_28 | reverse complement strand
TGACGAGCAATTCGTTCTCGACGCACCAACACAGAGCCTCGTAGTCGGTGATTTTCTTCACGTAGTTGTCCACGATGGTTTTCTCCAGACTGTTCTGGTGAAGGCCACCCCAGTTGAACTCCTGCACGCGGTAAAGCTGATTCACCAACTCTGCTTCGTTGGCGAGTCGCTGTTCGCGTTCCTCGCGGTAAATATCGCGTGCGCACGCCTCAATCGTTGCCGTATTGATTCCCGCATTGAACGCCGCATCGAACAGTTGACGCGCACCAACAGCAGGTCGAGCCATTCTCGCCGCCTGAAAGAGCCGTTCGAGATATTCTGTTCGGTTTAACGAGCGGAGTTTGAGAAAACGCCGTCCCTCGGCATCGGCGACGAGCTCATTCAGTTTGTCTTGGCGAAATAGGGCGTCGGCTTGGGTAAAGGTCAGAGGCATGATTATTCTTTCGGCGTTGGAAGGTTGAACATCCATCCGGGAATGTCGGCCAGTGAACGGCCTACCGTCGCAGACCGTGAGAATACCAGTCCGAAATCCGTGCGCAACGCTCCATCTCGGTTGTCTTGCACGACGGATGCCGCCGAATAGACCAACGGGAAGCAGCCGCAATACGCCATACCTGATGTTTTCGCACTCGCTGAAAAGCTGTTCAGAAACCTCCAGTTCGCTTCGTTGCGAGCGTTGAAGAACAGCACCAGGCAACCACTCTCGCGCAATTTGCGGCTCGTGATTTCCAGGAAGTTCAACATGGCTAGGTTGTAACCGGGCGATTTTTTGGAGCGTTCCTTGGCGTTCGACACCACGATTTCAGCCTCAAACGGCGGCTCTTCTCCGAGGATGACATTCCATAGCTCGGAAAGCTCCAAGTAGGGAATGCGGTCACCATGCGGTGGGTCGGTGATGACCAAATCAACGGAGTTGTCAGGAAGCTGCGGAAGCAGCGCAAGGCAGTCTCCATTGAGAATCGCGTGGTCAGCGTCACCGCCGGAAACCTGCGAAAGCGTGCCGGACGTTGAGTCGAAGTGAACCGATTCGGATTCGGCAATCGCCTTGATAAGTTTCTGGACTCGGCGCTCAAAGCAGCCCCACACGTTGACTTCAAAATGCTGCTCCGGTCGCCAGTAACCGATCACCCACGAACCGACTTCCATGCGCTCGCTGCTGACACCGGTTGTTCTTCCTCGGCCAGTGATGGCGAAGACCATCTTACTCATCTGGCCAACCGCTGCCGTCAGAGACAACCGCAATGATTCTTGAATCGCAGGTGGCAGGCCATCAATTGCTGCGAGCAAGAGTTCGATGTTGCGAAGTGCCCTACCCGTGAACAGGTCTTTCAGCGTGAGCGACGCGCAGGAATTGATGCGTGAGTTGGTGAAGAATCGCGGTGCGCGCAGAAGCTTTGGTTGGTAAGACGCGAAACTTTCCGCGAGAGCGATGTCATGCTCGTCCGGCGGCAACTCCAAACGGTTGCGACTCTCCCCGTTCGTCCGCCAAACTATCTGAATCACACCGTTGCGCCAGACGTAATGCGTGGCGGCGCGTTGCTTCGCTGTCGTGTAACTTTCGAGAATCGCATCTTTGACTAGCACGCTGACCTGAGTGAGTGCCTTATCCACGGCGCGAGCCGGCGGCGGCGAAACCAGCATTCGCGTAAGCCTGACCGCAGCCGGATTGATGTCCATGCCGACAAAACGGCGCTGCAACTGGACGGCTTCCAGTGCGGAGATGCCCGAACCGAGAAACGGGTCAACCACCAAACCGCCCTCCGGGCAAAGATGCTGGATGAGATACCGCATCGGTTCAGCCGGCTTCTTGCCCCAGTATTTGTGGAACGCATAAAGGCCGCGATACGCCGCCGGGTCCGCGAGCGTGGATGCGCTTGGAGTGTTAGTAAGTTCTGGGAAGGTGAGTTGCATCTAGCTCGGGGTATCTTTCGTTTTATTTGCCCAACAGTGTCTTTCAACCGTATTCTGTTCGTTTCGGGATTCTATCCGACCAATGGTCGAATGTCAAACGATTTCCGGGAGATTTCCAATGGCTCTCAGAAGTATTGACAACTTCCGCTGCAGAACCTGACCAATCTCCAGACTCTCGATCTAAAGGGGACGCAAGTGAGCGATGTCACCCCCTTGCAGAACCTGACAAACCTCCAGTTTCTCGCGGTTAGCTTAGGGGACATCAAAGGCTTGCAGGGCTTCAAAAAAGGAATTGTGCATGTTGACCGCTGATGTGCGGCAGCGCAGCGCCTTCGGCCGCCTGCTGCGCGACCTGAAGGCGGGGTAGTGTGGGGCGCGGCTGAAACCCCGTCCCGACGGATTCCCACTAAAACAATAACTTCCATTTTATTGACTTTTCGCGGACAAGCCCTGTATACTCCACCCATAGTCTGATGAGAAGTGAGACGTGACTCGCTGCCACGAGCAGGGGTTGCCTTAGCGGGCAGGACAAGCGGCTGACAGAACGTGCCGCCGGGACCTGAATGAGAAGGCACAGTCGAGACTCTCCCCCCTTTTGAGGGGAAGGAGTTTCGCCTGTGCCTTTTTTTTGTTTCCGGGGGCGGTCGGGGAAGACGGGAGAACCTTCGCTAATCCTGACGAAGCCTTGTTCAATCCAGCAAAGGCTTGTTCAAACCGAATAAAGCTCCGTGCAAAGTAGTGACTGTTAAAAATCTGACAGTTGAAAGGAGGTGATATGAATGGCACGAGCAATGAGTGCGTACCGCCCGCTGAAAGAGCGGCTGGTAGAGCACCGCCAAGCCTACGCTCCGACCGCGACGATCGCCAAAAAGACGGCGGAGGAGTTCGCTGCCTATCTGGAGGCACGCGTCGCGATCATCGAGGACTATATCCGCGATGAACAGGCGCTGAGCCAGAAGGGCGCCCGCAAGGACACCGCCATTGCGGAGTTCGAAACGGCGCTCGACGGATACGAGGACGGCATTGACGGGGAGTTCGGACGCGATTCCGAAGCAGCGAACGAACTGCCGGGAAAGAGTCCAGACGGTTCGTCTCAGAAGACCAACATCGTTGCCCCGTAGTGTAGTGGTGAGTGGGCAACCGTAACGACCCCCCCCGGGCGTAAACGCCACCCTCCCCCGCGCTCCGCAGGGGAGGGTGTGTAAGAAGGGGGATGAGGGAGTACGGGAGAATGGGAGTATGGGAGTATGGGAGGAAGGGCGCTATCACTCCTCTGCTCTCCCAGACACCCACACTCCCGAACACCCATACATGTTCCCCATCTCCCTTGCTTACACCACTGCCTTTCGGGCGGAAGAGCGAATGAATTCGCGACTACAAGACTTAAGGAGATACCATCATGCCCGCAGCAAAGACCTGGACTTACGCCGATAATCTGTTCTACGACGCGTTGTTGACCGCCATCAACGGGGCGAACGACATCATTGAGATCGCCACCTTTCTCTTCAGGACGGGATATGAGGGGGATACTCGCTCGGACGCCATTCTCGACGCGTTGATTGCTGCGAAGTTGCGGGGGGTGAGGGTTCTCGTCGCATTGGATTATTCTCGCTTTGAGCCATCCGTCGCCTCCGAAAATTTCGAGACCGGGCAGGCGCTGGCTGCTGCGGGGTGTGAGGTGCGCATGGGGCCGCTCAATCAGACTCTGCACGCCAAGGTGGCGATCATAGACCTGACGCATGTCTTCATCGGGAGCCACAACATCACCCGCGGCGCTCTCACCTTCAACAAGGAGATCACCGTCTATTCCCGCACGCGGGACATGCGGGAGCGGGTCGGGGTGAGGGAGTGTTTTCACCCGTAACAAATGTAGTGTGGGACTTCGGTGCGGTATGCGGTATAAGGAATGCACTAACAAGCAACTGAGAGAGAGCGCATGCGAGACAGGAGGAAGAGAAAGATGATAGTTCTTTGGGTGATTCTGATGTTCCTCGCCTACGTTGGTTTGGCGATCTACTGGATAACGGCAACCTCGCACGGATGGAGTACTCCGTGGCACATCCACGAGATACTTCACCGTTCCGTCGGCGATCAGACCGAGGTTCTTCTGTTTGAGACACTCCGGGTCCTCGTTGGCGGCATGTTCTTCTACGCCGTTGCAGAATACGCGCTGCACAAGGCGATGAGGAAGCGGAAAAGAGACAGAGCGAGCATAGCTTCACCGGTTCAGTGAGTGCATACCGGGATGCCATCGTGTGAGAAAGGACGGGAGGAGCCGTTTGACCAATCTGTGTCAGGCGGCTCTTTGTCTTCTCGCCTTCCCAGACATCCCCCCATCTCGCACCGAAGCCATGCCCCCCTGCCGTCCATCCGACCGCCCTTACATGGCAATTTGAGTGCACCACCGTGACCAGATTCCATGAATTTATACACCCTTTTCATCGTTGCGGTGGGGCTCTCGATGGACGCTTGCGCAGTCTCCGTTGCGAACGGGATGACAATTCACGGACTCTGGATTCGGCACGCTGTGAGCCACGCGCTGTGCTTCGGATTTCTCCAGGCCGTCATGCCTGTCGTGGGCTGGGTCGCAGGGACCAACTTCAGCGGAGCGATAGCGGGGGTTGATCACTGCGGACTCACAGAGTCCGACGCGATGGTGATCGGGGTGGTAGCGTTCGTGCTATCCCTGGCAGGAGCACTAACGGGAAAGAAGCTGGGCCACCATCTGGGCGGACGCATGGAGACATTCGGTGGAATCGTTCTGATAACCATCGGACTTAAGATACTCCTCGACCATACCTGACGTATCCCTCTTCCCCAATTGCCCCATTGCCCCTCCGCGACACTCGCGCGCGGCCACTGCGCCTCCACAATGAATGGTTTGCCGATCCATCGGGAGACAGTATAATGCTGGAAGTTTCGTCGTTGCCGGTACCCCAACTTTGAGGGGAATGCTCGTGGACATTGACTATCCCCACCAGATGCGCGGGATTGCCCGCCACTTCTCTGGCGTGTGCGCGCTGGTGGGTGACAATGGCGCGAGGAAGTCCGCGCGGATATAGCTCATCCTCACGTTGCTCAACAACTGGACATCGCCATCATCCATCAATCGCTTGTGGTCACGGGGCGACGGACAAGCGGAAACTCCGGATAGCAATGAGAATTCACTTCGGGAGTGTGGAATCTGGCGTAGGATAAGGCTCCAGCCTGGTCCGACGGCCTATCGGCGAGGTAATAAGATGACAGATGAACGCGGCAACTCGATCCTGTGGTACCGACAACCAGCGGAAGAGTGGAAGGAAGGTCTGCCCATCGGCAATGGCCGACTCGCGGGCATGGTGTTGGGGGGCGCGGCGGAGGAGCGAGTCGCACTCAATCACGAGTGGCTGTGGCGCGCCGCGCATCGCAACCGCGACGTGGAAACGAAACATCACCACCTGCCAGACATCCGACGTCGCTTCTTTGAGGGGAACATGCTGGAAGCAGGGAACTTCGCCAACGAGTGTATTGGAGGCCCTGGCGGAGTCAGCGGAACCAAAAACAACGTGGACTCCTACCAGCCCGCCGGGGACTTGCTGCTCTCCTTCGACCTTTCCCAGTCGGGCAATTACCGGCGGGAACTGAATCTCGCTACCGGAATCGTTACCGTCGCCTGTACCGCCGACGGACACAGGTTGGAGCGGCAGTATCTTGCGCACGCCGAATACCCGGTCCTCGTCGCGCATGTCGTGTCCGAGTCTCCTCACTCCTGCTGCGTCACGTTGTCGCGGATCGAGGACCCCGACTGCTCGATCACTCCGTGGAACGACGGGGAGTCTTTCGGCTTCACCGGAGCGTTTGTGGAGGGGGCGCAGTTTGCGGTGGGCGGGAGGATCATCGGTTCCACTGGCGAATTTCTCCTGCCGGCACCCGGGTCTTTCGCTGTGGGTGTGCGCGGTGCGACGCGCTGGACGCTACTCTTGTCTATCGCTGTCGATGCTGAAGGCCGCAGCAATCCAGCGGGCGTCTGCATGGATCAACTCAGTGCAGCGCCTGCCGACGCCGATAAACTCCTGCGCAGCCACGCGGAGGCTCACCGGAAGGTCTACTCACGCGTCACTCTCGATTTAGGATCCGGCGGGAGCGATCCTCCAACCGACGAGCGCCTTTGCAGACTGCGCGAGGGAGAACCCGATGAATCTCTGCTGGCGCTCTACTTCAACTTCGGGCGCTATTTGTTGCAGGCCAGTTCGCTCAACGCCTCCGTTCCCGCGAATCTTCAGGGGAAGTGGAACGAGGAGTGCAAACCTCCCTGGGACTGTGACCTCCACTGCGACGTAAACATTCAGATGAACTACTGGCCTGCGGAGGTATGCAATCTGTCCGATGCGTTGGAGCCTCTGTTCGATTGGATGGAGTCTTGTCTTCCTCACGGTCGTCGCGCCGCGCGGGAACTCTACGGATGCGACGGAATCTGGCTGCCCATCCAAACCGATCCCTGGGGTCGCGCGACGCCGGAGTCGTACGGTTGGGATATCTGGACGGGCGCCGCGGCATGGCTGGCCCAGCACCTCTGGTGGCGGTATGAATATGGTCTCGACGAGGCATTCCTCCGGACGCGCGCCTATCCGTTCATCAAGGAAGTTGCCGCGTTCTACGAGACGTACCTCGTGTCCGACGCACAGGGAAGACTGGTTACCGTTCCTTCCCAGTCGCCGGAAAACCGCTTCGTGGGAGGAACGTCGCCGGTGTCGCTTTGCATTGCAGCGACCATGGATCTGGAACTGATCCACGATTGCCTCACCCATGCCATCCGCGCGAGTGAGATGCTCGGTGTGGATGAAGAGAAGCGACAGCAGTGGCAATCGATCCTCGAGAAGATACCGCGACTGCAAATCGGCAAGCACGCCCAGTTGCAGGAATGGCTGGAGGACTACGACGAAACAGAACCCGGCCACCGACACTTTTCCCATCTGTTCGCGCTGTATCCGGGAGATCAGATTACACTCGAAGACACCCCGGCGCTAACGGACGCAGCGCGCGTTTCCCTCGAGCGTCGTCTCGCTGCCGAGGGCGGCCATACCGGTTGGAGTCGGGCGTGGACAGTATGCTTGTGGGCGCGCCTGCGCGAAGGCAACGAGTCCCACAAGCATTTGAGGGCGCTGGTCACCGACTTCGCCACGGACACACTCCTCGATCTCCATCCGCCACGCATCTTCCAGATAGAGGGAAACCTCGGGGGCACAGCAGGAATTGCGGAGATGTTGCTGCAGTCTCACAATGGAATTCTGCGAATCCTCCCCGCCCTGCCTGACGCATGGCCTGATGGCAGGATCACCGGTCTGCGTGCTCGGGGTGGGTTCCGGATCGACATCGAGTGGCGGAAGGGCCGGGCCAGGCGTATTGATCTCCATTCACTCAAAGGGCAGGAATGCCGTTTGCAATTCGACGGCGCAGACAAGGCATCCATCAATACACAGCAGGGCGAGAACCCCATGGTGCAGCGTGACGCGTCAACGCTGACGTGGCAAACTCGTTGTGAGGTTAGCTATTCTGTTGTCATGGAGGGAGACACATAATCGGCAACGACATGCGCACGCCTGAAAATCTTCGGGAGACCCTTGAGGACGCGTTCGGGGCTCCCAGTGCGGAGGTCCGCACAGTGTTCGTGCCGTATCGCGTCTGCCCTCTCGGCGCGCATGTCGACCATCAACTCGGACAGGTTACCGGCTTCTGTATCGACCGCGGCATGTGCATGGCATTCGCGCCTTCCGGGGATTCGTGTGTTCGGATCGGGAGCATGGAATTCGAGGGGCAGATCGAGTTCGACCTCGAGCAGGTTCCCTCTGCCGTCACCGGCGACTGGGGGAACTACGCTCGGGGAGCCGCTCAGGCGCTGAGCCAGCGACACCGCGTGTGCAGGGGTTTCGACGGCGTCATCGGCGGCAGCATGCCCATCGGGGGACTCAGTTCCTCGGCCGCAGTCGGAATCGCCTATCTGCTCGCTCTGGAGTTTGTCAACAATGTTGAAGTGACCCCTGCCGAGAACATCGGACTCGATCAGTTCATCGAGAACAGCTACCTGGACCTGAATAATGGGGTCCTGGATCCGTCGGTCATTCTGTTGAACGAACGGGGGAAGCTGCTGTTCCTTGATTGCCAGTCGGGCGAATACGAAGACGTATCCCCTCCGTCGGGCGTCTTCAGCTTCGATGTCGCCATCGTCTATTCGGGATTATCTCGGTCGCTGGTTACCACGGGGTACAACCGGCGTGTTGCGGAGTGTCGGGAGGCTGCGCGATGGTTGCTGGATCTGGATGGTCAGCCTTCGAGTAACAGCTCCGTGCTCCGTAATGTGAGCAGGGACGCCTTCGAGCGACATGCGGAGCGACTTTCTGATGCTGCAAGGAAGCGCGCGACCCACTTCTTCACCGAAACGGATCGCGTCCGGCGCGGCGTGGAGTTTTGGCGGTATGGCGACATTGCGTCTTTCGGGAAATTGATGAATGAGTCGTGCGAAAGCTCCATTCGCAACTACGAGTGCGGAGGGCCACACCTCATCAGTTTGTACGAGATTCTCTCGCAAACTGAGGGGGTTCACGGTACGCGCTTCAGCGGGGCGGGGTTTCGGGGGTGTTGCGTTGCGCTGGCGGACCCGGGCCAACGAGGCAATATCATTGACGCCGTTCAGCGGCTCTATCCTGTCAGACATCCCGAAGTGGCTGACAAGTACGAGATACACTTCTGCAGTTTCGGGGGAGGTCCGGAAACAACTTGAAGGCTTTGATTCTTGCTGCCGGATACGGCACGCGTGTGTATCCCCTGACGATGGACCTTCCGAAGGCGCTGCTCCCGGTGGCAGGTAAGCCGGTCATCAACTATCTCGTCGAGGAAATTGAGCAAACGGGACGAGTGGACGACATTTTCGTTGTCACCAACAATAAATTCTTCGACCAGTTCGAGGACTGGATGCAGCAATTGGATGTCCGCATGGGCATCGAGATATTGAACGACGGAACAGACTACAACGAGAACCGGCTCGGAGCCATTGGAGACATTGCCCTGACGATTGAGAAGGCGAATCTCAAAGATAACCTGCTTGTGGCGGCGAGTGACAATATCTTCGGCTTCTCCTTTAAGAAGCTGTGCAGGTTCTATGAGGAACAGCAGACCGATTGTATCACCGTCCGCGTGTTGGAGGACGTGCGCAAACTGCGGACGACCGGCGTCGCGGAACTGGACGACGCATTTCGCGTGATCAGCTTCACAGAGAAGCCGGAATCCCCGCGGTCCACCCTCGCGTGTCCACCCGTCTATATCTTCAGGAACGACACGCTCCCCCTCATTGGTGAGTACCTGCGTCGCGGCGGCAACCCGGACGCGCCCGGCTTCTTTATCGAGTGGCTCGTCGGACAGAAGCCGGTGCATGCCTTTCAGTTTGACGAGCCGCGTTACAACATCGGCGACTTGGAGTTGTATCGCGCGGTGTGCAGTGTCTTTGAGCAGAACGTTGCAGAACCGACATCGAAGGGATGCGTGAATCATGCCTGAGCCTCCAAACGACAGCGCCGAAGTCCGCGAACTCAGCGAGCGAGTAATGGCGAATATCGAGAAGGTCATCATCGGCAAACGCGAGGTTGTCGAGAACACACTGGTCGCGCTTCTCTGCGGTGGGCACGTTCTGTTCGAGGACATTCCTGGCGTGGGAAAAACGACGCTGGCGAAGGCATTCGCTCGGTCGTTCGATTGTAACTACAAGCGGATTCAGTTTACTCCGGACCTGCTTCCAGCAGATGTCACTGGAGTCTCGATCTACGACCAGAGCACCTCTTCCTTTCGATTCCGTCCAGGCCCCGTGTTTGCCAATATTCTGTTGGCAGACGAAATCAATCGAGCCTCCCCAAAGACCCAGTCAAGTCTTCTCGAGTGCATGGAAGAAAGGCAGGTTACCGTCGACGGGATAACGCACCCGCTTCCCGATCCCTTCCTCGTATTCGCGACACAGAATCCGCTCGAATACGAAGGGGTTTACCCTTTGCCGGAGTCTCAACTGGATCGCTTCTTCCTCCGGCTGAGTATCGGTTACCCGACGGATGAGGATGAGATCAACATCGTCAAGCATCAGCAACAACAACATCCCCTCGACTCTCTCGCAGCCGTTGCGAATGACTCACAGATCACACGCGCCCAGTCGTTGATTCGGGAAACCCACGTGAGCGATGCTCTGCACCACTATGTGCACGGGATCGTGTCCGCCACACGCGAGCACCTGTCGCTGTTCCTCGGCGCCAGTCCGCGGGGGTCGCTCTCCCTCACTCGTGCCGGACAGGCGCGTGCGGCACTGTCGGGAAGAGGGTTTGTTCTGCCGGACGACGTCAAAGCGCTCGCGGCGCCGGTGCTGGCTCATCGATTGATTCTGCAGCCCGAAGCGCGACTGGCAGGGGTGCAACCGGAGGAGATCATTCGGGAGATTCTGGGGAAAGTCCCGGTGGATGAGAGGGTCGGGTAGCGATGCGCGTCCCACATGAATCGCGTGGCCGCGCCTCCATTCCAGGCATCTGGGTGAAGTCTCCAACTGCATTGTTTACCCGGACGATGCAGCCAACTCTTCGGCTGGTTCCGCTGCCGCTGCGCGCAGGTCGGTAGTCAGTCGCATGGAGCAGAATTTCGGCCCGCACATGGAGCAGTATCGCGCGCCTTTGTGGGTTTCGTCCGGCAGAGTCTCATCGTGCATGGCCCGAGCGCCTTCCGGGTCCATCGCCAATTCGAACTGGCCATTCCAGTCAAATTGAAAGCGCGCCCGCGAGAGGGCGTCATCCCAGTCTCTCGCTCCCTGCCGTCCGCGGGCAACATCCGCTGCGTGCGCGGCGATTCGGTATGCGATCACTCCCTGCCGAACGTCATCGGCGTCCGGCAATCCAAGGTGCTCCTTCGGAGTGACGTAACAGAGCAGCGATGCCCCTGCCTGCCCGGCGATAGCCGCTCCGATAGCCGAGGTGATGTGGTCGTAACCGGGGGCAACATCCGTCACCAGCGGCCCCAACACATAGAAGGGCGCCTCGTGGCACACTTCCATCTCCCTCTCCACATTCATCGCCACGAGATGCATGGGCACATGCCCCGGCCCCTCAATCATCACCTGTACATCATGCTCCCACGCTCTCAGAGTTAGCTCGCCGAGTGTGTCAAGCTCTCTGAATTGCGCGTCGTCGTTCGCGTCGGCCAGACTGCCGGGGCGCAGACCATCGCCGAGGCTGAAGCATACGTCGTGCTTCTTGAATATCTCGCAAATCTCGTCGAAGTGATCGTACAACATGTTCTGCTTCTTGTGGTGTTTCATCCACTGGGCGAGGATCGCTCCTCCGCGGCTGACGATGCCGGTGACGCGATTGGCCGTCAGGGGCACATACTCTCGCAGCACGCCGGCGTGGATGGTCATATAGTCCACGCCCTGTTCGGCTTGCGCAGCGATGGTCTCCAACAGGAGGTCGATGCTAAGCTCCTCAATGCACTCCACCTTCGCCATCGCTTCATAGATGGGAACAGTGCCGATGGGGACAGGACTGTTGTCAATAATGGCCTGGCGAATCTCGGGGATGTTCCCGCCGGTACTCAGATCCATTGCCGTGTGCGCACCGTATCGGATGGCAAGTTGCAGCTTCTGCAACTCGGAACCGATGTCGGATGTCACCGATGAGTTACCGATGTTCGCGTTGATCTTGCACCGCGCCTCGATGCCGATGGCAATGGGTTCGAGACGCGTGTGGTGCATGTTTGCGGGGATGATCATCCTGCCGCACGCCACTTCGGAGCGAATAAGCTCGGGGTCCAGTTGCTCCCGTTGAGCGACGTAGGTCATCTCCGGGCTGACGATGCCGCGCCGCGCGTAGTGCATCTGGGTGACATTTTGTCCGCCGATGCGGTCTCTAACCCATTCCTCACGCGAGTGCGGATCACCGTGGCCGTTGTCGTGCCCGGCAGGGGAGCCATCGGTGGCCGGTAGTTCGTGTAACTTCAGATGTGAACATTCGCGCAGGTTGGCGCTCATGCGGGGTCCTCCAAGTGGACGGCGTCCTCACGATGTTGAAGAGAGTGCGGATCGTGCAAGACGTTGAGATTTCGATGGATCACTATGCGGCTTTCTTCTCCGCGTTGACTTCTGTCTGGTAGACCCGGCTCTTCGCCAACTCCATCCGCCCATTCTCCAGAAGCTTCCCTTTGGTGAGTACCAGGTCTTTGTGCTCGCCCGAAACCATGTGGAAGTTAGCCGTCATAATGAGCGCCTTCATGGGTGTAGGGCAGACCTCCACGCACAGTCCGCAGAAGCAACACGGGTTGAGGTCGATGTAGAACTTCGTCGGGTACCGACCGGGGTGTCCTTCGCGCTTCTCCAAATCCATGGAGATGAGCTTGTCAGGACAGATACGCGCGCACGCTTGACATCCAATGCAGTTTTCTATCCCGGTCTCGGGGTCAACGGTCAGCCCGTGAAGTCCCCGGTATCGCGGCGCCAACGTCGGTAACTCATCCGGATACTGCAGCGTTACGGAACGGCGCAACAGATTCCTCCATGTGATCTGAAGCCCCCTGATAAGGCTGATGAATCCCGTAATGATTTCCCTGAAAAGCCGCACCCTGAGTTACCCCGTATCGTCACTCATGCGATTAAGTGTGACCCATTATACATTCTGCGTCAGGGAATGGGAAGCTGGAAGAACGCCCCGGGTGCAAGTAAAATTTGTGATGCGTGGTGGTAATCAGCCCCCGGGGGCCGGGCAGGCATAAACGAAAGGTTGGGAAAACCTACGCGAGTGAAAGGGGACAGTAACAACCCCCATCCTCGAACCCAAAGGGTTCGAGGATGGGGGTTGTTGCAGGAACTCACTCAGAACCGACGAACCGCGAACTGCGTTACACAATCACTGTCGGTTTCCAGATTATAGTCGCCTATGGTTCCGGCTGGGCTGGATTCTCACAAATCTGACTTACACCCGTTGGTCCCGTCTTCACGACTTGTAGTGGCGAATTCATTCGCTCGTTTGCCAGGGCAACCCAAGGAGAGAGCGATTGAAATCGCGACTACAGGGGCAACCTCCCCGTTACCGCCTCCGCAATCAAGGCCGCGCACCGCTCCCGCAACAACCCGATCGTCCGCTCCGTCGCCGCGCGGAGGGCGTCCAGCTTCCCGGTCTCGGCGGTAACGTGGGCGACGATGGCGCGCTGCTCGTCGATGGGCGGCAATGGCACTTTGAAGACAGCAACTTCCTCACACGTTAGAGCGCCCTTCGTCCCTCCGGCATCGTCGCTGATGTATCGAAGATAGTCATAGGCTGCGAAGAAAACCCACCGCAGGAACCGCGCGTCCACTCGACGATGCTCAGGTCTCACAAATGCCATGTGCTGATTGATCGTCGCTTCAATAGAGAGCACCACAGCTTGGCCACGAGTCTTCCCTTGGCCGGTGATCCCTACGAGAATGCTCCCTGGCTGAACCAGAGGCAAATGACACTCGCGTAAGGCAATCTCCGTGACGAATTGATCGGCGTCTGTTACATCATCTTGATTGACCACCGAACTGTTAAGCCAAGGGATGCTCCCATCAGTCCAATAGTTGGCATTGTCATGATTTGGAGTTGAACCGTTGCCAATCTCTGCGAAGTGACCAACTTTCCATATCTCCCAATGCTCCGGCACCTCCCCGATCCACGGCAGGCCGGAGTCGCGGAGGGGGACATTGGGGTCGAGGCCGCGGGTGACGGCGCGGGTGATGAGCGCCCGGCGCTTCTCCGCCAACAACCCCAGCAGCCGCTCCTTCGCCGCCAGCAGCGCATCCAGCCGCGCCGTCTCCCGGTCGAGGTAGTCGGCGATGGCGCGTTGCGCATCACGCGGTGGGCCCGGCAGTCGAAGCTCGGCGTATTTGGCCGCGGAAAAGTTCTGGATTGTCGATTGCACGACGCGTGTGTTGACTTGATCCCAGTAGTGACAGCTTTCGGTCCAATACGCCATAAAGCGCGGTTCGAAATCTGCACTTGGTGAGATTCGCACAAGATAGCCCGCGAACGCGGCCGGCCCAATGTCAAGAGCGTGAAGATAGGTCTTACCGAAAGTGGCACCGACCGCCGCTGCAAGGATGTCTCCGACGTCAAATGGAGCCTCTGCTGCCTGCTCGGGGGAAAGCGACATGAATGTGTCGTCTCGCAGTTTCCGGGGGGCCAGCCATATCTGTGATTCGCACATATCTCGGCCACGAGGGGTCATCGTACTCAGCGGCCGCTCCTATGCCATTTATGATCGGGCGCCGGACGCAGTACTTCAGGCGGCAGTCAACGGTAGTCACTCCGTCACCTCCCGCAGCAGCCGCATGATGTCTTCCTCGGCCTGCTTCAGCTCCGCGTCGATAACCTCAAGCGGGCGCGGCGGCGTGTACTGATAGAAGTGGCGGTTGAAGTTGATCTCGTAGCCGATCTTGTCCTTGCTGCGATCCATCCAGGCGTCGGGCACGTGGGGGAGAACCTCGCGGCGGAAGTATTCATCCACGTCTTCTTTCAGCGGGATGTTCTCGAAATCGCGGAGCTTGGCATCGGGTGTCGGCCCCGATCGCATCGGGATCTTCGACTTGCCCTTATCTGGACTTTATCCAATCAGTAAGCATAGCACATCCCTTCTGTAAGGCGGTCTACCGTAATGCGCAAGGATGTATGCACATCGTGTTTTGAGGTGGACGTGCAAAAAGTCATGGACTGCCATAGGTGGCGTCGGACCAAGGCCAGGGCATCCGAGAAGGTCGCTCGCTCCTTTTCA
>MNXM01000063.1 GCA_001872605.1 Armatimonadetes bacterium CG2_30_59_28 | reverse complement strand
TCAAGTCTCGAACTCTGCGAGTTCGCGGGTTCCTGACACAATGGGCTAAGGACCGCTGTAAGAGCCAATTGTGTGAGCTACCGCTGGCTGAAGCACAGCGGTGTCTATGGACGACGCCGGCTGAAGCACAGCGGGTGTCTATGGACGACGCGGCAGGCTTCCCGTAGCCAATTGTGTGAGCTACCGCTGGCTGAAGCACAGCGGTGTCTATGGACGACGCGTCGGAATCCCCTACGCCAATTGCTCCGAAAAGATTCCCCATACCAACCTCCGATCATTCAATACACCCCGGTCGGAGTTGGCCGTCGTCTCTTCACAAGGATTGTGATAAGATACCTCAAGTGTGGCGCGTTCCATCTCGCGTGTTGTGCTGACAGAGGAGGATTATCTTGGGCAATGCATCGAGAAAGGCCGGCGGCGATGATCCCACACGTTTCACCGATGGGGAAATCAAGATTCTCTGTGAGGAGTGCGGAGGGAGGTGCTGCTTCTGTATCCCCTACACGCACGACCTGGTTGACATCAACGGCTTCTTGAGGTCGGGAGACGTGACCATGCTGGCAGAAACCCGGGAGGAGCGGAAGCGCCTGCAACAGGAGCTGGCGTTCATTGCCGCGAACTGGATACAGATACCGGTAGTAGAAGCGAAGAGGACCGCTACTTACGATGTCCCCGGGTGGTCCACAGAGGATGGCAACGCCCATTACTACAATTGCACCCAGTGGGACGCGGCGACGAAAAAATGCCTGGCCTACGGAACGCGCCCCCCCAACTGCCGCGGCTTTCCGTTTTTCGACAAGGGGGACCCCTCCGACAGCTCCGACTACCTCGGCTGCCTGCTTGTGAAGGAAGCCAAGCGCAGACAACGTGCCCTGATTCGCTCGCGGCGGCGGGCGTTGGACAAACGGATCAACGACGCGAGGGAGGGGGCAGCAAGCCCTTGCGGGAGTGACGCGTGATCCAAGCTGCGGAACAACCGCCTTGGACACTTCGTCTCAACCCACCGATGGATGCGTCGCGGGACAGCCCAACAGCGCCCACATTCCCAGCAATGTCGAAAAAGTACCCATGAACGCTCAGCGCGAACGATTGACGATTCAACTGCGCGGCCTGCGCGTGGGCTTCCTCTGCGCGGCTTGGCTGCTGACCGGCCTATGCCCGCTGGCCGCGCAGGTCGGCTCCAATAGCGACGATTTGAACATCAGCGGGACACACACCATCACATTCCAGACCAACTCTGTCAGCGGGGGGGCGGGAGCCGAGTCCTCCTATGAACTGGACAACTACGGGGCAAACAAGGCGATTGAAAATCAAACCTCCCTTACCGCCAGCGGCAATCTGTTTGGCAACTTCTATATCGATGCGCTCTATAACAAGAGCACCTACGGATACTCCGACAGTCGAGTGCTGCTCATGTACGACGCGGGGGATACCGACATCTCCATTGGCGACCTGAATATCAATTTTGCGGGCAGTGAACTCACCTCCTTCTCCCGCACGCTGCAGGGGCTGAAGATCGACAGCTTGGTGGGGGACCGGCATCAACTGAACTTCGTTGTTTCCCAGACGGACGCGGCCACAGCCACCGACGTCTTCCAGGGCAACAACACGGTGGGGCCCTACTACCTGACACACAGCCCCATTCTCGATGGCACCGAGGAGGTGCGCGTCGACGAGAAAGTGAAGATCCGGGGACAAGACTACGTGATCGATTACACTTTCGGATCGCTCACGTTTACGGGCGTCAACATCATCCCCAGCACCTCCACGATCGCCGTCAGCTATGAATACAATCAAGCCGGGCAGAGTAGCGGCATTTTCTACGGGTTGCGCGGCACGTTCCCCCTCACCAAGTCCCTGTCGTTGGGTACCACCTATCTGAAGCAGGATGCTGCAAAAGCCGGGGGATCTTCAGGCCCCATTCGAGAACGCGAGGATTTTTCGGGACAGAACTCCCCGGGTCCTTACGCGTTGACATTCCGGCCCATCGTAGAGGGCAGCGAACAGATCACCATCAACGCGGTACTCCAAGTGCCGGATCGAGACTACGAGATCAATTATGTCTCCGGAACAATTACGTTTGTGCGGCCCGTAGCCTACTCATCGCTCATTGTCGTCGAGTACAACTACGATCCAGGATCCGGCGCGGTGACTGGAGGCCAGGCTCTCTGGGGAGTGGACGGGAAATGGACTTTCGCCGATGGTTGGGACCTGGGCTTCGAGTTTGCGGGGAGCCAGGGCGGCGCCACGGCCACCGATAAGGGGACCGGCTATAGCCTTCGTACCGCTGGAGTTTTTGGCAATAAACTGAATGTGACTTTGGGGCTGCGGGAAATTGGTGAGGGATTTCAGCGGATCGAGAGCGCCGGGTTCAATCGGGATGAATCCGGATTCGACATGGGTCTCCAGTACGCGCTCAACCCGCACCTATCGCTGGATGCCAAATACAACAACTATACAACCTCCCAGGGGCTTTACTTCGGTTCTACCGGCGGCGACACCACGGGAGGGACTTCGGACACAACTCAGTTGAATGCCGTTGTCGCTTTCAAGAAGGAGAAGCTGCCACAGTTGACGTTTACTCATCAGGAGATGACTTCCAGCAACGTCAACCCCGCCGGCGGAACCGAGGGCGAACCCGCAACCACAACAAACAGCAGCGACTTCATCAGCAACAACGTGGACATGTCTTTCACGCAAGGCAATATCAATCTGACAGGCAACGTCAATCAGACGGAGCAGACGGGCATATCAACCGGTGTGGACACGACCGCTGCCAATACGGGCTCTCTCACCCGCAGCGGCAAGCTGGGGATCACCTATATTCCCGCCAGATCCATACGGCTCGCTATCGATGTTGCCGCGAGCGCGATTCAGGAAGACGGCAAGTGGGTGTCCACTGCGGACAGTTCCAATCTGGGACTGACTTACACGCCCACGCCCAAGTTGAGCGTTTCCCTGAGCCAATACAAGACGCAAAGCGACGGGCAAGGGTCCAGCACCGCGTATTCCGGCAGTTTCATTGGCAGCGCCGGTTTTGGCTTCCCAAGCTACGGGAGTGGCTTTGGTTCGGGGTACGGTTCGGGGTACGGCATTGGTACGACGACTGGCGCCACGTTCGGGTCAGTCAACACCGGCACGACTGGTTTCGTCAACACCGGTGTGGGTGGAACAGGGTATCAGTATGGGGCTGGGGGATACAACCTCGGTACCGGCAGCTTCGGCAGCTCAGGTGGCTTTGGCGGCACGGTGCCTTCAACGGGCGGCCGTGTGCCGGGGACCTCTTCACCTTTCAGCACCACACAAGGAGGACCGGGGCTCACGACGACCGCCACCGCGAGCGGGCTTGTTACCATGGCGCCATTGCCTGGCATTACCGGCAGTGCTCAACCCGGTCTGACGAATGCGACGTCGGGGGCCGCGCCAGGACTTGCATCCAGCTCGTGGGGTTCCTTCCCGGAAACGGCAGGCAAGGGGAAAAAGTCCCCGACCACACAGGACGCGCCCGAGGGAGTGCTGGAATTGAGTCGTCCCTCCGGGACAGGACTTACGGTCAACGCCAGTCCGGGCTTCACCACCCATTCTCCCGATCCGGGAATCACGGGAGGAAGCGCCAACACTCCCGACATTGGGCAGGGGCACAGAGGCGACATGGGCATCCCGCCGGTTCCGCAATTCCGAATGGCTGAACCCGGATGGGGTTCGCCGCTAACTCCCTTCTGGGGCCGCGCGAATGCAGATGGCTGGGGGCCTTGGTGGGGACACCGCGTCACCTCTCTGGGACCGGCAACCGAGTTTCCACTGATCCCCCGCAACCCCGCCCTCCATGACCGGCAGTCAGACGGTTCCATCAGTGACGCTTCATCTCTGGAAAGCAAGACCACTTCCATTCGGGCGGACTACGCATTCAGCGAGCGGCTGTCGCTGAATGCCTCCATCAACCAGCAACTGAATCTGGGAACCGGCACAGTCATTGAAAGCGACTCCAACGACTATGGCATCGGTGGTTCTCTGCGGTTGACAGACGACCTTTCCCTGCTGGCCCAGTATACGGAACAGAAGCTGATATTCCTCGACTCCAGTGACAACTCCCACAGCAAGATCACAACCCTGGGTGTCCAGTGGGGGCGACCGGACAAGCTGAATGTCTCGCTCGATTTCCAGCGACTGCTGAGTTTTACCAACGAGGGGGCAACGTATGTCGGTGGGGACGGCGGTTTTTTGGAGTCCCAGCTCGACACGTACGGTGTTCGCGTAAATTACCCCATCTCTTCCCGGTACAACCTGTTCACACAGTACTTCGACTCGAAAACCATCGGAAGCGATGCGGAAGCCAACAACACGCGGAAAGAACTGTCCGTCGGGGTTGATTACCGGATCAGCAATTTCTTGACATTCTCTGCGTGGTGGTCGAATCAGGAATCGCTGTATGAGGCGAACCCGGATCAGAACTACACCGCCAAATCCCTGGAAGCAAAACTGGAGGCGACGTTTGCGACGTTCTAAGCGACCACCCGAAAAACAGACCAGCCGTGGCAGGAGCCGAGTCCGTTCACACGCTGTGACCTCGGCGCTCATTATTGCCTTCCTGCCGATCCCCGGCATCGCGCAGTCTGCCCCACAGCGCGCCGGCAGGATGTTGTCCAATACACCGTTCGAGGCGAGAGCACAAGGTCTTCTGGGTGCGGTTGAGGTGGAAGCTCCGCAGCAGCGTGGTCAGGCCGACATCGATATAGCCGTACAAGAGGCGCTTCGCAAAATCCATCCACCCTCCGCCTTACAGAGACGCCAACGACTGGAAGAATTCCTTCGCAAGGCGAAGAGGCTGAAGCCGGGGCAGAAGATTCGATATGACAGAAGGATCGTCCTAACGGACAACGGAAGACCCATTTTGCCGGTAAGGGACTCCCATTCCGCTCGAAACGCACGGTTCGGCAACGGAACCATTACCTACCAATTCTCCGGCTTTTCGACCGCAGATGAAGCTGCTTACCGGGGCTTCATCACAGCCATTACACCCCATCTCGATGCAATCTACGGAAAACCCTCAAGTAACATAACGGTGACCATTCGCTTCGATACCAACGCCGACACTATTGACGGCGGCTTTTACAACGTTACAACCAAGTCGATCCATTTCTATCCATTCGGCGAGTTGACAGGTGACACGTATACATTGACCCACCTTATACTCCATGCGTATCATGACGAACTGCAATTCTCCTTTGATGGGTGGGAGGAAGGCTTCACACGGGCCGCTGCCACTTTGGCTTTTCTTAGATACGACCCCAGTATTGATCTACTCGACACTGATGGTTTCTACCACCTCCCCCTTTACGACGGATGGAACCAACCGGCTCTGGGGAACAGTAGTTTCTTTTCTCCTTCCAACATAGAAGTCAGTGGCATGCCCTATTGGCGTCTTGGCATGGCACAGGCGGCCTGGTTGAAGGTGACCGCGGAGAACCCGGACTTCTTCCGTGGGTTTAACGAAGCGTATTACGCGCAATTCACCCCGGGTTTGGAGGGCAATACTCCAGCCTTGAAACAAATCGCCCAAGGGCTTGCACCGAACGTGGAGGGGCTTGGCTTCTCCGACTGGTATCGCAGACAATACATTCTCGACACCAGCAATTCTCCGGGCACGAAGCTCTATGTCGCTACCATAGCACAGCCGATCAGTGTCGTGCTGGTGATAGAACACTACACCACCACCCCTGACGGCGATGAGACACCTCTCAACGGCATGGCGGACCTCGTCTACAGGAACGACGAAAGCCCCGACCTCTTTGCAGAAGAGGGAAACGAGGCGGAGATTGAAAATGGCGAGGGGTTTATTGCTCCGCAGTTCTTTAACATTGGCGGCGCCAACCTGATCTTTGTTGATGTGGCGGCCGGAGGGTTGCAGACGACGGTTCTTTTCCCATACAACGTCGCACACGAATCCGTCCTCGGCGATCCGGACAACATCTTCGGGGGCGTCACAGGAAGCGCAAGCGGGAGTTTGGATGTCGCTCACGCAGTGCGTTCGGTCCCCGCAACTGCCCAGACGACACGCAGTGTGTTTGCCTATGCCCCGGACATCGCCATGAACGCATTGCAGCGACTGGAGTTCACGTACAACGCCTCGGATACCGGACAGTCGGTAACGGTGAGTAGAAACACGGGTTGGGGATACTATCAGCTTCTCCTCCATTCTCCTGTTACCATCACGTCCCTCTCCCATCTCTACCAGAAGGGATCCACCGGCTACCAGATGGTCGCGCTGCCCGGTCGACCGCTGCTCGGTGACGAGGCCTCTGTCTTCGGCGTCCCTGCCAATCGCTTCCTCATGGCCAAGTGGCGGCCGGACATGGCGGGGGAGAACAAGTACGAGTTGTACCCGAACATCATCACCCCACTCGGCCCCGGCGTTGGTTCCTGGGTGAAGCTCGAGAATGATGTCAACGTGTCCGTGCAGGCAGAGCCTATCAGTACCGACGAGGACTTCCGCATTCATTTGCCCTCCGGCTTCAACCAGATCGGCGCGCCGGTGGACGCCACCTTCGATATTGCAAACCTGTTCGTGCAGGTTCCCGGAGGAGCTATTCAGAGCTTCGGCGCGGCGCAGGCCGCTGGTCTGGTGAGCGGCGGCGTCTTCGGCTTCGTTCAGTCGGAAGGCTATCGCCTGACCACTTCGCTATCCGGCTGGAACGGCTACTGGATGCGCGTCACCAGCGTGAACGGCATTGACCTCATCTTCCCGACGCAAGGGATGGTGGTCAGCAGCAAGGTTTCGGGTTTCGGGTTTCAGGTTTCAGGGATTCAGGGCTCAAGGGATGGAACGCGGTCGGCGGGGTCGCCAAAGCGAAGATCGGGATCACTCATCCCCCATCCCTCATCGCTCATCCTTCCCGGCACCGTGGGTCTGGATCAGAAGCAGATGCGACGCAACGACTGGAGCTTCCGTATCTCCGCATCCACGTCTGTCGCCAAGGACCTGGACAACTACCTGGGTGTCACGCCTCTCGCCACCGATGGTCTGGACAACGTTCACGACATCGTGCAGCCGCCGGAATTTGGCCCGTATGTGTCGTTGTACTTCCCCTCGCGTTCCGCGCAGGGCGACATGCCGTTGGCCGTCGATTTGCGCGCGCCGTTCACGGGAAAGAAGCAGTGGGATTTCGAGGTGACGACCAACCTCGGCGACACGGAGGTCACGCTCACCTGGGACGATCTCCGCAAAGCGCCGCGCCCGATGAGATTTCGCCTGGCCGACGTGGATGCGCAATCGGTGCTGGACATGCAGAAGGTTGGTTTCTGTCGGTTCCGCACCGGCAACAACTCGACGCGTCGGTTTCAGATCGCGGTGTTTGGCGGTCCGCGGCCGTTAGCCAAAATTTCAAGGGTTGATGTCCGCCGAATCCCCGGACGCCTGCTGCTGACTTTCAAGTCGTCCGGCCCGGTAGACGTGGATGCCGAAATCTACAACGCGCGGGGACAGCGACTGCGTCGCCTGAAAGCCAAACAGATTTCCGCCGCCGGCGACTACGCCATGCAGTGGGACCTGCGGGACGCGCGCGGGCAGCGCGCCGCGGGAGGAGTTTACGTGGTGCGACTGACAGCGGTGGACGAAGCGAAACGAACACACCGAGTTGTGCGGATGTTTCATCTGGAGCGAACTCTTTGAGCTTGGAGCGATAGCCAAATGCCTGATACCCGTGCTCGAAGCAATACCGGCAACAGCGTAGGCAGCGGCCTAACACTCCTGCTGGGCGTGGGACTGTTCCTGCTGTCCGGTTGCGGAGGCTTGACCGGGTTCAAGGGCGCTGAAGTGCCTACGGAGACACAGGTCACACTGACAGGGATGGTCACTCGATCCGACACCAGCGCAAGCGTTTCCGGCGCGCGAGTGGTTTTCGGCGGCAATGTCACGACTACTGCGGCGGACGGCTCCTACACCTTTGACAAGGTACTGGTAACAACTCGGAACCGAACGCGTCAAACGACCACAGTCACAGCTTACCTGTCCGTCTCGAGAAACCAGTTCGACGCGGTCGTGGATGAGCTATCCTTTCTGACGGGAGAGTCCATCACGCACGATGTGCCGCTCGACCCGAACCCTAACTCCGGCACGGTAACCGGTAAGGTGGTGAGCGCGGCGGATACAACGCCCATCGCTGATGCTTTGGTTGCTATCGGGGAGGAGGAAGTGGACACGCGACTCGGTCGCACGGCCAGCGATGGTACCTTCCAGATTACCGGGCTGTTTCCCGGCCTGCGACCCGCGCGGATAGAGAAGAACGGCTTCCTTGCCTTTACCGGCAACGTGGACGTCGTGGACAGCTCGGAGGGACCGGTCGTTGATGTGGGAACGATCCGCATGGTCCCGTCCAGCGCCCACGTTAGTGTCTCCGGCACGGTACAGGATGGAGAAACCGGCAATGGCATCGTGGGCGCGTTGGTCGCCATCGCGGACAAATCGGCCACCACCGGAGCCAGTGGCGCATTCACAATCAGCGACGTGCCGGTGGGGAGTCAGACGGTGAGGGCGTCTGCCACCGGATACATCTCCGTGGAGTTTGGCGCGAGCATCGAGAGTCCACCAACGCCGTTGAACATCGTGCTGTATCGATCCGGTGTCGACCCGCCCGGCAGTCCGTACAATCTGACCGGAGCGGTGACTCTGTCGGACACACCGGACGCCAGCGGCGTGGCGGTGGTGGCAATAGAAAAATCCTCCGGGACGACGCAGGACAGCGCCACAACGAATCAGACCGGGGTATACAAGCTCTTCGTTCCTCCGTCAGAGTACACCGTGCGCGCATCACATGCGGGGTACCAGTCGGAAGAGAGAACTGTCACGATACCGCCCGGCGGACAGGCTGTTTCCGGTGTCGACTTCACACTCACGCGCAGCGCGGCGGTGCTGTCTCCAAAGGCAAAGAGCATCGGTCGAAGACGCAGGTGAACAAGAGTCGTTCGCTGGGGATATACTCGTTACGGATGAACAATCCACCTTTCCCCCTCACCCGTAACGAGTATATGTATCCCCAGCGGAACTTTTCGGGGGACATTTGTCCTGACTCGAGGAGACATCTCCCGAGCAAGTGCCGTCGGGGATACACATCCCCGACGAACCGGTTATCCGTCGAGGTTCTGAAATGAAGGGTCTATCAAGACAAATCGGTATCACCGTCCTCCTGCTTGCGATGGTCGGAGTCACTCTCTGGGTTTGGCAACAGCGCGAACCGCCCGAAGCAGCGAAGTCGCTGTCACCCTTATCCCCGGCGGACATCCCCTCGGACCTTGGGCTTGAAATTGCGGGGGTCAATGGACTCATTATCCGCTCCAACGGCAAGAAACAGTGGGAACTGACCGCGAAGAAGATCGCTGTCAGTAAGGACAAAACCCTCATCGAAGTCGACGACCTGCAGAAGGCGGCTTATTTCCGTGCGGGCAAAGAGGTCCTGAACCTGTCAGCAAGCCGCCTCCGGTTCAACTCGCAGAGCAGGAACCTTGAGATCATTGGGAATGTGCGGCTCAACACGATTCACGGACTGATATTGACCACTTCCCGTGTTCTGTGGGATTCTGGGAAGCGCAGAATTACATGCCCCAAGGCCGTTGAGGCGCGCGTCAAGAGGCTGTTCTTCAAGACCGTGTTCGTGAGTTTCGAGCCGGACACGGCGCGGCTGACCTGCCCGCGCGAGGTGCGAATGACGTTTGGGATGGGCGGATTCATGCGCGCCAATCGCCTCTCCGCGAACCTTACGACGGAGATCGTCGATTTGACGGGCAGCGTGTTCTGCAAGGCGCGCATCGGCAAGCTGAAAATGCCTTTCTCCCTTTAGGGGTCGGCGGGGAACCGCTCCGTCCACACATGAAGTCTTGAATCCGAAGAACAAAGGACTTGTGATGACAATCAAACGACAATCCCTCTGGTTGGTGATCGCGGGGCTCGCGATGGCAGCGACCGTTTGGAGAAGCGAATCACAGCAGGATCCAACAACGGCTAAGGACAAGGTTCGCGAGATCGCCATCAAAGCCGAAAAGGCGCGTTACAACAACAAGACGGGTATCACCACTTTTACCGGGAACGTCGTCGTTACCCAGTCGGGTGAGAAGTTTGAGATGACCGCCGATCGAGTGGAGTACGAAGAAGAGACCGATTCCGCTGTTGCCACGGGCAATCTTACGTTCAAAGACCCCGACACCACGATCACCGGCAACAAGATACATTCGTTCTTTGGCGAGAAGAAAGCTCTAATCACGGGCAATGTCAAGTTGACTTCCCAGGGCAAAGCCAAGAAGGGGGACGAGGGTAAACGGGATGGGTCCTTGAGGGACCGGTACAAGAAGAAGAAAACCACGATGACGTGTGACCAGATTGAGTACCTGTACAGCGACGGGAAGGCCGTCGCCACGGGCAATCTGAAATTTACGCAGGAAGATAAAAAGGGCGCCGCGAAGAAGGCGACCTACCTGGAAGAGGAAGAGCAGATTATCCTCGAAGAGGATGTCGAAGTGATCAACGAAAAGGGAGAGAAGCTGCGTTGCCGGAAGGCGACCATTTATATCGATGACGACTCCATGGAAGCGGAGGGCGTTGAGGCGGTTCTCATCCGCAAAGAAGCGAAAAAGGAAAAGGTGGAGGGTCCCAAATCAGTCAAGCCCGAAACGAGCACCGAGTCAAAGCCTGCACCCGAGCCGGAACCCAAACCGGACGCAGAGAAACCGGCGGAGTGAATGAAGCGCGGTACCGTCATCGAGCTTCTCGCAGCCTGTCTCTGGCAACTGCCAGATTTCGCAAAGTAACGCCGCTTTGCTGACATTGCGGGGGTCACCATGGCCCCGCGCTAATCGAGTCGCGTTTGGCCGGGCATCGCTGCCTGCCGTTCAGTGATACCTGACGTCTTGCTCGTATGACTGGAGGTCAAGTCGATGAAGAGGCTCTTCCGTGTTATTGTCTGTACCGTTGTTCTTCCTGCTGCAATCTCCCCCGTCTACTCTCTCGGCGGCCCCGCTTATGAATGGAGGGGGAATCCCGACCTGCTGCTGCCCGCGCCGTGCAAGGCGGTGAAAGTCGAACGCGTCGCCGTGGCCATTCATCTCAAACTGCCGGACGAAGCCAACACCTTTCGCGGGTATGATTATGGGAGACCGGAAGACTATCCCTTGCGGGGAGAGGAAACGGTGACCTACTCCATCGTCAACGTGGCGAAGCGCCCGGTACGGCTGTTGCTGGCCTTCCCGCTGGGCGTGCATAAGGCCGAGGAGACTCCGGTGTCTCTCGATGGGAAGGCGCTCTCCTTCCGCATCGTTCCAGAGTCGGCATTGGTGCAGAAGCTTTGCGCAGAACCGTATCAGATGATCGATCGCTGGGTGAAGCAGCATCCGCCTCTGAAGAAAGACTTCGAGAGATGGTGGCAGCTCAGGAACTCATCCAGGCTCGAGCAGGAGCGCGCGAACCTGAGGCAAAGAATCACGCATTACCTGACCCGGACGTTGGGAAAGAGTCAGCAATTCGCCGACATACTGATCAACCGGTGGAGTGGGGCTCATCGCTCCTACCTTGACAGGAAATCGCTCAGGATTCTGACCCGGGAGATATCCCCCGGGTGGGTCGATCCTCGCGATAGAATCCGACAAGCATGGGTTGGGACTGAGCGTATTGCTGACCCCGTAACGGGCGGGTGGCTACCGCAGAGACCCCACGAAGGCGAGCTTCCGAACACCTTGCTGCTGCGCACGGAAGTGCTGCTCCAACCCGGCCAGCGCAGCAGGCTTGTCACCAAGTGGCAAACCACCTTGCTTTCGGACTATGCGCGCTACAGTGCCACCGTGTGGGGCATCGTCGAGCCGGTGAATGCTGTGGGATTCTGGGGAGGCTTTGGGCCAGTGGAGGTGGAAGTTCGCCTCCCGGAGGGCTATCTTGTCCAAGCGAACCCGCGGGCATTCCAGCGCGCCCGACAAGGCGACGAGCAGGTGGTGAGGGTGCGCGTGGACCCAACCCGGCAGGGCTTTTCTTTGGGGGCTATGCACCGGGAGGGACTTCAGCCAATCGTCTTCATTAACAGCCAGCGATGTTTCGATCCCGTGCGCCCCCGCCTGAAAGATGGCCGCTTGTACATCCCATTCGTCGGGCAGTTCCGGTGGCAGCTCAACTGGCAACAACAGCAGAAGGAAAAGTCCGTCGAGATACGCACCAGCAAGCGAACGCTTGTTCTGACACCGGGCAGTCGTGAAGCGCAACTCAACGGGAAGCCCATCCGTTTGGGCGTGGCGCCGTTCATCTACCGTGACCGGACAATGCTTCCCTTTGAAGCGCTTTCTCTGTTGTCCTCAACGCCACCGAAGATTACCTGGAGTCCAGACCATCGCAGGTGCTGGATTGCGTTGAACCCATCGCGTTCGCCGTCCGGTTCAGGACCGCCCCCGCCCCCGCCACCCCCAGGGGTCAGCGCACGATTCCAGAAAACGCTCCGAGCCGGCGTGAAGGCGCTCAACGCGAAGGACTATCCCACCGCCACGCGCGCTCTGCGGGAGGCGGCGAGCTTGAACCCCAAGGGCTCGGTTGCCGTCTGCGCGCTGGGGCGGGCACTGCGGCTGTCAGGGAAAACCGATGAGGCGATCGAGTGGTATCACAAGGGGGTGAAACAGAACCCCGTCTTACACGCCGCCATCGCCAGACTTTGCCACGAGAAAGGAGACCAGGAGACAGCCGTTGCGCACATGCAGGAATTGCGTTGCGTCAACCTGCTGGCCCGGTACCTGGTGCTGATTGGGCAACCGGAAGAAGCCGAACAGGCCCTGCTCAAGACCCCTTTGGAGCAGTTCCAGGATCGGCTTACTCTGTCGGCGGTGCAGTTGCTACTGGGCAAACATGAGCAGGCATTGAAGGTGTTGGAGGAGACCAAGACAACCGGCGAGCCGGGGGCGGATGATCTCGTCGATCGGCTTGACCGCGACTTGGACCGATTGTTCTACATCGCCTGCCTCTGCAAGACCGCGGGCTGGAAGGACAAGGAGCGAGAGGCGGCGACAGGAGCGGTGCAAGTGGCTAACCAGTACGTGGAGTTGCTGGAGAAGGATTCCGCTTTGCAGGAAGACCCGGATGCGAACCCCACGTTCCAAACCTGCCTGTGGGGGTACATCGAGGCGCGACGCGTGCGCGGCTGGCTGAGTTTCGCCGCGGGAGATGCCGCGGCCGCGGAGGCGGAGCTAAGGCAGCTTACCGGCCTGCTTCCCGATAACTGCTTCGTGCTCAATGGACTGGGGTGCCTCTTAGGTTGGATCGGGAGGTATGAGGAAGTGCAAGCACTGGTTCGCGGACGTTGTGACTCGCCACTGGCATGTCCTGAGAACATGGCAATGCTGGGCGAAGCGCAGTTCCATCTGGGCAGAACGGAGGAGGCACTGGAGAACCTCCGACAGTCGATCAAGCTGCAAGAACGGCAGGAGGAGATTCAAGTCTTTGGCTTGAGGGAAGAGTTCTGGGAAGATGACGGCTTTAGTGTAGAGCTCTCTTCAAGAGAAACGCCACTATGGATTATGCCGAACCTGCCCGAGGCCCATTACCTCCTCGCCTGTTCTCTCGACAAGCTCGGCCAGCGGGCGGAAGCACTGAAGGAACTCGATGCGGCCATTAGGCTCTACCCCGGCTACGCCGATGCAAGGGCCGTACTCGGGCGTTTGCAGGGCGCCAGTCCTTGAAACACAATGTCCCGAGAACCCAAACACAGATTTCCGCGAAACCATCGAACGTATGCCTTCGCCGCCAATACGCGGTTGGAGAAGCAAGGAGAGGAATGCATGTCATCTCAAGAGTTGTTTGACCTGCACGGCAAGGTAGCATTTGTGACCGGAGGGGCCGGTTTCCTCGGAACTGCCTTCTGCGAGGCGTTGTCCGACGCTGGCGCTCGAGTCGTGATTGCTTCCCGCGATGTCTCGAGGTGTCAGGAGCTGGCGGATCGGCTTGACGGGGACCATCTCGCCATGGAGCTGGACTTGAGTGATGCGGAAGGCATCCAGAGAGCAATCGACGCGACTGTGGAGCAAACCGGTAGGATCGACATCCTCGTCAACAACGGCTACCGCGGCGCCAGCCAACCCATCAGCGAAACCACAGCGGATGATTTCCAGGCCAGTTTCCAGGTAGGCGTCACCTCCTACTTCGTCGCCAGCAAACATGCGCACGGATACATGAAGGCTGTGGGTGGGGGTTCCATCATCAATATCGGGAGCATGTACGGCATCGTCGGCAGCTACCCGGATGCCTATGCGGGTCTGGATGTGTGCAGTCCGGCCAACTACCACGCGCTGAAGGGCGCCGTCGTCCACCTGACACGTCATCTGGCGGTCTACTGGGCGCGGGACAACGTTCGGGTCAACTGCCTCTCCCCCGGGCCGTTTCCCTCGACGCTGATTCGACAAGAGAAAGCGGAATTCGTTCGCCGTCTCGAGTCGCATTCCCCCATGTCACGGATGGGAGAGCCGGAAGAGCTGAAAGGCGCTCTACTCCTTCTCGCGAGCGGCGCGGGGAGTTACATCACCGGCCACAATCTGGTCGTCGACGGCGGCTGGACGGCGTGGTAGGCGTCGCCATCAGGAGAAGCCGTGTAGGCCAGGGGGACGGAGGAGACTATGGGGATAATTACTTGAGCATGTCGTTACTACTCACGTACTTAGACAGGATTTACAGGATTGTCAGGACTGGAGCGGCGCACGGACGCCGTGCGTCTGCCGCCTTCGCGAAGCATGTAGTCCTGGAAGCATCGACGCCGCGACGGTTGCGCTCGGACTGTATGAGTCCACATCGGCCTTGGCGCGGCCTTCACCAAGC
>MNXM01000117.1 GCA_001872605.1 Armatimonadetes bacterium CG2_30_59_28 | reverse complement strand
GACCACCGATCATCACCCTGCGTGGAAACGTAGTAA
Organism: Armatimonadetes bacterium CG2_30_59_28; assembly: GCA_001872605.1. Classification (GTDB taxonomy): domain Bacteria; phylum Armatimonadota; class Abditibacteriia; order CG2-30-59-28; family CG2-30-59-28; genus CG2-30-59-28. The sequence continues at coordinate 14,799 of MNXM01000117.1, read as the reverse complement.
CGCGCCGCGTCGCCATCAACACCCACTGCATGGACGCTCGCAGCCATGAGTATCACCCCCATGAGTATCCAAATGGACACCTTCATAGCACTTTCCTCCCGGACGACAATCGCGCTTGCGGCACACGCTAAGCTGGCCAACAATACCACTGGAGAGCACTGGTGTCAAAGAACACCACAAGCCATCGGGAAGCCTTCCGAGATGGTTTGACATCCGTCGATGAGACGAGTAGAATTCCGCAACAGGCTCAACGCGGTCAAGAGACGTCTGATCGACCCACAATAAAATGAAAACACGAGAAAGCGGAATGCCAGCCGAGGAGATGTGGCAGACATTCTTCAGCCCCACCGAGACACTCCAAGCACTCGGCTTGCGCCGAGATATGACAGATATTGTCGACTTCGGCTGTGGGTATGGAACGTTTGCGATTCCGGCAGCCCAGATCGTGACAGGCACCGTCCACGCATTCGATATTGAGCCAGACATGATTGACGTAACAAGGAACAAAGCACATCATCACAACCTCAACAACGTCCGGTTGTATCTGCGCGATTTTGTGACGGAAGGAACAGGGCTACCGGACGCGTCCGTTGACTATGTAATGCTCTACAACATTCTCCATGCGGAAAAACCCACCTACCTTCTTTCTGAGGCATCCCGCATCCTGCGAGATGGCGGAACGGTTGGGATCATGCACTGGAACTATGACCCCAAAACGCCGCGTGGTCCGTCCATGAACATTCGCCCCAGACCAGAACAGTGTGAGAAATGGGCCGAGACGGTAGGGTTTAGCGTCAGAACCCGACACATCGACTTGCCCCCTTACCACTACGGCATTGTGGCAACGAAACCCCACGGCAGATGAAGATCGTGATGCAGTTCACAGGCCCAGAGACCGAATCAAGTGGGTCTCGATTCGCCTATTGCCGCACAGATGCAGTGCACGGAGTAATCGGGCGTAGAGTCAGGGGCACGCATCACTTCACTGCGGCCAAGGGATCATCTCTGGTGGAGCCAGTCGCTGTCGCTGACCTGATTGAGGAGCGGGAGCGAGGGGAGCCGGGGCCACCCGCAGGATTGAGGAAGGAGCCTGATTATTGATTTCCCCGAAAATGTCTGCAACCTCAATTCTCTCGTAAGCTTGGAGACGGTCTCGCATTCCCTTGTGTACAGCGTGCTGATTGATTCGCACTGTCGGCATTGGTCATTCCTTTCGGCATCGACACGTCAAATCCTTCCAACGGTGCTGCATTGCCAACATCAAGAATCAGGGATGTGGCCCTGACTCGCTGACTGAAGACGCGACGCGGGGTGCGGTTCACGATGGTGCGTCCCGTGATTACGGGGGTATCTGATTTGTACACCATTACCTGTACCCGTAGGATAAAGTTCCAGCTTTGTCGCCCTTCGAGGGATGACAGAGATGGTGCATTAACTTTGAGGTTGACAAAGCTGGAGCTTTATCCTACGGATTTGAGCGCGAGTGCGCCGTAATGCCGGGATGCACCCGTTCACTATTCCCTCACCATGTCCCCCATCACCATAATCCACCCGACGCGCAACACGGTGCCATCGTACTTCTTCGGGTCGTAGTTGGGCTGGTCTTTGACACGGTTGGTGACCGGACTGCGATTTGTAATCGAAGCCTCGCGGGGCTCTGTATGCGGGGAAGGGGCACGACGGTCTCGGTGGGATTGGCCCGAATGTCGGTCTGGTAGCGATGGAGTCGTTTCAGGAGTAGTCCTAATCTGACTTGTCCCTCAACACGAATGCGCTGGACTCCGTGTGTTGGCGCACCTTTGCGGCAGCCTGTTGTCCCAGTGTCTCAGGACTGTGCATGACTGGTCCAAGGTGGGGGTGTTCCACCTCCCAGACGCGCAACATCTCCATAAAGCGCCGTGCGTCATAACCGGACTCCATTGCCAGCCTGTCCTTGATCTGCCAGAGTTCCTCAATAATCGGGTCCGGTTTCATACGTATCATCTCCCATCAGTTCCGGGGGCGTGCAGACTTTGGGTAGCTTCCAGCCCAAGCGCAGTGCCTCGGCCTCCAGCCGGCGCAATATCTGGGCGTTTGCCAGATGCCGACAATTCCATGTGAGCAGGTAGTCCACCTTCTCGACAGTGGCGATGGCGAGGTGAGCGGCATCAGGCTGGGCACGCGACGGCAACGCTCCCGTGGCGAGAAGTGCCAGCATAAACTGGTCCGACTCAGGCGCCACCTTGAGAATCGTCAAGTCGCGAAGGATTTCCAGCCTCTTTCGCGCTTGTTCCGGGTCCCCGTGACTGGCTTCCCGCACCACTTCAGACGATATCACACAGTGAAACTGTGAGCGTCGCAGTCGCCACCAGTCCCGCGTGACTTGTTGGTTGGCCGCGACAACCAGATCGCGGCTGGAATCCCCCACAAGCAAGCTGATGAATGAGGTTTCGAGGTATACCTTCTCCATTCCCGCAATTCCTCAGCGTCGCGCCAACGATAAAAAGTAAATCACAGCCGGTGGCGCCAATACACCAACAAATCGCACCGGCTCGTCCATTCGTCCGTAGCGACGACGGTCCGCACTTCCCTCGCTACGACTGCTCTAACGATACCCGTCATCAGCTATCCCGTCAATACCGCGCGGCGGCGATGGGCGGAGGATTCCGTGTGAGCGCCGTTTTCACTCCCTCACGACATCCCCTATCACCATAATCCACCCCACCCGCAACACCGTGCCGTCGTACTTCTTCGGATCGTGGTTGGGCTGGTCTTTGACACGGTTGGTGACCGGACTGCGATCCGGTTGGTCGGGATGGATTTCGACACTCACGGTATGCACCGTGTCGTCGAGACCCTGCCCGACCCCGACCGAGGCAGGGCGCCAGTAAGTACAGTACCAGTCGAACCGCGGGCGCGGCAGACCGGTCTTGCCATCAAGCGTACACACCACCTGAGCGCCGTCGGGGCCCATGAGGTCGTACAGGCTGACCGCGGTTCCCTTGAACTTGAATGAAATTGTCTCACCAGGTCTCGTGGCTTCCCATACCTCCGGCATCAGCTTGTTGAATGAGGCCGCCAGGCCTTCCGTCGGGCTGAGTTTCTTCCATCCCGCGGAGAGCATCCACGGTTCCAAAGGCACAAGCTTGGCGCTCTCCCAGTTGTCCGGCATCATCGGCACCTTTAGCGTGTGCGCTTCCCGCTTCGGGGTTGACTCCCACTGTTCCAGCGCGTCGGTGATAACCTGGGTATAGATAGTATGGCCGGCGTCGAGTGGGTGAACGCCGTCCGTCGAGAACAGAATGGTTCCCTCCGGTGTCGGCAGAGCGTTCCCCTTCTCGTCCTTCATCGGCACGTACAGCAGTTTTTTCTCCCGCGCCAGTTCGGCGGTGCGCATCGCCATGTTGATGGAGGGAATGCCGTAATAGTCCGCAAGAAACTCATCTGCCGACGCGGCCTGCGGGCAATTTCCCTCGTCGAGGTCCTTCTCATAGCCCACGCGGAAGGTGTAGACGTAACAGATGTCGATGCTCGGATCCATCTTCCACGTCTGGCGAATGATGCCTTCCATCGAGCGCCAGATATCCGCCGGAGGCGCCCCCCCGTCATTGACGGAGAATTCCACGAAGATCAAATCCGGCTTGTGCCGCAGCACGTCGTGATAAAAGCGATACACCCCAAATCCAGAACCGGTTCCCCCGATCGCCGCATTGATCTCACTGATGTTTGCTTGCGGGTATTTCTCTTGAAGCCACTTCAGCGTCTTGACCCGCCACCCCGCCTGTGCGGTGATGCTGCCCCCGAAATAGGCGATGCGTATTTCCCGCTGCGACCTGCCCGAGTTCGCCGCCTGCAGCTTTGCGAAGACGTTTCCCAGGCCGTCCCTCGGAACGGACAGTCGTGCGGGAACGAACTTGAAGTCTTTCGGAGATTCAGCGTTTACCACCGCCAGACTGGAGAGAGAGAAAGCCAATGCAACCACCGCGTGTCTCAGGTTCATGTCTACTCCTTATGCAGATGTTTCAGGTATCGGGTTTCAGGTGTCAGTGCTCTGGGCGACGGGCTGCGAGAGTAATGATGCACCGGACCCACTACTCATCATTTGCCGCTCGACCCTCATCCCTCAACATTTATCACTCATCACTTGACCAACGTGATGAACCCCGCGTTGCCGACTTCCCAGGTCCAGGCTCCCGTTCCCTGCCACATCAGCCAGTTTGGCTCTGCGGTCTTGCGCACACTCAGGTTAAATTCCAGCTTTGTCTGCTTCGTAGGATCGACGCCCAAAGAAGTGAAGGGAATTTTCCACTCCGCTGTCCACCGGCCCGCGTCGACGATCTTCGCTGCGTAAGCAACTCCCTCAGCCACGCGCTTCACTATCGCCCCCGGCGCGCCGGCTTCGTCGCTACTTTCCCAATGCCCGTTTGTGAAACCCCGGAGAATGAGAATCGGCGCGTTCTTGCCGGCGCCTGGGTTGCGGAAGGCGACTTCCACGGCATCGTCCTGCCCCCATGTCTGTCCCGTTTGCAGTGGCTTGGATTGAGTGACCGCATTGTCGATGCCGACGTACAGATTGGCGTCGTCCCAAGTCAGCCATGCGAGAGTTCTCGGTGTGATCTTCCCACCGTCAATGCCCTGTTCGACGACCATGGCCTTCGCCGCATCCATGCCGTTCCATTCTTCCGCTTTCAGGTCGCCATCAATCTTTGCCAGAACAACCGCCCGCGGCACGTTGAACACCGGCGCCGGGCCGTTGCGAACAACCGGCTTTGCTGCTGGCGGCGTCTCCATGGGACGCACGCCGTGGGTCACCGGCCACGAAGCGCGACGGTCGTCCTTGTACAGACCAATTTCCTCGATGGGAATGCGCTTGAAGCCTGACTTGTAGGCGGGTGAATCGTCCTTCAATTGAAAGTTTAGCTTCGCCGCGTCGACGAAGTGAGGGTCTTCGTCGATCAGGTTGTTCTCAAACTTGAGCAGCGGCAGCGCCTTGCCTTCGATCTCGTCCCATTTGCCGCCCCAGCAAATATTGCGGGCGATGACGTCGCCCACTGGCGCTTTCGGGTTGTTGTCCAAAATGGTCACCAGTTGCGGGTAACGCTCACTGTAAGGAGGCTTCGTGTAAGCGATGCTTTGCAGCGTGCCTCTTTCCTGCGCCTCCTTGATCCACGCGTCGGCACCCGCGTGCGCCCAGCCCAACGCTCGGGCATCGACGTGGACCGCCGGTTTACAGTCCACGAAGATGTTGTTCTCAATGCTGCAATCTCGACCGCCACCGATAAAGGCCGCTCGTGTGACTTTATAGTAGACATTCCCGATCATATCGGCAGAGGAGAACATATCGTCCAGGTACATGCCCACGCAGCCACGCCCCTCAAAACCGTTGATATGGTGGAGGTAGTTGTGGCGCAGCACGTTGCCACGCATCGTCCAATTGCGGCCGGCGTAGATGGCGCCCGCGTCGTTGGACTCATGGCAGACGCTGTGAATCTCATTGAATTCAATCACGTTGTCGTTTCCACCAAAGCCAATCGCCGTGTGGGGGGAATTGTGGATCAGGTTGTGGGCGATTCGGTTGCCGACTCCACTGATGATGACTGCAGGCCGGTACATGCGATTCCATCTGCTCCAGTGATGGATATGGTTGTTCTCTGCGAGATGATTCGCGGGGGTCAGTGTCTTCCGGTCTCCGCCGTCCATCGAGATGCCGCCGTCGCCGGTCGCGTAGATGTCGCACCCGATGACCGAATGGGAGGTGCCGCCCGACGCTGTAACCGCCCAACTCCCGAGGTTGCGCAACGTGCAGCCAACCACTTGGTTCTGACGGCCTCCGCTGATGGTCACCGCGGTACCCTGCGTGCCTTCCATGGTAAAGCCTCGAAAGGTCACATGTGAAGTGTCCTTCATCGTGACCAACGTCGGTAGAACCGAGACCATGGCCTTTCCATTCTCAATTGGCGTCGGCGGCCAGAAGTAGAGGACCCCGGCTTCCCGGTCCAAGTACCATTCCCCCGGCTGGTCGATTTCACACAGCAGGTTGAATGCGTAAAACCACTGCCCCTTGCGGTAACCATAGCCATGGTAGGGCTTGGCGACGGTGATGATCTTCTTCTCGGTATCGATGGACTCCACCTTGTGTCGCTGATCCGCCCAATCCCAGAACCAGTAGCCGTGCACCCACGCGTCCTTCTCACCGGTCCACCGATTGGGGCGGTCACCATCGTAGATGAACTTCCCCGTCTTGTCGCCTTTGGTGCCCCGAACGTCCACGGGGTCGAGGTTGAGAACATCCACGATTCGCGTGAACCCCGCGTTCGGCCAGCGCGACACGTTCATCGGTTCATCGTTGTAGAACAGCTCCATCCCGGGACCACCGGACAGGCCAAAGCCTCCGCCCACTTTCCCGTAGTCCGTGATGCCCTGCGATTTCAAGTCTGCCTGATACACCATGCCGCGCGCCGATGCGTCGAGACGATTGAGGACGACGGGATCGACGACCCTGTGCCAACCGGTCACTAACCTGCCGCCGAGGAGGTGAACCGCGTCCCCCGGACGCGCACGGTACAGAACGGGCGCGCCCTCGCTGCCCGAGTCCTCTGCAGTCAACTCGAACGTCTTGGACAGTTCGTAGACGCCCCGGCGCACCTCGACGGTGACGCCGCCTTTGGGAAGTCCGCCTTCCTTCTTGAGCTTCCGAATTGCATCGCGTGCTCGGTCCAGTGTGGCAAATGGGCCGTCCGTCTTCTTCCTGTTTGGCAACGACAGTTTCCCCGACCACTTGTCGTTACCATTCGTCCCTACGTAGTACACGGTCTGCGCCTCCGCTACCACAACGTTCCTCGTGCATGGCGAAAACACCGCTAAGATGACCACGCCCAATCCTGCGAGCTCGCTGAATGTTGAGCTTTTCATCAAATACTCCTCTCATTTCAATCAATGGAACATCGTGAAAGGCCTGACTTCGGTCAATTCACGGAAACTCATTTTCCCGGTTTGAATGCAACATTGTCAACGTAGAACACCGTGGGGACCTCCGCTACCGACATGAACACCACGCAGTTGAGCGTCTGGAATTTCTCCGAGCACACTGTCCCCCTGAAATCCTGCGGTGCGGCGTTGGGCAGGGAAACGGTGAGGTCGTACTTCCCGGTTGCCTTGTCGCCGAGCACGCAGTCGATCTCAATATGTGCCCACTGGCCTGCCGGAAGTTGCAGCAGTCGTTTGCCGTTGGCGAGCAACCAGCCGTCAGCAGTAGTCGTCAGGTTCGGTCCCTTGTTGTAGTAGTAGGGATCGTCCCTCCAGTCAAGGGCGAACAACGCGCCGGTCTCCCACCGAAGGTCGAAGCTCATTCTCAGGCTGCCGTCTTCCTGAACCAGCGGGTAAGTGATGTACGGGAAGAAGTTCTGACCCAATCCGGCCGCGTCGGTGAGCTTGAGAGAATGTTTGCCGGACGCGGCGGTTTCGTCCGTCACGAGTGCGGTGCCCTCGCCCTTGTTGCCGACATGGGCGTTGCGCTCGCTCTCGCCCACTGCGTAGTCTTCGTAGTCCCGCAGAGGAGTTTGCGGTCTGTCGGCAACCGCCAACGGGCTATAGTCCATGGCGTCACGAACGACTTTCACTTCGGGGCGCGGCCAGGTGCGCCGGTCGGGACTGGCATAATTGCCGACGGTACTCAGGTCGATCGGCTTGAATCCGAGCTTCAACGCCGGCGAAGTTGGTTTGAGGCGGTAGTCGCGGTTCGCGGGGTCCACGAACTGCGGGTTCGCCACGACACTCCCCTCGTCTTGCCCCAGCTTCAGCCAGGCATCCCACGCGGTCTTGCGCGGCACGCCGGAAACGCCGGCGATATTGAGGGGCTGACCGTTGGCCCAGAGAAGATTGGAGCGGAACGAATAGGTCTCTTTGTCGGTCTTGCGCACCGTGTAGACATTGGAGGTCTTTCCCGGTGAGACAAAGACGTTGCGCTCGATCCGGTTTCCCGTCGTCTCGTACTTCGTCCACACGCTGAGATATGCCTGGTTCTGCTGGCCGTCCACGCAGATGTTGTTCTCGAACACGTTCTCCATGCCGCCGTTCACCATGTACGCGCCGAGGACGGTGTTGTAGCAGACATTGTCATGCACACGCCAGCCACTGGAATGGGTGTCGAGGTAAATGCCCCACGAGTAGAGCGGGGCTTCAAGCTGCCCCATCGCGTTGGTTCCCCAGCCGCCGGAGTCGTGGATGAGGTTGTGATGGATGGAGTTGTTCCAGTTCCACTTGCGGTTGCGCTCTCTCTGTTCTTCCATGGGCAGACCCCAGTCGTGCGCGGTTGCCGCTTCGATGGTACTGGTGTCGATGGTCACCAGATTGGAATGGTGGCAGTGATTGTAAGCGATCTCACACTCGCCCCCCACGTCCATGCCGATGGCGTAGCGCGGCGTATCGTGGATGTGATTGTGCGTCACCTTGCAGCGCATGATACGGTGCATGTACACTCCGCCGCAACGGTTGTGGATGCGCCCCCAGCCAATGTCCCGGATGTAGCAGTTGTCCACGACGTTACCGGTGACGCGTTCGTGATCTTTGCTTGTGCCGATGATGCTGACGCCGTCTCCCTGAGTTTGCGTGATATCGCAGCCGACCACCTTGCAGCCGTGAGTATCATCCCCCAGAAACACGCCGACTTCCGCATTGCGAAGGGTACAGGCAGCGACGGTGCAATCCCGCGCGCCGGTCATCTCGATTGCTCTCCCCCGGCAATCGCGGATGGCGAAGTTGGCAAGCCGCACATTCTCGACCCATCGGTCGTTGGCGGGATCGCCTCTCAGCACAATAGCCGAGCTCAACGCTGGCACGACCACCTCGGGCATGGTGGGTTTCGGGTTTCGGGTTTCAGGTTCAGAATTTGAGGAGGATGGCGGCCACAAGAAGAGAGTCTTCATCTCGAAGTCAACGCACCACTCCCCCGGCGCGTCCAGCTCCTCCAACACGCCGCAAACGTAGAAAGGGTTTCCTTTGGAGAGAACGTAAACCCCATTTGCCGCCTCGATAGTGCGTGTCCCCGGATCGATGTGCTTCACGGGACAGTACTGGGTTTCGTAATTGAGTTTGTCGTGGAACATCATCCACGCCCGCTCCGGGTGCGCCCACTTCTCGGGATGCAGGTCGCCCTCCTGATAGACGAACTTCGTCTTGGTGTTGGCTTCAGCGACGGCGGCATTCATCAGGAAGCCTCCGGTGCGGGGATGCTTCGGATCGAGGTTCGGTACCCGCGCCCACGGCATAAGCTTGCCATCACAATACAACTCGCGGAAATTGAGGTCGGGAAGGTCCAGCTTCGACAGATCGGCCTGGAGTATCTTCCCCTTCCACGGCCTCCAGCCGGTGATCTCTCGCCCACCGCTCAGAACCACTTCCTCGCCCTTTGCTCCTTCGACGATCAGTCTGGAATCCTGCGGGGAAAACTCAAGCGACTTCGGCAACCGATAGACGCCACGCCGCACGGTGATGTGCGCCGTTCCGCTTATTCTTCCTTCAGCCCGATCTCGCCGCACTACATCCATTGCCCGGTGCAGCGTCGCGAGCGGTTTCTGCAAAGTACCAGGGCTGGAGTCGTCTCCGTTGACGATGACAAAGTAGCTCGCCACTCCCTCGGTCTTGGCCCATGCCGTGGCGGCAAAGGCAAGGAGCAACCCGACAGATAGACCAAAGTGATGTTTTCCCAACGACTTCATCCTTTCTATTTCGGCTGAGCCAGCGGCTTTTCCCTCGCGCCCTCGGCCTCGACAATCGGCCACGAGGCGCGCGTCGCGTCCTTGTACGGGCCGATCTTCGCGACGGGGATCGGTTGAAACCCAAGCTTGAACGCGGGCGATTCCTTGCGCAAACGATAGTCGTCCTTGTCCGCATTCACAAACAATGGGTCGGCCACGAGGGAGTGCCTGTCCATGCCCAGCGCCTGCCACGACTCCCACTCGTTCGGCGCAATAGCTGCGTGCAACGCCACCTCGTCCAGCCAGAGCGTGCCGGTCTCCTGGCGAATGTCGAAGCGAAGACGCACGGTCTTCATCTCCTCCCGGTAGTTCGAGTCGCCTGGAGCAGGGAACTTGAAGACGATCTCATAGTCCTTCCAGTCCGTGCCCACCGTGGTCGTCAGGTCCTTCGCCCAGAAGTAGACGTTGGCGATATACGACTGCGGCATCATGGCGAACTTCGTGTCCGGAGCGGCGGCCTTCAGGCGAGCGGTGAGGCGATAGGTCTGGCCGGGTTTCACGGTAATCTCCTCGGTGACGAAGTTGGGAGAGAGAGTCTGTTTCCCATCGCTCACGGTGCCGCGTCCCTCGATGCGCACGGACTGCTTGCCAGCGGCTTGGACTTCAGTGTCCAGCGCGGCCTTGGAGTCGTTGGGCCGCACCTGCCATTGCCAACCCTTCGGCATAGCGCCTGGCTCACCCTCCTCGAAGCCGGGGTTTGGAGCCAGGTTGGGCCCTTCCACCCCCTTAATCTTCCACTGCCCCGTCAGGAGTGGTTGGCTGAAGTGCCAGACGAGATTGCTGTCCGTCGGGTTGTGGTCGAAGGGCACGCTTCCCATCCGCAACAGCGCGGCCTTCGGGTTGCGATAGCTGAGAATGTTGCGCCGAAACACGTTCCCGGTCATAATCTTCCCGTCCGGCAGCACGGCCTTTTCGGGATGGGTTTGCATGTTGCGCATCTTTTGCCAGGCGGGTTGGCCGATGACCGACTCGTAGCCCTTGATCATGCTTGGCAAATGACTTGTCCAGTAGCGGTGTGTCTGCGTCCAGCCGCTGTACTCATACTGATACAGCCCACCCTCGATAAAGATATTGTTCTCGATGAGATTGTCGCGACCGTTGTGCAGGTGAAGGCCCGCGCGGGCACAGCGGACGACGATGTTGCCGATGACATCCACTCCGCCCGTGTTGTCGTCGAGATAGACGCCCCAGGCGAAATGCGGCGACATCCAATTGCCCTTGCTGTCTTTGCCGTAGCCCAGGCTGTCGCTGAAGAAGTTGTAACGAATCACGGTGCCACGCGAGGAAATCCAGTCACGCCCTCCGGTGTAGACGACGCCGGTGTCTTCCGTTTCAAGGTTCACATGCCGAATGCGGTTGTACTCGATGATCAGGTTGTTGCCGCTGAACAAAATCCCGAAACGCGGGCAGTCGTGGATCAGGTTGCGCGACGCGCGGTTGCCGCAGCCGGTCAGCGAGATGCCGACGCCCTGTTTGTAGAAGACGCCTGTGTGGTGGATGTAGTTATTCTCGGCGTAGTTCTCGCCGGGCGTCAGCGTGATGCGGTCGCCGCCGCTGAGCGAAATGGCGTCACGACCCACCTCGTAGATGTCGTTGCCGACGATGCCATTCCTGAATCCTCCGTTCACCGACACGCCACCGCCTCCGTAGTCGCCCACGTTACGGACGGTGTTACCCGCAACAAGGCAGTCGCTGCAATTCTTCAACGAGATAGCCGTGCCCTCACAACCCTCGATGGTGAAACCGCGGAACGTGACGTGGGACACATCGCTCATTTCGAGAATCGTCCGCAGCGTCGGAGCATAAACGGCTTTGCCCTCCAGCGGCGCGGGCGGCCAGAAGTAAAGCGTCCAGGTTTCTTTGTCGAGATACCACTCGCCGGGAGCATCCAACTCCTCGAACAGTCCGCGCACGTAGTATCGGTCGCCGGGACGAATCGCGTACGAGCAATCGCCGGTCAAAGTGGCGAGCCGCTTCACCCGATCCACGGAGGCAATGCGCGCGATGTTGTTCCACCAATTGTAGCGCGGAAAGACGAACACTTCTCCCTCCTCCGGCCGCGCCCACTGTCGAGCGTCCTGTTCCTTGTAGTAGAGAGTGCGCCTGCTCTCATCGGAGATGTCCTGGTACATCGGAACCGGCTTGCCGTCGGCATAGGCCCACCCGCCGCCGTAGGGGTTCTGCGGATCGAAGTTCGGGTAGCGCGCAAGGTGCTGCCGCTTTCCGTCGAAGAAAAGCTGACGGAAGTTGACACCTTTGAATCCCTGCGTTCCCACATCTGCCTTGAGGATTTCCCCCTTGTACGGAACGAATCCAGTGATCGTTTTTCCTCCGATAAGGATAGGCTTCTCTCCCTCGAAGGCCCGGTAGATAATGGGCGCTTCCTTCGTGCCCGAGTCATCCCCCGTCAGCTTCAGCGTTTCGGAAAGCGCGTAGATCCCGCCCCACACGAACACGGTGACAGGTTCTTTCAGCGCGCCTCGCACTTTCAGTTTCCGCACCTCATCCCGCGCCCGTTCGAGGGTTGCGAAGGGCTTCGCTTGAGTGCCCGGATTGGCGTCGTCACCCTGAGACGATACGAAGTAGTTCACCGCCCACGCACCTCCCTGAAGTGAAATCAGCAGAACGATTGCAGCCAATGTCGCTCGTCGCATTTCAATACTCCTTGCGGTCTTCCCGCTCGACTCTGACCGAGTATCACTCGGCAAGCCCTTCTAAAGGACTATCATACACTGATAGTCTACTCCTTCTTTATGTCCACGATAACCGCATTTTTAGGCCCGTCTCCATCCAAGGGCTGTGCCACGTCTTCGAATACGTTCTTCCTCAGAAGCGTTTGCCGGGTTGTTGTACCCACGCGAATGCCGGTGGGGGAGTGCTTCACCGTGCAGCCCTCCACCAGTGTGTCCTCGGTGTTCCCTTCCACCCGGATATAGCCCTGCGTGTGCATCACATTGCGGCGGAAGAGGGTGCCTCGCGCCAGCGGTCCGCCGTATTGCTCGTTGCTGTTGTTCGTCGTCACCCCGATGAAGGACGGTCCCCACACTCGCGCGCCGTAGCCGCTGCCCTCGGTCAACTCGTTGTCCAGGAACTGGCAACAGAAGGAAGGCTGCCAGCCCCAGCCGTGAGGGTTCAGCCCCCAGGTGAAGAAGCCGTCAATGCGCGCGCCCTTGTTTTCGGCAAGGATCACGTCGGCGGCTGAGCCGTAGAGTTGGACGGCCCCGCCATCCACAAACGTGTTGCCGATGAACAAGTTACGGCCGCGAAAGGGTACGATGGAGATGATCGAGGTGTCATCGGGAGACACGATCCACGGCCGGTCAATCTCCCACTCGCGGCCCTGATTGGCGGTCACCAGACGATACTGTCCGGCGCCGGTCCCGTCGAGGATGAACACCGCCGCGCCGCGGTAGTCGGTGTGCGCAGTTGGGGCGTAGTCCTTGAACACCGGGTCGGCGGCAAGGGTAAGGTGAGCGCCCTGAGCACGCGCCTTTCCGAAGTAAGCTCCGCCGCCGGCGTCGAAGGTCATGATCTCGCGGTCTCCGCCGTAAACGTGTTGGATGAAGTTGTCGGCGCAATAGAGGTTCTGGGAGAAGTTGTTCCAGTACGTGGTGGCGCTGATGCAAACGCCCTGCACCTCGTTACGCTCGAAGATCACGTCCTTGTAGTTCTCGCAGCCATACATGTGGCCGAAGAACTTGTTGTCGGTCATCACGCCGTACCAGGGACCCTTGTCCCCGGCGAAACCCCACGGCCCCGCGATCAGAGCGCGGCCCTGGGCGTTGCACGCCAGCGCCGCGTAGATGTCGCAGCCGGTTACCTGCCAGTTGCGTCCCTGAATGTGCAACCCGCAGAAAGGCTCCTTTGTCGGCTTGATGATGCGTCCGCGAACCGCCTCAGGCACCGCCCGCACCCGCACCCGGTTGAGGCGGAAACGCTCGGAGTCGGGAGTATCGCTGATCACCCGGATGTAGTTGAAGCAATGGATGGTCAGGTCCTGCACCCCGCAGTTGGCTCCGGTGATGAGCGCCGCCGGAGGTTCCGCGCTGTTGGCCCAGTAGAGATTGACCAATCCCATTCCTTCGCCCCTGAGCACCGTACCGGGAGGGATGAGCAGTTGCCCTTTCACATCGTAAGTTCCCCGCGGCAGGAAGACGATGCCGCCCCCATTGGCTGCGGCCTTGTCCACGGCCTCCTGGATGGCCTTGTCGGTGTCCACCTTCTCGCCCTCGCCCGCCACGGTGAACATATCCGTCTTCCAGGTCACAGGCGGGATGACGGTGAGTTGACCGGCCGCGCGCCAGCCAGCCTCGCCGCCCAGACCGTTGTGAACAAATAGCGTGTAGTCGCCCGACTTGAGGGTTGCGGGCAATGCCGCGGACAGCGCCCAGCAAGTGGCTTTCGTCACCTTGAGCGCGGTGTCCTCGCCCTGGGTGTTGCGTAAGACCGCTCGCACCTCGTCACTACTCGGCCCGAGACCCTTGCCGAAGACTCGAACCCACCCGCCCGGGGTGCTCCGCTGACCCTCGTCTCCCTGCAACCACCAGGGGTCGGGAGCATTGGCCAGGAGGAGGTTCGAGACCCCATCAGCCTGGCGCACGCGCAGGGCAAATACTCCCGGCTTCCACGCGGCGGGAAGGACGGCCTTCACCGACCGTGGCCCCACCTGCAGAGGCTTGAGGACCGTCCACTTGCTGAGCGACGGAAGAGGATTAACAACCGGCTTGACAGTGACGCCATCGGACAGCCGCGCAGACTCAACGACGCAATCGGAGCGAATCCCTTCACCGAGTGTCACCACTGTCTCATCCGGGCGCACCGGGTCGCTCGCCCAGAAGATGGCCGGAGCCGCGACGCAACAGGACGTGATGGTGAGGAATAGCGCCGCTGCCAGGGCGCCCACGCGGCAATTCGTCATTGGTCGAAGTCTCTCCCCTCTTTGTATGGAAGCTACCCTTTGGAAGTTCCCCCCCACAAAAGGACACCGGATCGCTTCAGCGTCCGGTAGCTCACACAGGCAGCTACATGATGGAGGCTACCCTCCTTTTCTCCCCTTTCAACCCGT
>MNXM01000115.1 GCA_001872605.1 Armatimonadetes bacterium CG2_30_59_28 | reverse complement strand
GAGGAGTGGAAAGCCCCTCTTGTCCGGCATTGTAGCGCGAACCTAACCTTCCCCCGGAACAAGTCCGGGGGGATTGCCATTACCGAATCAAACTGTCAAATAGCATAACCCCCCACGACCTTTTCGGGAACTATGGGACAATATTTTTGACCACCTACTTATTGCTGACGCCGACATACAGCAACGAGGAACGACCGCCGTGCGATGTCATCTGAGAAAGGAGTCGAGGAACCGATAGGCTTCTTCGCGCACTGCGGGTGGGAAGTCGTGCCCGCAATCGGGATGGGCGGCGACCAGGCTTTGACTGGACCTGTATAGTTCGTAGATGGGTATCGCTGCCTGTACGCAGTCCCTGACGCCGGTCACCTCGAAATTGCCATCGTGCAGGGGAGCGTTGATGAATACCGGCCGCGGCGCCAGTGAGCCGAGTATCTCCGTGAAGTCGAACGGCATCTTCGCCGGATTCTTCCCATACACTGTGGCGATGCGCGGCATGTAGCCCGGATGCGACCATCCGGTTAGCTCGCCCCCCAAATACTTCGGGAACGCGGTGAACCCACAACTGGTTACCACTGCCTTGATTCGTTTGTCGAACGCGGCGACGAAAAGTGAGTTGTGACCACCCAGCGAATGCCCGATCACGCCGATACGTCGGTCGTCCACTTCAGGCAGGGATTGAAGCAGGTCCACTGCGCGCATGTGGTTCCAGATTCCCTTCATGGAGGCGCTGTCGTAACCCATCGCATACGCGTCGATGCTGTAATCACCGAATCGCGGATATTCGGGGGCGAGGGCGACGTACCCACGTTCCGCCAACTCCTGCGCATAGTGCAGGTTTGCGCTGCCACCAATTCCCGCGGGTTCCCCTTTCCCAATTGCGATGGTCTGGTGAAGACACAGCATCGCGGGCGCCTTCCGCTTGAGGTTATTCGGGATCAGGAGATACGCGGGCACACGGTCTGCAGGCTCGACGGCAAAAGAGATTTTCTTGCGGATGAACCTGGGCAGCCTTCCTTCTTCCAGCACCTGCACATCCAGCGGGACGCGTCGTTCCTTCCCTGGCCGCTGGCCCATCACCAGTTGCATGTTTTCCAGAATGTGGGCGCGGCGCTTCTGCCAATCTCGCTTCGAGCGGACAGGTCGGCTGTCCCCCTTCGCATCCAGATAAACGAGAAGATTGGTCTTGTCTTCATAGAAGGGAACCGTTCCCTTCGTTTCCATTGCATGGGCGTTCGTGGTCACCACTCCAAATGTGAGGTACAGCAGAAGAAGTCTGAACCTTGCTGTCTGTTGCGTAGAAATCATCTGGTGCGTCACTCCCCTGTAGTTGGTCCGAGCGGGATGCTCAGGCAGCAAAGCCCTGGAGAACTGATGACAAAGCCATGGGGTTCTCGCGCGACCGCGCCCTCCTCCGACGATTTGTTAGTCCCCTGACACCGGCGCCATTAGAATCCGGTCTAACTGTATCTCTTTCACGGCTTCGTTCTTGGCCGGGGCGAACCAGATGTAGTCGCCGCCTTCGGGGACGAGGGTAGCGATTCTGACGGTCTGCCACTGGCCGGGCTTGTTGGCGGCATCGGCGAGTTGACCGCCGCCTCTGCCGACTTTGTTGACCGTGTTGTAGACGCCGTAGGTTATACCGACTCCGTCTACCCTATCGCCTTTGCCGAGGACGCGAACCACCGCCAGCACGTCATACTTCCGGTTCGGCTCAAACAGGCTGATCGGATAGAGCCACTGCAACGCCCACTCGTTGGTAGAGCCGATGATGTAGGAGACCTGTCCGTCAGATGACGTTGGCTCGAAACGGCGGCCGGAAAGTTTGCCTTCTCTGTAACAGGAGAGCGACGAGTCCTGCGCCTCGATCACTCCCGGCGCCGACTTCTTGACGCCGCCCGATTCATTGACGCAAGTAACCGTGATTTTCCATTCTGTGGAATCGTTTAGTTTGAGCGTCGGCACTTCGAATGAGACCGCGACGCTGACTAATCCGTCCGGTCCCGGCCCCGTACTGATGGCGGCGAGCGGTCCACTCACCGCGATAGTCACTGCCCCACCTGCCGCTGCCTTCAGCATTACGGGCTTACCGGCGATCTCCGCGGCAGTTGCCGCTACGTTCCCCAACGATTCAGGAATCAGAGTCGGCACCGTCTTCTCGCCAAACGCCCCGGTCAGTCTTACTTCGCCTGCGAGGGCAACGAGCAATCTGGCCGTCGCCTGCAGCGGCTGATCCTGCTTCGCGTTCGTCACTTTGCTGGACACAACGATTCCGTCCGGTGCAGGCGCGATGGAACGCGTGACCTTGAAGCTGTTCGGCAGGTCCGCCGTGTAACTACCCGTCTGTCCATCGGCGGCGAACCGCGAGTTGGCGCCGAGGTTCCTGTAGAACGTCTCCGACCAGGCCGCGACCCCAGTGGATTGGGCCGTGTTGGGGGAGAAGTTGAGGCGGT
Source organism: Armatimonadetes bacterium CG2_30_59_28 (assembly GCA_001872605.1). Lineage (GTDB taxonomy): Bacteria > Armatimonadota > Abditibacteriia > CG2-30-59-28 > CG2-30-59-28 > CG2-30-59-28. Next base: position 12,483 of record MNXM01000115.1, on the reverse strand, counting down.
CGAGTTTTGGGGTTGTGTCACGCACCGCAAGCAAGCGACAACCCATGTCGGGAGCGACGGCTGCGGACAGGCGGTCTCCCTTCACCCAGACCACATCGGCGCCGGTCAAACCGAGACCGACCTTGCCGTAAAACTCGTCCACCTGCGGCGGATTCATGCCGTGCCCGCCCTCGCTGAGACATTTCAGCCCCACGGCCTTGGCCGTCTCGAAGAAACGGTTGGACGCATCGGACACCGTCTTCGAAACGTCGGGCGCGAAGCGAGTCTCGGTGAGTTTCCACGTCCCCTGCGACTTGCCCATGCTCTTGCACAGCGCGACATAGTCAATCGGCATCCGCGCCTGACGGACTCGCAACACTAACTCCTTGTCACCCTTGACCGCCGCCTCGGCTCTGTCGAAGAGCGCCTGCGATTGGGCGATCAAGTCATCGGTGAAGATCGCCGCGTCCGGGGTGAACCAACAGGGCACATTCACATCCTTGTCAGCCACGGACTTCTCCAGCATCCGCTGGTATTCCTCGATCGGTTTGGCAGCCGGGCCATAGACCCCGTTCAGGAATTCCCTGCGCACGGCGTCGCCATCCACGTTCGGGTTCCACAGCATCTTCGCCAGCATGTAGTTGCGCAGCTCGTTGTTCTCGCCGCAACCGCCGGGGCCGTAATTGCCTTCCTCGAAGATGCCCTTCACGCCATTCTCGTAGAAGAAGCGAACGTTCGCTCCCAGGTTGTGCAGATTGGGGAACGGCACCATGTAATGAGAAAACGAGGTGATGTAGTCCCAGATGTATAGGCGGTTGCAGAGCTTGTGCCAGCCGCGGATATCGTCGGCAAAGCCCTGGTTGCGCTTGCCGGTTTCCAGCGGCTGCCCGAAGTCACATTCGATGCTGCAAAGGCGGACGATGACGTTGGGCCGCGGACAGATCGTCTTCGGCGGCTTGCGGGTATACTGGTAGGCAAGCGTGTCAATCGCCACATCCGGGTATTCCTTCTCGACTTGCTCGGCAATTTGATTCACGAAGGTCAATAACGAACCCGCCGGGCTTCCTTCCGCGTCGTCAATCGCCTTGCAGTTGGCGCACTGGCAGTTGCCGTGCCAATCATTCTGCGAGACGCTGACAATCGCGACGCTGGGATTCTTCTGGATGACTTCCTTGACTTTCTGCACCATCAGCTTCACGACATCGGGATTGGTGAGACACAACTGCGCGTTGTCGGCGGTCCGTTTACCGTCAATCTCGGAGAAGTACTCGGGATGATCCTTGAAGTAGACACTCGGAGGAATCATCATCCCTTGATAGAAAGAGTGAACGAATGGATCGTAAACGATCTTGCCGCCGTGCTCCTCGGTAAGCCGCGCGGCGGTGCTGTTGCAGCGGTTGCGCGAAGCCCAATCCGGGTCGAAGCCGTCGGTGTTGAACGGCTCACGGTATTCGAGAGCGGGAATCTGAGTCTCGTTCAGGTCGGGGAGGGCGATGGTATCCCGCTTCGGGATGTTGCTGATCTTCGACGTATACCAGCGACAGCCTAACTTCTCTTCGAGAAAGGCATAAACGCCATACATCGTGCCGCGCGGCCGACCTCCGGCAATGATAAGATGCTCGCCTTTCGTCTGCAGCAGGAATCCCTCCTTGCCCAGCTTCGTCCAGTCGGGGGTAACGCCCAACTTGGAAAGGTGTGAGGTGTTGCCGAGCAGCACCGCCTTCGGGGGCAACGCGGTGGTGTCGTCCTGGATCGCGAACTGCGCGCCTCCGATTTGCTGTAGAAACGACGCGAGTTCGGCGGCGGCGCGTTTCTCTGAAGGAATGGCATCTTTCGGCGTGACGATGACGTAGTCTGTCTTCCCCTGCGCGGATAATATCAGAGCGTCTGCCGAACCTGTCAGAGTCAGGCACAATGCCACCGCTGTGAGAAATAGAGCCATTGAGTACATCATGAGCTGAACACCCCTTCGGAAGTGAGTCGCGACGACCGTGATTCGCGGACAGCCGCATTATGCCAGAGTGCGCGAGTTGCCTCAAGAGGGATTGCGACCTGGGCAGGGGCGAGTCGAGGAGAACTCCGAGTCCAGAATGGATGGACAAAGGCTCGCGAGGTCTGCGGCCGGCTCGCGTACGCCTGGAGTGTAGTTTACATGGGTGCAGGGCAATCACCATGTCCATGCAGAGCGATTCTCTCTGCCTTTTCATTGGCAGAGTGCAGTCGCTCCTCCAGCGCGCGGCGTGTTGACTCGATGTCGAGATCCACCAATGTATCCGGCAACGTGGGTTGGTCAAAGTAGAGGACCGCGCGGCTGCCGGGCATGGGCAACTGGTACCGGTCCCATGTCGCCAGTGTAAGCCGCCGGCTGAACGCGACGCCCACGGGCACGACCGGGCACCGAGCCAGTCGCTGGATGAGAGCAGCGCCTAACTGGACGACTTCTCTTGGCCCGCGCGGGCCATCGGGAGTTAGTCCTACGGTGTCTCCCCTTTTGATAACGCGCACCAATTGCCGGAGGGCGGCGACACCGTCACGGTCGGAGGATCCTCGTACTACGTTCCACCCAAAGCGACGGAAAATCGCGCCTTGAAGGTTGCCGTCACGACTGTGGCTGATTAACGCGTAGGCTCCCCGGTTGCGGAAGAAATTCAGCGGAACGAGCGTTCGGTTGTGCCAGCAGAGCACCAACACACCGTGGCCCGGGGTCATGCACCAGCGGAGTATCTCCGGGTTGACGACCTCGATCCGTGTCCAGGCGAACATCAGCGTCCCAATGCCGTGGGCCAATTCGCGTTGCACCAGCGGCTGCCATTTGCCCCACACCCCGTCGTTCGCGTGCCGAACGCGGCGGAGGCGGGTCAGCCACGCGGGGCGCTTACCGGTGTGCCGTGTGTTCTTCATGGGAAGCGCGTTGGACCATCCCGCCGCAAGAATTCCTTTCCAGCGATCGATCTTGCCCGAAGATCCGGCCTCAACAGGGCCGACGGAGGCGGATTTGCCACGATCTCGAGTACGCTGCAATCGTCGTTTCCGGCCAGCCGACGAGTCTTCCATCCTCTGCTCGTGACTTCTGTCTCGTGGTTGCGGCCAATGATACACAGAATCCGCTTCTCCCTCAGGAGGAGCTGTTCCAGTTCATCCCCTTTCACGGTGGGAATCAGGCGCCTCAGGTAGAATGACATGGCTGGCTCATAACGTCCATAGCAAAGGAGAGCAGATGTTGGCTCACCCAGCGCTCGCAGTTGCAGTGCAACGGGGCGCATTTCCTCAAAAGGCTCCAGCGTAGCATGAGCGTGCATGACTCCCGCGATGAAGAGCAGGTGAGCGATGAGCAGAATGGGGACGCCAACGGTCGTTCCCCAGCGTCGAGCGGTCGCTATGGCAACGGTTCCTCCCACTACCCCTGCCGTGAGTATCCAGATTGAAAGTGCGGTCACTTGTCGCTCAGGGAGGTTGGTTTCCCGCACCAGCGCCACGCTGCCGGCAACCGTGAGAACGGCCAGCAGCACGCCTTGAGAGGTGATCCAGCTCCGCCGTCTTACTGAGCCTGATTGGTCGGTCTCCATCTGCTGCGCCAGCGCTCGACCCAGCAGCAGCCCCATTGCCGGGAAACAGGGAAGGACATAGGTGGCCAATTTCGTCGCTGAGGCAGTGAAGAAGACGAAAGGCAGGAACCACCAGAGCGTGGCGCTGCGAACGAAGAACCGTTCTTGTTGAGCCAAGGTGCTGGAAGCGGATTGACGCGCGTCTCTCCAGAATGTCCCTGGCGCCATCGTCGTCCAGGGCAGAACACCGAATAAGATGATGGGCACATAGTAGAAAACCGAAGCTCCCGTATGGTCGACGCCCTTCGCAAACCGATCGAAATTCTCGGCCAGCAGAAACCCCCTCGCCGCGCCGGGAAGGGCGCGCTCCAAGAGCACAAACCACGGCGCCGAGAGCAGAAAGTACAGGATTGCGCCGAATCCGAAAGCGGGCCAGTGGACGGATCGCCAACGCTTTTCCCATGCACAAGCGCCCAGTACAATAAGCCCTGGCAGCATAAGGGCCACAGGCCCTTTGGTTAGCGTCCCTCCTGCCGCGAAGACAAAAAAGGCGATGACGGGCAGCGGATTCCGACGTGCGCCCGACAACGCCCACAGGCCGCTCACCACTGCTCCTGTGAACCAGAAGCAGAGCAGCATATCCGTGATTGTCAGCCGGGCAACAATCAGAAAGAACACGGACGAGGCGGTGGCCACACCTGCCATCAATCCCGCAGTTCTGCCGGTCGCCCGCGTTCCCCACGCCACAGTCAGGAAAACCGCGCACAGCGCCGCCAGCGCAGGAACCAGACGACCGGCCCATTCCTTCAGTCCGAACAGCCGGTAACTGAATGCGAGGGCCCAGTAGGTCAACGGTGGCTTGTTAACGCGCGGTTCTCCGTTCAGCAGCGGAACCACCCAGCCGCTTCCCGTGAGCATCTCCCGCGCGACTTCCGAGTACCGAGCTTCGTCAGGGCTGGTAAGCCCGGTGTAACCCAGGTCATAGAAAAGGAAACCGCAGGCCACGCACAGCAGCGCTAATGGCAGGTTCCGCCTCCCTACGGATACAGTCAAGTGCATCGGCTTTACATTCCTCTCATCACCAACTCAACTTCCTGAGAGTGACTCTTGTGGTGAAGTCTGTAGAGACATCGCGGCCATTGGGCGCCGCCTCGAAAAACAGCTTGTCGAGAATCCTGCTTCGCTTATTGTCGTCGGTACAGTGGTCCGCAACCAGGCGACCCAGCACGGCTCCCGCGACCACCTGGTAGGGGTAGTGCCGATTCAGTTCCACACGAGTCCAACCTACTGCTCCCGCGGCCCCATAGTAGAACCATTTGTTCTTTGGGTGACGATCTGCCATAAAACTGGCCCAAGCGAACGCCGCCGAGGTATGACCGCTGGGAAAACCATCGGGGCTCCCGTCGGGGCGCGACAAGCCGGTTCCCACCTTCAGCAATCCTGTGACCGCAGCAGTGGTTCCCATCACTTGAGCAAATTGATCTGCCGCTTTGTGGTCGTCCTCAAGAAAGTATAAACCGGCTGCCGTTCCGGTTAGAACGGCGGGGAGAAAACTGTCAGCGATCCCTGTCGCCGCAGTTTCGTCCAAGTCCACATCCACGGTTTCATTCCCCAATGCCGCGGCTGCGAAGACTGTAAGCAGACACACGAAAGCTGTCAAGCAACATCTGACCGCGCTCTGGATGCTACATAGGATGACCGGCCCTTCCACACAATAAACTTCCATCACTCACCCCTCGTTATTACACACCGTGCCCTTCTCAAGTCTGAACCCGGAGGCAAGGCGATGTCTCAAATTACAGCACCTGCTGAACAATGGTGGACTCTACACAAAGCATCGGGTGCACGCTACAGCTTTCCTGCTACCAGGGAATGCGATTCTGTCACCGGGCAATCACGATTTCCCGGACACTATCAATCTCCGTCGTGAAAATCACGTACATCGAATCTTCCACGGTGACTACCTTTGACTTCGCCCGCCTGCCGTCCACCGTCACCTCGCCGCGACCCGTCCACCGCGACGGAAGCAGAACGCGAAAGGAAACCCTCTTGCCTGTCCCCGTGAAGTGCAGCCGAATGCAGTCCCGGGAGATGCGGTAGTCATAGGCAAAGTAGGTTTCGGAAGACGGGAAGTGAGCCACCGCACTGACGGCCTTGGTTTTTGTGACGGGCCAGCGCGGGCAGCACTCGACTTCCTCAAACACCTTGCCAAGCGACTTGATCCCGGCCAATTCTTCAATCAGAGCTTGCGTCCACGGCGTCAATCCCCAGGGGTCGTAGTTTGTCTGATGGTGGGGAGCGTTGATCGCCGCGTTTCCCTGCAAGTCGTACCAGGTAAAGAGAGCGCCATTGTCGCGCTGCATCACGCCGTGAAGATCGGCAAGCAATTGGGCGGCGAGCTTCTCCCGGCCATGCTGGAACGCGCCGCGGCATAGCTCGCCTCCCACCCAGGGGAAGAGCCCGCCGTTCGCGTACTCGCCCTGCGCCTTCGACCAGGGGCCGGAGGTGTTGAAGTATTCAAGTTCATCCGGATACCCCGGCTGGAGGCTCCACCACGGGAATCGGTCGCCGGCCTCCTTCCATCGGCGGACGTATTCATCAATGATGGAAACGGCCTTGCGGTGGTCGGCGAACCCGCGCGTGATCGCCCATGAATTGCTCATGGCAAGCTGAGCGGATTCATCGAAGTTCCCATGGTCGACCTCGTCCAGATGGATGTGGTGCAGGTACTTCGTGCCGTCCCAGAAAACCTCGTTCCCGCGATGGTAGTAGTACTCACTGCGTTGCCGCCAGTAGGCCGCGCGATCGTCCCGTCGGAGGGAAGCGTACACAACGGAGAGGAGACAGCACGCTTCGTAGATGCTCGATGTGTCTCCCTGCATGAGAACGAAACGAGTGGACTCGTCAATGAAGCAGTCGTCACTGGCGGGGAACTGGATGTCCCACTCGTCCAGCGTGTGTGCTCTCTTGATAAGACCGTGTTCATTGTCGAACAATTCGGGCGCGGTGGTGGCGTACTCAAGACTTGCCTCCACCCTGGGCAGCAACTCCGCGATCCACTCATTGTCGCCATGCGCTTCCCACCCCTTGCACAGGGTAGCGGCCATGCTTGTCTCCAGATCCGCCATCACGGTACGGATGCGTCGCTGGCCGTTCCACTGAGGGTTGCCGTCGGCGTAGACGTGATCCGGCAGCCTGCCGTTCGGCCACTGTTGACCGTACAGCCCCTCAAACATGCTTGTCACGTCGGAGATAAAGTACCGAAGCGCGGCGACGCCAAACGCCGGAAACGCGAAGTTCTCTCGTGAGTTGTCCGCGGCCTTGTAGTAGGTGACCGGTTTGCCGTCGATGTTGGCGGTGTCGATCGTCTGCCGAAGCCCTTCTCCCAGCAACTCAAGCAAGTCATCCGGCTCCCCGGTGTCCGACGAGATACTCGTTCGAGCTTCCACTCGAAAGCTACCCCGCCGAGCATAGGGTTTGTTTCGGCTATCCGCCGTCGCCACCTCGATGTAGTGCACCCCGGGCGCAAGGCCCGGTTTGATGGTGACGTCCGCTTCTCCCTGTCGTGAGCGGACAGTCACGTCGAGGTAACGCCGGTGCCGGGCATCTGAAACGATGTAGCGAACGTCCTGGCCGTCGAGCTGATCCCACTCGAACACAAGCTTGACATCATCCAGCGGGGCGCACTTCTTGGGGAACGTCCAGACGACTCCGGCTTCTCTCAATGTCATCGCGATCATCCTCTCAGCAGACTTTGCAGCGATGCGACGCCCAGCGCATCCGTCTCGTCGAGCCATTGAAGCGGCCGCTGCGCATCCCTCATCAACTCGACTGCCGCCACCCGATCAACCTTGCCGAGACGCAAGGGGTCGAGTTTGATCCCCAGCCAGCGCTGCCGCAACATCAGAGGCAGGGCGCGAAGTTCGAGGTCGCTCAAGGTTTTGACGCGGTGGTAGGCTGAGAGAAAGCAGTGGACGCCACCGGGGTCGAAATCGAAAGGGCGGGTCAATTCAATGATATTGCCGCCACCAGACTTCTCCGGCTCCTTGCGACCGAAGGCGATCAGTCCATCAACCACGTCGCGTAGTCGAATCTGCACTCCCGTTGCATCCCAGTCGAAGACCCCTGCCACGTGTCCCGCGGGATCAAACACCAGGTTGAGCGCGTGATAGTCGCCGTGAATGATGCTCCGTTGCAGCTCCAACTCAATCGACCCGTAGAACTCCCTGTTCAGCAGATCAAAAGCTCGATGGAAAGCGACGCGCACGCCGGCAAGTTCCGGTTCGGCAAATAATGGTTCCGCAAGCTGCAGAGATTGCTCAATCTGTTTTCGATTTTCGTGCAGCGGCCCGTTTGCTGCGAAGTCAGTTGGCTGGAAGGACTCCAAGCACCGGTGCAGGCGACCCAACGTCAGGCCCGCGCTCTCGATTTCCCGCTTGCTGCCGCGGAACTTGTGCCCGACGGTGAATGGGGTCACTTCCCACAAACGGTCGCCGTCTCGGAGGAACGTCTCGTCAGTGTCTCGAACATGAAGTGGGGCCTGGACGGGAAGATTCCCCGCTGCAAGGTGCAGTAGAACGCCGTGCTGCAGTCGAACGTGCTCGATGGACGACAGCCGCGGCAAACGGCATTTGATAAAGTAATCACCGGTGGAGGTGTGGACGCGGTAGTTCTGATTCGCCGTTCCACCCGACCCGGCAGTCACCGATTCCGCGTCGCCCATGTCGTAATGTGAAAGGACCTCTTCAACGATCATCCATCGCCATTCCGTTCACCCATTCGCCCATCCACCTATTCCCTCAAACCCCTTTCGCGGAGCAGCGCATCCGCCCACAACTCGTCTTCCGGTTTGAGATGCGGATCGGGAGGTTGGCGGTAGTCAACCTGCGAATCGAATCGGCCCACGTCATAGCAGCGCGTGAACAGCGCTGGCAGGTCGAGGGAGATGCTCTTTTCCTTTCGTCGTAACGGGATGGGAATCGGCGCAAGGGCTTTGCGTAAGCTGATGTCAATGACGTAGAACGTGAACGTCCGGTGGCCAAACCGCACGCAAACGCGGTAGTCGGCGGGACGCAGACGATCTTCCGGGGCCGCCAGTGTGTGCAGCCCGGCGCGCAGCAAGTCAATCTCCACGAGGTTGACGCTGGAGTCCAGCGCCTCCTGTTGTTTGACGAGGTACTGCTCCCGCGCACGACCGGGCTTTTTGTTCGACGGACTGAGCACCTCGATGACGGTCACCACCTCGCCTCCCTCGATCGTCCGAATCTCGACGAAGCCCTGCGGGACTTCGAGCCATTCGGTCTCGATCAGGTAACCGTTGCCCGTTGGTTCGGGAATCGCCAACTCATCGAGCACCGCGATCTCAGCGTAGACGGCCGCCGGCTCTCTCACCTGCCAGGTGCGGTCAACATCCGTGTCCACGATGGAGATGTCGGGAATGATCGTCTTCGGCACAGGTTCCACGGTAACACGCCGCTCGACCACGGCGATATACTTCGGCCCCAGCTTGGGCTGCAGATCCTCCAGCGCGAATGTGATCAGACTGTGATGGAAGCCGGTCCACAAAGCTGAACACTCAATATAGGGATCCATACCGGGGAATGGACTTGGCATGATACTTCACTCCCTTCCCATCAGAAATACGGCCGTCGCACGGGTCAATGGCTCCACCGTTGTCTACGCGTATAGTTCGTCCGCCACGTGCTTCAGCTCGAGATCAATCAACGTGGTCTTTTTCGGTTTGCCGGATGCGAGGTCCCAGCCCATCGCCTGGAGGAATTCCTTGATCTCCGTGTCGGAGTCGATCGTGACCCCTTTCAGCGGACCCGACTGGAGGGGCGGTCTGCCTTCCGCGCGCGGGGGAAGTTTGACATCCAATGGGCCGATCCCTTCCCGCAGGTTGAAGCAGGAGCGCAGGGTCCCAATGCGTGCGCCGGTCTCGATCACCTCGCCCATGTCGAATTCCTTCCCCGTCACCGCGGTCAGGAACTCGGGCACCGCCTTTGCCTTCATCGAGCACACGCCAAACATGCAGAAACCCGCAGCGTTGAGCACGTGCCCAAACGAAGTGAGAACACGGTGCGCCGCGCCCTTACCGGTGTGGACGTAACGCTCGACCGGCGGATAGTACTTGTCGAGTCCAGCCGGAACGAAGTTGGCCTCGTGGAACCAGGTGCTGAACTGAGTGTGGCGGCCCGGTGTCGCATCGGCGCGGTAGCTCATGCCAAGGCCGGGGTTGAGTCGCGAGTCGTGCATGGCCAGCTCTTCTCCGCCGGCGTGCATGGCGAATTCCTCCGCCTTGCCGCCGATCTGCTCCACGGCTTTCTTGATCCCATGCTGGAGGACGGCGCCAAAACCTTCCCCTGCAGCGATCTTCTCGGTGATGGCGACGATGCCTGCATGGTTTCCCCACGTCAACTCGATGCCTTCAGTGTCCTTTGCCGAGATGAGTCCGTTCTCAAAACACTCGATGGCAAAAGCTACGGTGGCGCCGGTACCAATGGTATCCAAGCCCGCCCGATTGCAGATGTCGTTGCACCGGATGATGGAGTCGAGGTGGTTGTTCAGACAGAGGGTGCCAAAGGAGCCCAACGTCTCATACTCGGGTTTGTGAGTCTGCGCAGGATAGGGACTGCCTTCCTGGGTCTTCACCTCTCCGCCGCAACCCAGCGGGCACCGGTCGCACGCGAACCGTTTCCACTGCCGGGCGATGACCTTGTCGTCGCTGATGAGGGAGGGATCGACCATGTCCACCGGAACGCCTCCCCAATTCTTGATGGGAGTGTCCGCTCCTTGCGCGGCTGTAGCCGTCATCCCCGCGGTTCCATAGTCGTGGAAGAAGTCATAGAGTGCGTTGTTATTCTTGAAATGGGCCAACTGCTCTTTGCGCACAGCATCTACGAGGTCCTTGTTGGCCAAGGGCACTGCCTGATCCCCCATGGCGACGATGGCCTTGAGCTTCTTCGACCCCATGACCGCACCCAGTCCGGACCGGCCCGCCGCGCGGCCTTTGTCATTCATGATGCCCGCGAGTAGCGCCCTGCGTTCGCCGGCCTGCCCAAGGCAGGCGATGCCGACGTCCTTGCCAAACTCTGCGCGAAGGATGTCATCGGTTTCATTGCTGTCCTTGCCCCAGATGCCGCTGGCGTCCCGCAGTTCGCTCTTTCCGTTGTTGAGCAGCAGATACACGGGTTTGGCCGACGCTCCGGTGAAAAAGACCGCGTCGTACCCAGCCTTCTTCAGATGGGGCCCAAAAAATCCTCCCGAGTTCGCGTCTCCCCATCCGCCCGTCTTCGGCGACTTGCCGACCACGGCATACCGGTTGCCGGTGATCGCCGGGGTTGCCGTGAGGCATCCGGTGAGGAAACCCAGCATGTTCTCCGGCCCCAGAGCATCGACTCCGGCCTGCTGGCGCGTGAACAGGTAATGCGCTCCAAGCCCGTACCCACCCAGGTACTTCAGGTACAGATCATCTTCCGGTTCCTCGACCTGCATGTCTCCGGTGTCCAGGTCGACACACAAAATCTTCCCCATGGTTCCACCCACTGGCATTGCTCGTTCCTCCTAACGGATGTATGACTTGCCGAACCGGAATCGGGGTCTGGTCGACCCCGATGGCTCCTGACTCTTCTACCCAATTCTACAACGGACGGCCAAATCCTCCTACCCCTCAATATCTATTGCCTTTGCGCGAGGGGGGGCCGAGGGGGGCGCATCTTCCTTTGTCATTTGGCGTCGTCATCCCTCTATCCTTTCACGCGCAGACAGTCTACACGAACCTACAGTACAAAGCAATGATTGCCTCTACCTCGCACGGCAGAAGCATACACCATTCATCGGTCTTCCCGGTAATTTAGAAGAAGACGCGATAATCATGTAGAGTTCCACGGTTCCGGTGGAGTCCAATCGCAGAGAGTGGCTATTATAGAGAAGCGGTGCTTTCTGCAGAAACAACGAAAGGAGAAGAAAGGAATGGGACTCTACTGTGGGATTGATTTGCACGGGAACAACGGGTACTACGGGATCGTGGACGCCCAAGGGAGACGGGTGTACAAGAAGCGCCTGCCCAACGAGCTGGCGGTGGTGTTGGAGACGCTGGCACCGTTCAAGGAGGAACTGGAAGGGCTTGCGGTGGAATCGACGTACAACTCGGAGAGTTGACCAATTGGTACTGGCTGGTGGATGGTCTGCGCGGACTCACAGAGTCCGAAGGGGAACGGGTATCCGGTTCAGTTGGCGAATCCGGCGGGGATGGAGCAGTATTCCGGACTGAAGCACGCCGACGACCAGCACGACGCTTTCTTTCTGGCGGAGATGTTGCGGCTGGGGATTCTGCCGACGGGTTACATCTATCCAAAGGAGGAGCGTCCGGTTCGGGATTTGCTGCGTCGTCGGATGCTTCTGGTGCAACTGAAGACGGTGCTGCTTCTGAGCTTACAGTCACTGATCACTCGCGAGACGGGGCAACAGATAACGGGCAATCAGCTCAAACAACTGAAAGAGGAGACGCTGAAGATTCTTCTTCCGGAGGAGCATCTCCTTCTGGCAGGTGAAACCAATCGATCGGTGATAGCATTTCTGGAGGGAAAGGTCGGGGAGTTGGAGACGGCGATCCTGAAGCGAGGGAAGGTGAGACCGGAGTATGAGAAGCTGCGAACGCTGCCGGGGGTGGGGAAGATATTGTCTCTGACGATCATGTATGAGACGGGAGACATCCGGCGTTTTCGGGAGGTTGCGAACTCGCAGAGTTCGACGGCAACTACACGTCGTAAGTAAATCATCAAATATATTGTCCCCTCAAAAACCGCAATGCCTGCAAAGATTTGCCTTCATTTCCGTGTTCTCCGTGATCTCTGTGGTGAGAAAATGGGGACAGAATTCATGACGATCTACTTAGCCTGGTGGCAACGCCCGATCTGTCGCGTATGGTTGGCCTTTCCAGTCCGAAGGACTGAAACAA
>MNXM01000266.1 GCA_001872605.1 Armatimonadetes bacterium CG2_30_59_28 | reverse complement strand
TGCCCCACTACAGCGACCCCAACTATCTTGAAGTGTACATCGACCCAAAGGACAATCACGCCGATCGCGTCTTTGGGAAACCTCTGCTCGTTCAGTTGCGATACAAGGACAACGTGGCAGTCCCGATTCTCGGGATGTGGATGAACCCCAAAATTCTCATGGCCCGCAAAATTATGACCATTGAGAACTGCGCCGGCGGTCTCGACCCGGGCAACGGAAGCAGCAGTACGAGTAGTAGTAGCAGCGGCGGAAGCAGCAGCGGAGGCAACAGCAACAGCGGCGGCAGCTCCGGTAGCAGCAGTTCCGGTGGCTCAAATGGGCACGAGAGCGGTGCCCAGGGAAACGGAGGTGGGTGGAATGCGTCTCCATAAGCCGATCCACGTTTTGGCTGCTCGGGGGGGAGCCAAACTGATGAAACTGTCAAGACGGTCAAGAGGTCAAGCGGTCATTCTATTAGCCCTGGGGGCCATCGTTCTCTTTGCCTTCCTCGCGTTTGTCATCGACTTTGGCAGGATATGGTGGACGCGTCAACGGTTGCGCAACTATTGCGACGCCGCCGCCCTCGCTGGAGCGCAGAATCTCCCCGATGCTACGGCAGCCAAGAACTCTGCCACCAACTATTACGCGAGGAATCTCGTTGAGACTGACTGCAAGCAAGATCCGGTGAACGTCCAGTGGCAGTCCGACGCTGGCGATAAGTCGCATTACTGGATCGACATTAACGACTTCGATGACGTTTCTGTGGAGACCCCGTACACCAATGCCAAACTGACCGAGCGAGGAATTCCCCCAGAGTCAGCCATCCGAGTCGGCGCCTGCCGCAAGCTCAATCACCACATCGGGGCGCTCTTCGGTCAGCCCACCGTTCGGGTGTGCGCATACGCCATCGCGATCCAGGGATGTCCTGATACGATCGATGGTCAAGACGACCAGGTTATCCCCATTGGCTACCCAACGGTCAAGCCTCTACCGAATGATGACTGGGATGACCAGACGGACCAGCCGTGGATTGACCCGAACACGTGGACGGTGGGGCAGGAGTACCCCCTGAACCTTGAGGGGAATGGAGTCTACGGGAATAAGTATTATATCGCCCTGGGTGGAAATGGCGGCAATATTTACCGCGATAATTGGAAGTTTGGAGCGCAAGGCACCTTCAAGATTGGCAATATCGTGGAGACAGAACCCGGAATGAAGAATGGGCCCACCGACCAGGGGATCAGCTACCGGGTGGACCAGTGCCCCGACGCGACCTGGGACAACATGCCAGACGACTGTCCTCGAGTCATCACGACGCTGCTTGTCGATCCCACCATCGACGATTATCACGGACGCAGCGACGTCAAGATTGTGGGTTATGCCCGTTGGTTCATCCTTCCCTATGACAAAACCGGCGGGCCGGGTGATCCCAATAAGACCGTGAAGGCCATTTTTCTGGAGCAAGAGGTCGGAGGCGGAGGTTTCAGCACGGGGAATTGTACCAACATCATCCAAGTGGCCTTGGTGGAGTGACAGCGAAACTCTCCCTGTCCCGCAGCGGGAGATGGCGCGTCGAGATGGAACGAGCGTTTACATCCTCCCACAAAGGAATCAGCCTCATTGACAATGTGATATTCCCCTTTTATAATCTTGAGTCAAAGTGAGGCAGGGAAATCGGACGGGTAGATGGCACAAGTCGTCCTGTGGGGTATGTGCGTGTCTCCCTGCAGGGGCAAAGAGTGTGTGTGCGTGTTAGAGTAATTTGAGCGGGAGGACTTATGCTGGCAAATCCGCTTCTACGACGAGGACTGGTACTGTTACTAATTGCCGGCGTCGGCTTCGGAGCTATCAAGTTCGTGAAGGGACGCAGCAATAAGTCGCTGGGGCGGACTGGACCTCGGACCGTCAATGTGGTCTATGCAGCCGTGGACATTTCTCCACAGACCATCCTCACACAGGAGCTGCTGAGGATCGAGAGTGTGCCGGAGAAGGAAGCCGGAGGATACCTGACGGTTAAGAGCCTCGAAGACGTCAACGGATACGTCACGAGATACCCCATCATTCGAGATTACCCAATCCAGAAAGAATTGATTGCCGGGCGCATCGATGAATTGGGCATTGCCTTCATGGTTCCGCCGGGACATCGGGCGATGGTCATTCAGTTGACCAAAGAGCCCAATTTCTACGACATGATCAAGTCCAGTGACCGTGTCGATGTCGTTGCCACCTATCCGACGGGAACAGAGCCTGTATACTCCCGCACCATTGTCACCGATGCGCTGGTACTTGCGGTCAACACCTTGATTGACGACTTTGATGTCGCCCAGAGGAACAAGGTACCCCCGCCGGAGCCATCCCAGAGCAAGCCAAAAGAGGAAGGCGGAAAACCTTCCGAACCGCCTCCGCCTCCACCGAAGAACATCACTCTGGCAGTGACGCCAGAGGACGCGGTGCGCATTGCGGTATCGAACAAGGCGATGCTCGACGTCATATTGCGTCCGCGCGAGGAGCTTGGTTTCGGGGCGCCTGTGGCGGGGGGCAGCGCCTTGCCAACCACCGGTATGGAAGAGCCGGTCGGATCGAATGAGGCCGCAGCGTTGACAACCGAGCGAGGGCCGGGAGGCACACGACTGGCGAGCGGAGGCACCAAGGGCCCCAAAATTGCTCTTTACGATATTGCTCCGCCGCTGAAATCACTCGACCCCAAGAAGGGCGGAGCGCCTGCACCGGCACAGTCTCAGCCGTCATCACCCAGACCTTCGAGGCACGTCCGTTCGCTTCCACCTGCTCCCAGGCGAACGAGCATCCCGCCGGTAACACCGCGAACTCGAGTGACGACCGTTATACCGATGACACCCGTCGCGCCTCCGCTGGTTCCCAGCGCGCCGTCGAATACATACGATGTACAGATTTTTCAGGGGAGCAACAAATCGACCGTCGAAGTCAAGCGTCCACGAACATGACCGGATGGGTCGGGCGGGGGAGTCGCAGGTGAGCACGATCAGCCACGTATCGACGAAGGGCACGCCGCGCGAACCCAGGCAGACAGTTTAGTCGTTGATGAGAGACCGCTGAAAAGCAAACACGTCTCAAAAGGACTTTGGTTGCAATGAGACTATCAGTCGCATCACTACCGTTCACGAACGCCCCCGTACAGGGACTTTCTTCGGAGCGGAACAACGGAGTGGTTGGCATCCGAGTCACCCGCCTTAGCGCCCTTGTCTTGACCGCGATCGCTCTGACCACGAGCGTCATTCAGGCCTCTCCGGAGCGAGCCAAACTGGAAGTGCCCGTGGGGAAGGTCGTGCAATTGCCCGCGCCGGGGTACGTGCGCTACGCGGTCACTGACGGCGGAACGGAAGTGATCAACATCTCCAAAGTCGGCGACAGTCTTCTCTCCGTCCGCGGTCTGCGCCCGGGGACTACGGCGATGGTGCTCTTCTTCAGAGAAGGTGTTCAGATTGAGTACGACGTGGTTGTGAAAGGCTCGAAATCGGAGATTCCCACGCCGACAGGGGCGACCGGATTGCTCACGGGTGGCACACAGCAATCAGCCAACGGGGCAGCAGACGCACCCATGGGTTACTCATCTCCT
Organism: Armatimonadetes bacterium CG2_30_59_28; assembly: GCA_001872605.1. Classification (GTDB taxonomy): domain Bacteria; phylum Armatimonadota; class Abditibacteriia; order CG2-30-59-28; family CG2-30-59-28; genus CG2-30-59-28. The sequence goes on along the minus strand of MNXM01000266.1, from coordinate 11,288 downwards.
GGAGCGCCTGCGGCTGGCGGCAAAGACGACCGCGGCGCGTCGATTCAGCGAGCGATCGGGTTGAGCACAGTCAACGTTCGCGTCGAGGGAGACACGGTCACACTGGACGGAACGGTCACGTCGGACCTTGAACGCGCGCGGGCAGAGCGCATCGCGTCATCGTACTCGACGACCCCCGTGCGGAACCGTCTGCGGGTGGCGACACTCGAGCCGCAACCCCTTGAGGTCGACCTTTTCTCTCCCGGCAGGTCGCCAGGACGATTCACGGTGGGAAGTTCGCCGAATATCCAGCTTGAGCTTGGACTCTCGCGTCGAATTTCCGTGGAAAATGACTTGCTCAAAGTGCTTGTCTCAGACGAAACCGTGGTCGAGCCTGTCGTTGTCTCCGCGCGCGAAGTCGTCATTATCGGGAGAAAGAGCGGAAGAGCGTCGCTATTTGTGTGGGAGGCTCGCTCCAAGAATGACGTCATTGGGTCTGCCACCGAGTATCTGGTTGAGGTTGTGTCATTGGAACCCCCCACGGTGTCTGCTGGCGGTGGGCCAACGCTGACGGGGCCGCCAACCGGCGGCACCCCTCAAAGGCAAGACCCACTGCTGGTGCAGCAGCAGATTGAGGACGCTCTCGTGGATTACCCCACCGTTCAGGTGCGCGTTGTCGAATCGCAATCCGGCGGACTGGCGGCAATCCTTCGTGGAGAAGTGGATACCCCGGAACAGGCGGCTCACATCAGCCAGGTCGTTACACTGTTCGTGCCACAGGTAATTTCCGGCATCAAGGCAACGCAGACGGAACCCGAAATCGCGCAGCTCTCCGAGGAAGACCTCAGCCGAACCAAGGTGGCGCGCAAGGTCTTCAAGAACGACTCCCTCGAAGTTCTGAGCTTCGGAGAGGGCAAGATCGTCCTTCGCGGCACGGTGGCATCACGCGAAGAGGGAGCCGTGGTGGAAAGATTCGCACGAGCTCTGACCGATGAGCCGCAGAACGTGCTTAATTTCCTCAAAGTGGATAACGGGAAACCCGAACGGCAGATCGTTCAGCAGGTTATCTCGGAAGTTAAGGTCGTCGAGATCAGCAAGACGGCAAAAAGAAATTTAGGCATCAACTGGGGGGAGACAACTTCCTCAACGGGCGCGACAACTGGCACAACGGGCGCTGGAGTGTCGGTGGTCACCATCGAAGACGGTCAATTGTCGTTCCTTGATGAGGTGGGCGGGGGAGGCTTCTCACGCGTTAATCCAATCGGAGGCATACTGAAGGCGCTGATCACCGAGGGCAAGGCGCGGGTGCTGTCGAATCCCAACATAACCACCATCGAGGGGATTCCTGCAAGCATCGTTGTCGGCGGAACGATTCCCATCCCTGCTGTGAGTACCTCCGGCGGTGGCGCCGGGACAAGCACTGCATCCGTTCAGTTTCGGCAGTTCGGGATTATCCTGACCGTGCTTCCTGAAGCGACGACGAACGGCCAGATCGTCATGCAATTGCGGGTGGAGGTCAGCAGTCCGGACTTTTCCAACGCTGTCAACATCTCCGGCTCGGTCATCCCAGGGTTCAAACTGCGACAGGCGAACTCCAGCCTGATGGTGGACGACGGGGACACCCTCGTCATCGGCGGTCTGCTGTCCGAAGAAGTCTCCAAGAACGTTAACAAGGTCCCGCTGCTCAGCAGCATCCCCATCCTTGGCGAGCTGTTCAAGAGCAAGGAATATCAGCGGGGCGAAACCGAGTTGGTTATCTTTCTGCGCCCGCGGATCAAGAACATCGAGACGGATCTGGAAGGTCTGGACATGAGCAGAGAGTATCAGGGCAAAGAGCCTCTGGAAACGCCCGATGATATCGGAGGCGCCACCAGCAACATCAGTGGTGGTGGTGGAGGGACGGGAGACACCGGAGGCACGGGCGGAGGACGCTAAGCCTCGTCCTATGAACCGTGCCACTCCCAGCAGCCGCAAATTCTGGAATCAGGTGAACTACCCTATATGAGACAACCGTCGTTCCCAACAAAAGGTTGCCCTTTTCGCTCCATCCGAACAGGATATTTCGTCACCCGTGGATCATTGTTGATACCGGGCGACAAGGAGGCGGCGAATGCCCACGGTTAATGTCATTGTCGCCGATTCAACGACAGAATCACGCGAGTACGTGACGAGCCTGCTCGAAAGCAGCCCTGGGGTGAACATCACCGACCATGCTCGCGATGGCCGCGAAGCATTTGAGCTGGTTCGCACACTGCAGCCGGAGGTGTTGCTGGTGGATGCAAACATCTCCGGGATGGAGTCGACTCAGCTTGTGGAGCAAGTCGTTCTGGAGAATCCGGGAGTCGGTGTCATCATCCTGTCAGCAGCCTCCGACATGAATCTGATGCGGAAGGTCATGCGAGCCGGCGCCAGTGATTTTCTCGTGAAACCGGTGACTCAGGACGACCTTGTTACGTCAGTCACAGAAGTCTTCCATCGCGTCGAGCGGACACGGCAACACATGGCTGCCGCGACCACCGGTGACTTGGGTCCCAAAGGGCACATCATCACGGTGTACAGCCCTCAAGGGGGATCAGGGAAAACCGTGCTTGCTGCGAACCTCGCGGTATCGTTGGCGCAGCACTGCAACGGTCCTGTGGTTCTGATGGATCTTAATCTCCAGTTCGGAGATGTGGACCTCATGCTGAATCTTTCCCCAGAGTACACCATTGCGGGATTGGCACAGAAGCAGGGGGAGATTGACGCAGACCTTACACGCAGCCACCTCACAGACCACGAGAGCGGACTGAAAGTGCTTGTTGCCCCGTCGACGCCGCAGTACGCTGAAACGATTACCGTTTATTTGGTGGAGCAGATTCTCGACACACTGAAGGAGCAATTCGACTACATCATCATTGACACTCCCTCGCTCCTTCAGGACACGACGTTGGCGGCTCTCGACGTATCCGACCATATCCTGTTGCTCACAACGCTCGATCTGCTGGCTCTGCACAATACCAAGACTGCCTTGGAGATGCTTCAGCAGCTCTATTCGCCGGACAAGATCAAGCTGATCCTGAACCGCTCCAATGCCGACGTTGGCATCACACCTGAAGACGTAGAGTCCACCCTCGGATTCCGCATCGCCGCGTATGTTCCCAGCGACGGCAGGATCGTGGTGACGTCCGTTAACGAAGGGCATCCCTTTGTGTTGGGGCACCCGGAGGCGCTGATATCGAGGCGAATCGTCGGTCTTGCCTACGACCTGATGGGACAACAACCGCCGCCCGACGTGGGTGACGATGTCGTCGGCGCGAAGAAACCTAGGGCGCCCGGTGCGGCCGGCTTCTTCAAGAGAATTCTGCTCGGGGAATAGGGGACGCTTCGCCTGTCTCGTATCCCATGCCATGCCCAATGCAACGTTTTTTCGACTTGATTGTTGCTGGGAATCGTGGCGCCATAGGTGGCTGAATAGACGGCCCTGGCTGGCAACAGGCAGTCCGACCAATAATGCCGAAAGACAAGGCGGGTGATAGTGATGTCCCTTTTGGAGCGGCTTGAGAAGGTAAAGACTGGAACCCCGGACACAGACGGCACCTCTCAACCCGACGACGGGAATGGGGGAGTTGAGAGTAGCGAGTTCGTCCGCTCCGCAGAAACCCAGTTGCAGAAGCCTGTGGCATCCTCGCCGCCGGTTACTACGAGCGATACCGATCGTTTCTACTTTCTGAAGCATACGCTTTTCGACGACCTTCTCGGACAGATCGATCCCAAGACCACTTTCGAGGACGCGAATTTGTTGCGCGTCCGTCTGGAAGGGCTCATCGGCGAACTGGACGAGAAGAACCAGTTGAAAATCACGCGCGACGAACGCAACGCGCTTACCAACGAATTCGTTGATGAGATTATGGGTTTTGGGCCGCTCGAGCAATTTCTCGACGACAACACTGCCACTAAGATCACCGTCAATGCCCCCAACGATATCTGGGTAGAGCGGCTCGGCGCGATTGAGAAAACGGACCGAAGATTTCGGGACGCCGATCACCTGATGACTGTTCTTCAGAAGATAGCCGCCACCATCGGGGGACGCATCGACTCCAAGGTGCCGTTGCTGGATCGCAAGCTGCCGGATGATTCGCGCATCCGGGCCAAAGTGCCTCCCATTGCCGCCAATGGACCGACCATCACCATCGACAAGTTTAACAACAACCCATTTGACTCCCTCAAGAGACAGCAGCAGGAACGTCAGCGCAGCCAAGTGGCACCCTACTATGCCCTCAAAGAGAAGGTCCAGGATCGGCTGGTTCAGGAGATGGACCCGGAACTACTGAGCAGGGGCCAACACAGCGATCGTCTGCGTTCCCAAGTTGAGGAGATGATCAACACCGCGATCCAGGAAGACAACATGGCCATGTCCCGAGCGGAGCGGAGCGAGCTCGTGGGGGACCTGCTGAATGAGATCGCTGGACTGGGGCCGATTGAGCCATTGCTCAACGATCCTGAAGTCAGTGAAATCATGGTCAATGGCCCATTCCAAATCTACGTGGAACAGCACGGCAAACTGATATTGAGCGACAAACGCTTTCGCGACAATACGCACGTCATGCAGATCATCGAACGCATCGTCGCTCCGCTCGGTCGACGCGTGGACGAGAAAAGCCCCATGGTGGACGCAAGACTTGCGGACGGTTCCCGTGTCAATGCCATCATTCCACCGCTGGCCATTAAAGGCCCCACGATCACCATCCGCAAGTTCTCGAAGGATCCCTTCACGATGACCGACCTCGTGAACTTCGGCTCCTTGAGCAACGACTGTGCCCAGTTCCTGAAGGCCGCCGTTGAAGGGCGTCTGAACATTGTTGTGAGCGGCGGAACTGGTTCAGGGAAGACGACCACATTGAATGTGCTTTCCTCGTTCATCCCTACGGACGAACGCATTGTCACGGTGGAAGACGCCGCCGAGGTGCAGCTTCGACAGGAACACGTTGTTACCCTTGAGGCGCGCCCGCCTAATATCGAGGGCGCGGGCGCTGTCACCATCCGCGACTTGGTGCGCAACTGTCTGCGTATGCGCCCTGACCGAATCGTGGTCGGAGAGTGTCGTGGCGGCGAGGCGCTCGACATGCTTCAGGCCATGAACACCGGTCACGACGGCTCACTTACCACGGGTCACGCCAACAGCCCTCGCGAAATGCTGTCCCGTCTCGAGGTCATGGTTCTCATGTCCGGGATGGATTTGCCGATACGAGCCATCCGGGAACAGATTGCCGGCGCGGTCGATATCATCGTCCAGTGCGACCGCATGAGAGACGGCACCCGCAAGTTGACTTACGTCACAGAAGTGGTCGGCATGGAGGGAGATGTGATCACCATGCAGGACCTCTTCATGTTCAAACAGGAGGGGGTCGACGACCGAGGGAAGCTCAAAGGCACCACGATTGCGACGGGGCTGCGACCCAAGTGTCTCGAGAAAATCATAGAGCACGGCGTCAAACTTCCGCCGACGATCTTCAAATCCGGGTAGCCTTCCGCTCCCTCATCCTTGAATTTGCAGCTCTGCCGGAGTCTCTGGGGTACATCGATGCCAGAAGCGATTACAAATGTCCTGACAATTCTGGTCGTCTTCGTGTTGGTGGGAGGCGTGCTGTTCCTCTTTATCGGTGGCTATCAGACCGTCGCTCATGAGAAGAACCCCGTCAATATACGTCTCGACCAGATCAAAAAGGCAACGCCCATCGAGTCGCGAATTGTCCGCGGGGGTCTTCCCCCCGACATGGAGGGGATGAGCCTTGCCGAACGCGAGGAACTGCTGCAGGCTCCACGCAAGGCGGAGCTGCTCCCCTTTGTCACAAAGTATGTGTCACGCACCGCGGTGCTGCATCGGTTGGACGAAGACCTGAAGAAGGCGCGGTCCAATTGGCGAGCGTCGGAGTTGCTGATCGGCAGCGGCTTCTTGATGTTCCTTGTGATGATCGTCACAATGCTGATCACCAAGAAGCCTGTGTTCTCTGCATTCGTGGGGATGGCAACGCTCTCTCTGCCTTTCATGTACGTTCGGAGGATCGTTGCCCGTTGGCATGCGCGGTTCAACGAGCAACTCCCGGATACGCTCACTCTTATGTCCAATGGACTCAAGGCAGGCTACTCATTCCTTCAGGCTGTCGAATTGGTGGGACGCGAGTCTCTCCCACCCATCTGCGATGAGTTCCGACGCATCTCGCACGAGATATCAGTAGGGGTGGCCGTGGAAGCCTCCGTGGAAGCCTTCGGGGAACGCGTCAACAGCATGGACGTTGACCTGCTGGTTACCGCCGTACTCATCCAGCGAGAGGTGGGGGGGGCGCTCGCGGAGATTCTTGACACCATCGCTGAGGTAATCCGAGAGCGACTCCGTATCCAAGGCGAGATTCGGACGCTGACCACCCAGGGACGTATCACCGGCTTCGGTTTGGCCATGCTGCCCATCGGTTTGGGTGTCGTCATCCACCTGATCACCAATATGTTGGGCAAACCGCCGCATCCTGAGGATCAGTACATGTACCCACTCATTCACACACCCATCGGTCAGAAGGTGATGATGGCAGCGGGTTTTCAGCAGTTTATGGGTTTTATGATTATTCGGAAGATTGTGAACATCGAGTACTGAAGGTTTTATTATGGCAGTACGCAAACAACGTCCGATCGACCGGTTCTTTGCAGAGGCCAGCGGAGGCTCGCGGGACGAGTCCTTCATGGAACGCGTGATCCGGCCGGTCCTCCTGAAGACGACGGGCTTCGGTGGCAAGCTCATGTCTCAGTCGGCGCAGAACAGCATGAGAGAACGGCTGATGAAAGCGGGATTCCCTGGCGGATTGCAGGCGCAACAGTGGATCTCCCTCAAAATCGTGCTGGCTGGGGCTGTCCCCATCATGTTGATGGGTGTGCTTAGCGTCGTCCGGTGGCGCATGGGGTGGACGTCCGTCACGGCGCTGCACATCGGACTGATTGGCATGATTGGAGCAATCGTCGGTTTTATTTCGCCGGACTTCGTGATCCGCAGCATGTCCAAGAAGCGCAAGTTGTACATTCAGAGAACGCTTCCGGACCTGATCGACCTGATGACCGTATCGGTGGAGGCGGGGCTGGGTTTTGACGCAGCCTTGGTTCGAGTCAGCACTCGGTTCAAGGGCCCGCTGGGCGAGGAAGTCTCGCGAGCGATGCAGGAGGTTTCACTCGGACGCCCGCGGATTGAGTCGTTGCGGGAAATGGCTCGGCGTATCGACGTGCCGGACGTCACGAGCTTCATCACCGCTCTTGTGCAGGCAGATCAACTTGGGGTTGCCATCGGTAACGTGCTACGCGTGCAATCCGAACAGATGCGGGAACGGAGGGCACAACGAGCGCGGGAAACGGCGCAAAAGGCTCCAGTGAAAATGATGATCCCGCTGGTGTTGTTCGTCTTTCCGGCCCTCTTCGTGGTTATCATGGGACCGGCATGTATTCGTGGGGCCGATATTCTCAAGAACTCGAGTTTCTTCTGATCCAACTGGGCGGCCCCCGGCTCTGCCATTCGAAACAGCCGCCCCCATTATGAGTATCTGCAAAGCCATCATCCAGCGTGACGGATCGGTATTGGCATCATCGGTTGCCAGCGCTGACAATATGCTCAGTCGAGTAGTGGGCCTTCTCAGGCACAAGTCGCTCGCAGAAGACGCTGCCCTGCTGATCGTCCCCTGCAACTCCATCCACACGTGGTTCATGCGGTTCGACATCGACGCGGTGTTCCTGACCCGCGAGATGGAAGTCGTCTCCATCTTCCCGGATCTCCCGCCCTGGAAAGTGGCTTGGGGGGGCAAGGGCGCATTCTCTGTGATTGAGCTCCCGGCGGGAAGGGCGGGCCGCGCAGGACTCAAAACTGGCGATCGGCTTGCTCTGGGTCCTCCGGCACACTTTACTCCATCGGGGGCCGCCTGACGCATGAACATCGCCTTCTTCAGCGAATGCTACCATCCCACGCTGAACGGAATTGTGGTGTCGATCGACACCTTCTCCCAGTACTTGCGTCGGCTGGGACACCGCGTGCATATTCACGCGCCCTACTACCGTGGATACCACGACGATCCCCCCGACGTCTCTCGCTTCCCCGCTCTGAGGGTGCCGGTAGTGCCCCAGTACCCGGTCCCGATTCCCGTCGGCCCCCGCATCGCGGCGACGTTCATTCACCGTCGGTTTGACGTAGTGCATACGCACTCCGTATTTGCGCTGTCACACGTGGGGGCCAGCCTTGCAGAGCGCACAGACGTGCCTCTGGTCTCGACGTTCCACACGATGCTTCTCGACTACCTGCACTACACATTCGTCCCCGAACAGATGACGCGACCGTTTGTCGCCAACCTGATCCGCAGGTACTGCAATCACTGCGATCTGATGATCGTTCCCACGGCACAAGTCTCCGACTTCCTGAGGAAGCTGGGCGTCGTCACAGAAATCCAGCCACTCCCCACAGGAATTGACGTGGAATTCATCCGTGGTGGAGACCGTGAACGCGTGCGAAAAGCGCTGGGGCTCCCTCTCGACCGCAAGCTGCTTCTTTACGTTGGACGACTCGCCAGGGAAAAGAACGTCACTTTCCTGGTGGACGCAGTGATGCATGTGTTGCGGGAACACCCCGGCGTCGACTTTGCCATGGTCGGCGAGGGACCGCTCAAAGATGACATCCGGGAGCAGGTCGGGGCTTCTCGTCTGGCGTCGCGCATACATATCGTCGGCGGGGTGTCTTTTGAGGAGGTCCGCGATTACTACGCGGCAGCCGACATAATGACCTTCGCGTCGAAAACGGAAACGCAGGGGTTGGTCGTTGGGGAAGCGATGGCTGCGGGTCTGCCAGTGGTTGCGGTTCGAGCAACGGGCGTATCGGAATTCATCGCGTCAGGGGAGGATGGCTTCCTGGTGGACGAAAACCCCGGCGCTTTCGTACGCACGTTGAGTGCGCTCCTTTCCAGCGACAGTCTGCGTTCATCAATCTCCACGCGAGCGCGATGCAAGGCACAGCAGTTCTCAGCCGAGGCTTCTGCGCGACGTTTGGAGAAATTCTACCAGGTTCTCATTGCTTCCAGGAAGGATTTTCTTCAGGGATCGCCTGGCAAGCGTTGGGGCGACCACGGGTCGGCGGCGGCGTAGCATCTGCGGTCGGGGGGTTTCACTTTGCCCCGCTCACTCGTCAATCTCGAGCAACTGTGCGACGGGCGCATCGTCATCGGTCAGCAGGTATGCGCTATCGATATCGAGGGGGCGGTCGCAGTAGTTTCTGGCCGTCTTCACGATTTGCGGAAAGGGGATTGACCCGCGCTCCTTGTAGCGCTGGGCCCTTGCAACGAGAATGGATCGATTCACGCGCGGTCGGTGTTGCGTGGCAATCAATACGGTATTCTCGCTCGGTTTCACATCGAAGGCATGCACGGCGGGAAAGACGCACTTCATCGTCCTGGCAATCGCGCGCGGCATTGCCGAGGTAATGCCATAGGGCATGCCGATCACGTTGTAGCAAATCGCCCCCCGCTCCGACAGCCGCGCTTTCGCTTCGCTAAAGAACTCCAGCGTGGTGAGATGCGGAGGAATCAGGTTACGTTTTGCCTTTGTCAGGTAAGCATCGACAACGATGAGGTCATACTGCCTGCGCGTTCTCCTGACAAACACGCGCCCATCTGCCTCCACGATTCTGATGCGGCGATTATCCGTTAGCCCAAAATACTCTCGGGCGATGCGAATCACTGCGGGATCGATTTCGGCAACGTCGACTTGTACGCGTGGATAGCACCGGAGAAACTGAGTGGGGCCGGTTCCTCCTCCCAGGCCGATGAAGAGCACCTTGTGAATATGCGGATTGAGGAGAAAAGCGCAGTGAAAATGCTCGGCGTACTTCAATCCGCCCTTCAGTGGATCGCTCCGGTTGATCCGGCTCTCAGCATTGTCCCCAAAATAAAGGACGCGGCAGGCGCCCTCATCCTCAACATAGATATTGCTGTGCTGACTCCGAACCTTGTGGACGCTCAGTTGTTGTCCCCCATTGCTTCGGTGACTTGCGGACGGCGTTGCAGGGAACCAGCGGCACCTGTCAGTCAACCCCTTCGAGAATGGTAGTCGCCACCGTTACCTGCTCTTCGTCCGTCAATTCAGGAAATATCGGCAGAGACAACACCTCTCTGCACGCCGCCTCGGAAACTGGGAAATCTCCCTCCGAGTACCCGAGTTCAGCGTAGGCGTGTTGGAGATGCAGAGGGATCGGGTAATAGATGGCGTGTCCAATTCCCTCGTTGCGCAGTTTCTCGATGACACGCTCGCGCTGGGCAACTCGGATCGTATACTGATGATAGACATGCACACAGTCTTCAGACTCTTGAGGCGTAACGACCGGAGAGTCTGAAAACAGTTCATTGTAGCGGCGCGCCTTCCGCCTTCTACCCTCATTCCACTCGTCGATATACCCAAGCTTCACCTGCAGAAGCGCGGCCTGCAATGCGTCCAATCGGCTGTTGTAGCCATGCGTTTCATGGTGGTATTTCACCCGGCTGCCGTGTTGTCGCAGAATTCTCACCTGCTTCGCGATGCCGTCGTCGTTCGTGACGACCATCCCTCCATCACCGCATCCACCGAGGTTTTTGCTGGGGAAGAAGCTGATGCACCCCGCGTCCCCGAGAGTCCCCGCGCGCTTCCCTTTGTAGCTGGCGCCAAACGCCTGGGCCGTGTCTTCCACGACCTTTAGTCCGTGCGCGTCCGCGATGGCAAGAATCGCGTCCATGGCGGCAGGCAATCCATACAGATGGACAGGGATGATTGCTTTGGTTCGAGGCGTGATTGCTTCCTCTATGCCACTACTGGAAATATTGAAGGAGGCGGCGTCGACGTCAGCGAAAACAGGACGCGCCCCCACCGCGGTGATGCACTCGGAGGTGGCGATGAAGGTAAAGGGCGTCGTGACGACTTCGTTGCCCGGCCCCACCCCTGCGGCCCTCAATGCCAGCGTCAGCGCGTCGGTTCCCGAAGCGACACCCACGGCATGCTCCGCCCCGAGTAAACGCGCGACACTCGTCTCGAACGCCTCCACCGCCGGGCCAAGTATGAAGGAGCAACCTTCGAGCAGCGAAAGTGCCGCTGCGTCCATTTCTGGCTTGATGGATTGGTACTGGCGCTTCAGATCAAGTAACGGAATTCCCATTTTTCCACCTCGAAATATGGTTGCGTGCAAGTTGTATAGTAGGTGGTCAAAAATACTGTCCCATAGTTCCCGAAAAGGTAGTGGGGGGTTATGCTATTTGACAGTTTGATTCGGTAATGGCAATCCCCCCGAACTT
>MNXM01000110.1 GCA_001872605.1 Armatimonadetes bacterium CG2_30_59_28 | reverse complement strand
TGCAGTCCTTTCAGGATGGGAACCAACTCATGACGGCAGTCCAAGTCCAACTTCACTGCCCGAACGGAGCACGTACCCAGGCGCATCTGAAACTCAACGGTCGTTCGCATATTTGCAGAAAACCTCCGAAGATGTGTGAGCGGCGGTGTCGTCCCTATCGACAGAACACCGCTGCTACAACACTTCTCTGCAAGAATCTCGCGAACCCGACGCCATCTTCGTTGACGGCTATCGTACCACAATCCCCGTTAAACCCTGCTGCTATTGGGTTTGAAGGTATCCCTATTTTTCGGACAGACACGAATTACGGAAAAGCGGATACATCGACTTTGTCGCCGTAGGATAAAGCTCCAGCTTTGTCAGTGGCAGATCTCTTTCCCGCAATTCCAATGTGCATCTGACAAAGCTGGAGCTTTATCCTACGGTAATCTCCGTAATTCCGGGATGCACCCGGCGTTCACTCTCTTCAAATGGGTTCGGGTTCACTTTCCTCACTGGCCGTGGTATTCTCTTGCGGACGACTCCATATACGGACGTTCGCACCGAGAGCGTCCTCTGTATCGGCAGGAGATGACTGACAAAAATGATTGCGACATTGACTCTCAACCCAACGATCGACATGAGTTGAGCGGTGGACATTGTATCACCCGATCACAAGCTGCGCACACGCGATGTGCGACGGGACCCTGGGGGCGGGGGACTGAATGTATCCCGCGCGCTCCGCAAGCTTGGTGGCGACTCAACGGCCGTCTACGCGGCCGGTGGAGGCAGCGGCGACATGCTGACAGAACTACTGACGCGGGAAGGTATCCATCACCAACGCGTCTCCATAGCGGCCACCACACGAGAAAACCTGACTGTGCTGGAAGCATCGAGCAACCGAGAGTTCCGGTTTGTCATGCCGGGAGCGGAGATGCAGGAGTGCGAATGGCGGCAATGCCTCGATACACTGCTGAGCATGTCCCCGCCCCCTGCGTACATCGTGGCCAGTGGCAGCATCCCTCCCGGCGTTCCTTCCAATTTCTACGGACTGTTGTACGAGCGAACAAGGGAGTCCGGCGCTCGCGTGGTTGTGGACACCAGCGGTCCGACACTGGTGAAGACCTTGGAGAAGGGCGCGTTTCTTGTGAAGCCTAACCTGAGCGAACTCCGAGTCGTGACAGGGCGCAACGTGGAAAGCGAGGCGGAGGTACGGCAGGCCGCTCATCGGATCGTTGATGAGGGACGGGCGGAAGTGGTCGTCACCTCCATGAGCGCGGGTGGGGCGATCTGCGTGAGTCGCGACGTGGAAGAACGCATCACGAACCCCATTGTGCCCGTCCGAAGCACCGTCGGTGCGGGAGACAGCATGGTTGCCGGCATCGTGCTGTCACTGGCGCGGGGAATGTCGGTGCGTGACGCGGGCCGGTTCGGTGTGGCCGCGGGGGCGGCGGCGGTTATGACGCCCGGGACGGAGCTTTGCAGAAGAGAGGACGCTGAGCGACTTTACGCGCAGATGAACCCATGAACGTTCCATTGAGGTAACCGTTCACACGGCGCCTTTGGGAGTAAAGCCCTCCAGTTTTACACTGGGAGCTTTCCCGTTGCCATCTGAACCGTTAAGAACTCGTCCAACAATAATTCCGCGTCAAGCTCAGCCGAACGCCTCGGAACGACGGCGATGCCTGCTGCTAAAACGCGGAGTTATTGTTGGACGAGTTCTTAACGGTTCAGCTCGAGGGCAGGTTCCGCCGTGTCGAGTCGGGCATCGAGTGCGCCAGGAATCTGATTGGAAAAAACGACGTACTCACGGAGAATGGTGAGCGCGGAATGAATCCAAAGGGGAGGTAAACGATGCCACGGTTGGTGATTCTTTCAGGACCTTCCGGTATCGGGAAAAGTCCGCTGCATAAGGCGCTGGAGCGATTGTACCCGGAGCAGGCGGAGCATCTCAAGCCGCTGGTGCTGTACAACAGCCGCGATCCCAGACCCGGCGAGAAGGACGGTGTCGCCTACCATTTCCGTTCCCGCGCAGAGATCGAGGGGCTGCGGGGCAGCGACGGCTTTCTTGTCTGCGAGGTCCGCAGCGATCTGCAGGCGCTGGAACTGCAGAGCGTCAAGGATGTTCTCAACGAAGGGAATGATGCCTTCTTCGAAGGCAACCCCTACGTGATCGCGGCGATGCAGGACTCGGGATTCCTTGCTGATATTGACACCGTATCAGCCTTCATCTCGCCGCTCCTTAAAGAAGAAATCCTCGACCTGCGACTCCCGGAGCGGCGCGTTGATCTCCGCAGCTTTGTGACGGATGTCATGCGGCGCAAATTGTTACGCCGGACCCAAAAACAGAAAGGCATCCTGTCGCTCAAGGATTTGGAGAATATCGAGACTCGCTGTGGGTGTGCATTCCAAGAGCTTCAGTACGCGCATCGCTTCGATTGGGTGATCCCTAACCACGATGGCGAGGATAGCGAGAACTGGGACGCTTTTTATTATCCCGTCGGCGACGCGCGCCAGGCGCTTCTCGCGTTTGTCGCAGTTCTCGAAGGGCAAACTTCTGAGCGCGGCGAGAAGTGGGAAGAAGATCTTCTGCGCTGAACGAAACCAACGAAGACCGGAGAAATGCAATGCAACGTATTCGTGTTGGATTCATTGGACTTGGGCACAACGGCTTGGCGCACATCGCCGCCCACAGCCGATCGCCGCTGTCGGAGGTTGTGGCCGTGTGCGACTACTCCCCGGAAAAGACCGCGGCAGCAGCCGAGAAGTTCGGCGCTCCCCGCCAGTACCACGACTATTCCATCCTCGAACGAGACGACATCGACGCGATTTCCATCCACACTCCCGATCATCTGCACGCAGAACCATTCGTGTTAGCCCTGGAAGCCGGAAAGCATGTGTTCGTCGAGAAGCCGATGGGAAACTCCATCGAGGATCTGAACCGTATGGTCGACGCAGCGAAAAGGCATCCGCGGCAGAAGACAATGGTGGGGCATATTCTGAGGTTTAATCCAGTGTTTGCCCGGGTGAAGCAACTGGTTCAGGAGGGCGCTCTCGGGGACTTGTTCTACATGGAGTGCGACTATGTGCACAACTTGCGGTTTCAGGGGGACGCCCCGCGCTTCGACCCGAACATCGGGATGAACTGGTATCTGGAAAAGGAGATCCCGATGGTGGGTGGCGGCGGGCACCCATTCGACCTGCTGAAGTGGTTTGCCGGAGAGCCTGCGGTGGAAGTGACGGGTTTCTCAAATCGGAAGGCATTCCCGCAGATGGTGAATGATGATTGCCAGGTGTGCCTTTTCCGATTTGCTTCCGGTGCCATCGCCAAGGTTGCGGTAAGCTATGGTTGCGTGGCGCCTTACGCGTTTCTGAACAACCTCATTGTGTACGGAACGAAAGGTACCGTGAACCGGAACACCATCTGCTTGAAGGCTCATCCGGAGGCATACCGCGCCCTCCGTGTGGAGCCACCCAGCGGACACCCCTATGAACCGGAAGTGGAGGACTTCCTCACGGCGATCATCGAGAACAGACCCACCCTCATCGACGCGTTCGACGGCGCGAATTCCGCCGCGGCGGTCATCCGTGGCGCACAAGCAGCGTCGGAGGGAAAACCACTCCCGATACCGCGGTATGAGCGGTAGTCTGAATTCTCACTGAAGGCGGTACAACTCCACATCATCAAACCAAACCACATCCTGCGCTGCTGACTGGTTTGCCATAGACAACAAAAGGACAATCTTGCCAACTCCCTCCGGTACCGCAGCAACCCCGAAGACCTCCCTCCATTCGTCGTCCGTCTGCTCAACCGGAAGGATAACGTCCTGGCCCACCTGCGTCCATTTGTTCTCCGGCGTCTGCCACCGGACGCGAACCCAAGCCGCGCTTTCTCCCTGAAGGCGAACCACCGCGCGGACGGCGTGCAGCTCACCAGGCTTCGCGTCCGCGACTTGGATGAAGCACCCATTCACCACCTTCGACGCCCGGGCCGCGCCCTTCGCGGAGGCGCCCACTTCGCGATCCCAGCTAAAGACGCCTTGCGAGTCCGATACCTGCCACACGTTCCAGCCTGCGGGCGCGCCACCTTCCTTCCAGTCCTGCTGCACGCCGGTGTTCCCTTCCACTTTGTCTGAACCGAAGTCGGCGTTGCGGGCCAGGTTGATGAGGATTCCTGCTTTTTTCATTTCGGCAATCTTCGCGCGCGCAAACTCCACCGGATCACGCGCGAAACGCAAGGCGTCCTCGCTACCGGGCAACGCCTCCGGCCAGGTTTCCTTGTTCACGCCGCCGTTCGGGGTCGGCCACCAACGGTTCTTTTCTCCGTAAATCCACACGTATTCATCGGCGGCCTGCAGCGCGCTGGTGGTGTTGATTCGCAGCCGCTCCACCCGAGAGCCACCCAGTCCGTCGATGTGCCATGGCGAGGTCGGCGGGTTCCAGTAGGCATCCAGATAGACACCAAAACTTGCCTGCACCTGCGCGCGATACTTCGCGCGGTTCTCAGGCGCGACGAGTTCCTGACAGGCTATTTTCATGTGAAGAGCGTGGAGGATATATTCCCTCTCGCTGTTGAAGTGATAGGCCGTCTCGCAACCATCGACGAAGGTCGCTCCGGGAGGTGCGACATCCAACCAGCCATCGATAAACGCGGGGAAGAGGCCGTAGCCGCTTTGGACCAGAATCTGCCGCGGGTCCTTCTGACCTGTCGCCGATATGTTCACGCTGTTCATGAAGTAGCAGTAGACGGTTATGCCCGGATATTCTTCAACCACAGCCTGCATCACCTGCTGTCCTCTTTCGCGGGCCTTGGCGTAGTATTCATTGAAGGTATGCTTCCCCTTCTCCGCCTGCGCCTGGTAGCTGAACTGAGCGTATGGTTTGGTGTACGGCTCGGGATCGAAATGAACGCCCTGAGTGCCGGACTGTTTCGCGATCCACGCGGCCATGCGCCAGTGGTCGACCACCGCCTTCCACCCGTCGTCGTCAAACCAGTCGACATCACCGGGATTCGCCCCGATGCTCACGAAGTTGTCGGTGAAGCGCGTGAATTTTGTCGCCTTCAGATCAGCGATGCAGTTCTGAAACCACTCCCGCTTCCACGCCTGGTTGCTGTGAGCGGGCCGAAGTTGCACCGGCGCGCCAGCATCATTCTTCCCAACGGCGGAGAAGAACACGCCATCAAAGGGGCGCTGCTCCATCAACTTGATGTTCTCCCGCAAACGCTGAGTATCCGCTTTGTCCCATCCGGTGGCGATGAGCTTCTTCGGCAGACGCATGTCTACTGAGTTCGGCAAGGCGGGCGCGGCCACTGCTGCGACACACAACCAAGCACACCAGAACAGCGACGCTTGTGTTTGCAGGGCGCAGAGAAATCTGCGCAGGGGTAGTGGCGTGCAAGGCGTTGGCATGATGATCGATCCTCCCTCATACATACTGTCGTGGCGTCCGGGTACGCGGGTCGATGTGTTCGCAATGCGGGCTCGCCTGCCCTCGCGCCATTTCTGGACTATACCAGATTACCGCAGTTTGGCGAACTACAGTAAAAAAGCGGATATCGGAGTGCGGCTCTGGCTTGCCGATCCCGAGGATCGGGCACGCACCATCGGGGAAAGGATTCCCCTTCTACGCCGCGGGCAGTGTGGCATTGCAGGAAACCGCGCGCAACCCAAATCACCGAATTCCTGCATTGACACCAATGCGGACTTCGAGTATGGTCGGTGCGTTATTGTAGATTCGGGATTGGGGATTCCCGTCACAGGAGAGAACCATGTTCAGCCAAGTCCTTCCACCTCAACCGACAGCGGATCAATGGGAATTTGTCCATGAACTTCAGGAGCCGCTGTGGAAAGCGCATCACTGGGCCGCTCGCCCGCCGCACGCGAGTGAAGCGGATCTGAGGCATGGCGCCAAAATCGTCGCAGGCTCCGACGATCCGGACGGCCTCCTTGCCACCGCCTACGATGACCTCAAGCGTTTCCTGCGTACAGGGGACGTTTGTTTGGTGGCGGACTACACCATCGAGACGGGTTACACCCCCACGGACATTCCCGAGACCTTCCACGTTGAGGTCACTCCTCACCGTTGCCGGATTCTCGCCGGAGAAACTGAAGGCATCCGCCGCGGTATTTTCTTCATCGAGGACGAAATGCTGCGCGCCGGCGGCCCGTTTTTGCCCCTTGGAACCGCTGAGCGAAGTCCTTTCATTCGGCGCCGTATCTCCCGGTGTTTTTTCGGTCCCATCAAACGCCCCCCCGGCAACCGTGATGAACTGATGGACGAGGTGGACTACTACCCCGATGAATACCTCAACCGCCTGGCTCATGACGGAGTGAACGGTCTCTGGCTCACGATCGAGTTCCGAGACCTCTGCAACACTTCCATCACGCCAGCATACGGGCAGGACGCGGAGAAGCGTCTGGTGAAGCTGCGCCGAACGGTCGACAAGTGTCGTCGCTACGGCATCCAAACTTACGTTTTCTGCATCGAGCCACGAGCGTGGGAGCCGGACAGTCCGGTGTTGACGAGACACCCGGAGATGGGCCGCGGTGGCACAACCTACGACAGCCGCCTGCTTTTCTGTCCCTTCTCCGAGGCTGCGCAAACATACCTCTACGAAGCCGTCAACGGCATCTTTACCGCGGTACCCAACTTGGGGGGGCTGATCAATATCAGCCACGGAGAGCGCAGCACGTCCTGCTTGAGCGCCCTTGCTGCAACCGGACAGGGCACGATGCACTGTCCGGTCTGTTCGCAGAAGGAGCCGTGGGAAATACTGCACGCGTCCCTTTCCGCCATGGAGAGCGGGATGCGCGACGCCAACCCGCAGGCCGCTCTCATCAGTTGGCTGTATATGCCTCAGTCCGACGATCTCGCGGATTGGGTCTATGAAATCCCCGCTCACACGCCAGAGAACGTGATTCTCCAGTTTAACTTTGAGAGTGGAGTGAAGAAACAGCAACTTGGGTCACTTCAGACGGGGGGCGATTACTGGCTTTCCGCTCCGGGTCCGAGTGACCGATTCGTCCGCGTCGCCCGCACTGCCCGGGATCATGGCGCCCGTGTGTCTGCAAAGATCCAGACCGGTTGCTCCCATGAAGTGGCCAGCGTTCCTTTCGTCCCGATCCCTGCCCAACTCCATCAGAAATTCTCCTCGATGCGTGAGCTTGGCGTGGACACAGCGATGTTGTGCTGGTATTTCGGCAACTATCCCGGTTTGATGAACAAAGCCGCAGGGGAGCTTTCCTTCGAGCCTTTCAGCGAGTCCTCGGAAGATTTCCTTCTTTCGCTTGCGCAAATCTACTGGGGCGATGATGCAGAAACCGTCTGCGAAGCCTGGCGGCGCTTTACGGAAGGCTACGTGAATTACCCGCTAACGAATATGTTTCAATACTATGGGCCCGTGCACGATGGCCCCGTGTGGCCGCTCCTTCTCAAGCCGCAAGACGCGCCTCTGAATCCTACGTGGCAAATATCCTCTCCTCACACCCTTGAGCCTTTCCCCCCCGGTGGCGATCGGATTGGCGAATCCTTCTGCCCCAGCCATACCCTTGAACAGGTGCTGGAGTTGACGCGGCAAATGACCGAGTCGTGGGATCGAGGGGTGGCACTCCTTGAGAGCATTGAGCATCGGTACGTCAACGATCGGCAACGACTCCTGGACATCGGGGTCGCCAAGGCCCTCGCGATCCAGTTCCGAAGTGGATACAACATCTTCCGGTTCTACGACCTGCGCGAGAAGATGCTACGCATGGACGGACTGGAGCGACTCGATCTGCTTGATGAGATGAGGTCCATTGCTGAAGAGGAATTAGCGAACAACCAAACACTGCTGGCGCTGTGCGAGCGCGATTCCCGCCTCGGATTCCACTCAGAGGCGGAAGGCTACAAGTACTATCCCGCGAAGATACGGTGGAGAATGCAGCAGTTACGGGACGTTCTGTTTACGGACTTCTCGGAATTTGAGCACTCGATTCGCAACGGCCAACTGCTCAATCCTGAGTATACCGGCAGGAAGATTACCGGCCCCTCCGTAGTTTGTCGGCGCGTCCCCGACGCCGCAAGTTGCTGGGAGAACCCCGAACGCGGTTTCCCCGAAGGCGTCGAATTCCGCTACAGCGAGGTCAGTAACCTTGCGCCTGGTCAGGAGACGGACGACCGAAAAACCAAGTGGGCCGTCTGTCGTGATGACGCGGCGCTGTACCTGCTATTTCGTTGTGTCGAGCCGAACATGAACACGCTACTGGAACTCGAAACCGCCGAGAACACATCGACCGCGATAGGCACTGATTCAGTCATCCTCAAACTTGAGCCGCGTCGCCTCTATCCGTGCAGACGATTTGTTGTCATTGCAGGGGGGGGCACATCAACCGAAGGCGACTTTGGGGCGACGGTCGTCAGGGCAGACGACGGGTGGCAGGGGACGATGAGAATTCCCTTTGCATCCATCGAACTCGACCCCGCCACCCTCACGCCAATACGCATCGATGTGCAGCGTTTACTCCCCGGTGAGCAAACCAGCGGAAACAATGTTGGCTTTTTCTGGATCGAGCAACATCCCTTCCACCCCCGCCTCCGCCTTGGCGCCGACAACCCTGCGGATTTGGGGTGGGTGGTGTTTGAGTGAATCGCTGGAGCAACCGCTCAACAACATCACGTGGCAACCGGTGCCACCGTCGCAATCCGGGGGGATACCAGCATGGAAGATCTGCAGTCCATCGCGCATTGTCCGACACAAGGTATTGTGCTATATTTCCCACATGGAACTTCTATCAGCTGTGACAGTACTCCTTACCGTCCACAATTATACAGGTATACCTCAAACCGGCGCGCCGGTGCGGGGCGGTGTGCCGTTGCCCATTGGCTCGGTCAAGGAGTGCCAGATAGCGACGCTGCTTCACTCGAACGGCCGGTCTGTTCCTTGCCACGTTCGACCAACCGCGCGCTGGCACGACGGCAGCGTAAAGTGGGTATTGGTGGATGCGCTTGTGGACGTTCCCGCTGATGGCGAGACACAGCTCAAGTTGATTCTCGGTGAAGCGCGGAAACACAGCGGACCCAAGGTGGCAGTTGCAGAAACTGCGGACAGCGTCACCATCGACACCGGCCCATCCCGCTTCCTCTTCTCAAAGCGACAATTCGGCTTGCCGTTTGCGGCGTGGGCGGACCTCAACGGCGACGGCAAGACCGACACGAAAGTTGTTAGTGCCGGCGGCGAATTCGTGTGCGAGGTGGAGCACACGCCGCCGGGTCCCCCCGAAGAGGAGAACTGGCTGCGAGACGCGGCAGGAGGTGACCGCGAGCGGTTCACTGCCGATGCCAGCGGCGACTACAAGGCGGAGGTTGAGAACTCCAATGATCTCCACGCGGTTGTCAAACTCAGCGGCTGGTTGGTGAACACCAACGGGCGTCGCCTGCTGAAATATGTAGTTCGCGCGCACGCCTACGCCGGACGACCGGAACTGCGAATTGTCCATACGTTCGTTTACGCGGGCAAGCCCAAAGAGGATTTTATCCGCAATCTCAGCTTGCGATTCCCGTGGCAGCCTCGTGGAGGCGTTTCTTATCAGTTGGGAGCCGAAACTGCCCAGGCGGGCAATCTGAAAGGGAATGACCGCGTTAATCTCTTTGAGGTCGGGCCGAAGAAGATCTACCATCTCGCTCCCCATACTCTCGACAAGACCGTGGGCTACTCATTGACTCGCAACGGCGCTGCGATCGCAAACGGGAAAGACGCAGCCGGATGGGCGACTATAGCCGACGGCAAGTCATCTTTAAGCGTTGCTGTGCGGAATTTCTGGCAGATGCACCCGAAGGAGTTGCAGCTTGACTTCAACGGAATGACTGTTTATCTGTGGCCCGAGAGTGGCGGCAAGGTGCTCGACCTCCGCCGACGCAGTGACGAGGTTGATAACGTGTACCACTATGACCGGAGCCTGTGGGAGTATGGCGGCGAGGGCGTGGGGGTCACCCATGAGATGGCGGTGAGCTACGGGCCACCCGCTGCGCAAAGCGCGCAGGCGATGGCGGCGACGCTCAACGCTCCGCTGTTGCTGGAGTGCTCGCCCCAATGGTACGCCGACTCCAACGCCTTCGGTCCGTTTGCCGTGGCCGATCCCAAGGGCTATCCGCGTCTCGAAGGACTCCAGAACGTGGATGTCGAGTGGATCCGTCACAACCAGCGAACCTTCCACTGGGACGGAATGATCGACTACGGAGACACTCTTTTTCACGGGTACGCTACTCGTTCGCATTACGGTTATGTCGCTCCGCAGGGATGGTGCAGCCGCGGCTATGTGGGTTGGCTCTGCAACGACGGCACGCTCACCCACTCGCTTTTTCTCCAGTACCTGCGCACGGGAGACTACCCCACTTTCCTCACAGCGGAGGCAATGGCGCGACACGTGATGGAGGTGGACACCTGTCATTACTGTGAGAAGGAGCCCTACTCTGTGGGCGGTGGTCACCGACACGACCAGCAGCACTGGGGAAACGGCGTGCGTGGCTACGGCACGGCCACACACGGAGCCATCGACTACTACCTCCTCACAGGCGATGAGCGCGCCTACGATGTGGTGCAGGAGTATGCAAACTTCCACTACACCGGCGAAGCCCCTGTCGAAAACGAAGATGGCATTGGCTGCATGATTCGTATGTGGGAGATTACCGGCGAAGACCGTTACAAGCAAAAGGCAGATGATCTGGTCGCGCAAGAGTTGCGCGGCTACGAAGACAAGGACTGGAAATTCCGCACGGGTCGCCATTTCCGGTTCGTCTCCAACACCAGCGTCAGCCTGCTCTACTATTTGTGCAGCGCGCCTCCCGCCGCCGCCGAGAAGCTGTGGGTGGCTGTAATTCAGAGTCTCGACCATCTGGAGCCACGGTTTATGAGCTCGTGGGAGGATGCTGGCTATCTGCCGTTCATTCTCACCTCTCTCGCCTCTCAGCGCACCAAAGACCCGCGCTACGCGAAGACGATCGTGGCGCTCCTGCGGCGTCTCTGGACGACGCCGCGTGGGGCAGTCAATATCCCTATCCCTGACAACTATCTGTCGGCTCTCCGCCCAATGTCCTTCGATGAGATGCTGACCACCGCGCAGCAGTGGGGTGTAAACAACGTCTACATGGCGGGAATTCACCACCTCTGCGGTCTGCCGTACGCTGTGAAGGCGTTGCAGGACGCCGGCATGGATGAGGCGGCCGTCTGGTCGCTCAAGCTCGATGAGGCAACACCCGCTCCCTTTGAGGAAACACTGAACCTGGAGAATGTCCGCCCTGAGATTGGCTTCTGCTACATCGTGGGGATGGAGCATGGTTCTCCCAGTGACGTTGCCGGTGGTCACTCCGACCTTGTTCTGCTGGAAGACGGAAAGACCCTCGGTCCGGCGCACTCCTCGCACGCGTCCATTCGCACCGATGGCAAGGGGCGTTACAGCCACTGGGGTTCACGGAGCCTCTACTTCTCCGCGTCCGACAACAGTGACCCGCGGAAAAACGGACGTGAGTACCGGGTTGTCTACAAGCCAGCCCCCCATTGAAGCGGAGCGATCACATGACTTCAAGAGAACGAATGCTGGCAACGCTGGAATACCGGGCAGTCGACTACATCCCCTGTTCCTTTATGCTCTTCCACAATCTCTATCGCAAGGTTCAGAGCGAGCGGGAATACGTCGAGCGGCAACTCGACATGGGCCTGGACGCCCACGTTTATGTCGGTCATCTGCGCCATTCGTTGCATCCCGACGCGCAACATCATACATGGACGGAAGAGCGGAACGGCGAGAAGGCATTCTGCCGACGGATTGACACCCCCGCCGGACCTCTCACAGGACGCGTTCGACAACGCGACAACTGGCCGCACGAAGACAATTTCCCTCTGTTTGACGACTGGATCGTCACGCGCGCGGAGGAGATTCTCGTCAAGCCGGAGCAAGACCTCGAAAAGCTGAAGTACGTCTTCGGTCCGTTCCGTGACGAGGACATCCAGTATCTCAAGACCCGCGCACTCGAAGCCAAACGCATCGCCGAAGAACATCGAGCGCTGCAAGTCGGTGGGTGGAAGGGGTTTGTGGAACCGGGGTTTCATACCGACGCTGGAGTTATGGGGTTCGACTGCATGGCGTGGCTTTCCGGGTACGAAGAGATCATGGCGCTTTCTCTGACCAACTCGGAGATTATCAAGGCATACGCCAACATTATCCTTGAGTGGAACCTGAAGCAGATCGAGATCTACCTCGATGTGACCGACGCAGACATCATTTGGCGACGCGCCTGGTACGAGACCACCGAGTTCTGGACACCCAACACCTACCGGCAACTCGTGGCCCCGGTGCTCAAACGTGAAGTCGACCTCGTCCATCAGGGCGGGAAGAAGTACGGCTACATCATCACCAGCGCGTTTCTGCCGATCATTGACGACATCCTCGACACCGGCATCGACGTGCTGATTGGTCTCGACCCGAAGGAAGGTAAGGGCACGGACCTGAGCATAGTGAAGCGGAAGTTCATGGACAAGAGGCGAACAGTGTGGGGCGGCGTCAGCGGCGCGGTAACGGTGGAGATGGGCACCGAGATGCAGACCCGACAGGCCGTGAAGCAGGCCGTCGACATCCTCGGCGACGGTGGGGGTTTGATTCTCTCCCCGGTTGACAACGTGCGCGAAGACACGGAAAATGCCTGGCGGAACACACGTGCGTTTGTTGATGCCTGGAAAGAATACCGACATCCCAACCACGCTCGAGGTGCGCACGGAACCTGCGCTTTCTCTTCATCCTCTATCCCGCCACGAAGCGGGAATATTCATCAAGGAGCAGTACTGTGACCAGAAGAGTTCGAGTTGGCATACTTGGTGGAGGCGGCATTCTTGGCGCTCACGCGGCCGGGTTCCGGGCACACACCGACAAGGCCGAAGTTGTGGCCGTGGCAGAACCGCGCCCCGAGCAGGTGGAGTGGATACAACAGCTTTTTGGTGATGAAGTGCGAGTCGAAGCGGATTACCACGATCTCCTCGCCGAGGACGACATCGACGCGGTGGACATCCTCCTTCCTCACAACCTGCACGCACTCGCGACCATCGCCGCGGCGGGGGCCGGTAAGCCCGTGCTGGTGGAGAAGCCGATGGCCCGCAATATCCACGAGTGCGACCAGATGATCGAGGCTTGCGACCGCGCGGGGGTATCCCTTACCGTGTGTCACGACCGTCGCTACGACTCCGAGTGGATGGCGCTTAAGCAGGTTGTCGATTCCGGGGCTTTGGGAGACATCTTCTGGTGGAAACTGGATCACAACCAGAACGTCGTCTTCGGCCCAGGCAGTTGGGCGCGTACGCGTGACGGCATTGGCGGTGGAGCGATCATGAGCTGTCTCACCCACCAAATTGACGCTCTCCGCTGGTACGGGGGAGAAGTTGAGTCGGTCACCTGCATGACGAAGACGATCCCCGCGCGCATGGAGGGGGAGTTTGCCGGCGTTGTCACGGCGAAGATGAAGTCCGGCGCTCTCGCGCACTTGTCGATCAACTGGTGGACCAAGTCCCATCAGGGGAAGAATGCTCTCTGGTACGAGATGGCGCAGGTGTGCGGCACAAGAGGCGAGGCGTACTTTACCTTGGGCAAAGGCACTTTCGTCAGGCTGCACGAACAGCAGGAAGTCCCCTGGACCTATGAGCAGAAGGATGACGGCGGGTTTACCCGGGTGAAGATCGGCGACTGGCGGGGTCACGTCGGCTGCATTGGCGAGTGGCTGAAAAGCCTGCGCGGCGAAGAATGTAACATTACCACCGACGGGCGCGCCGCCCGCGGCACCGTCGAGGTCGCTGAAGCCGCGTACCTCGCGGAAGAAATGGGACAAGTGGTGAAGCTGCCCATTGAGCCGCGGGAGTGGGGATGCCAAATTTGATTCGAAGGGTTCCATCGTGCAACGCATTCTGATTTGGGCTTGCCAACCCGGTTGTTTCACTGGCTGTTGGCGTTCGGTTTCCTGACGGCATTCGGCAGCGCAAAGTGGGTCGGGGACGACAGTCCCGTATTCTCCGTCCACATGCTGCTGGGGTTGGTGATTGGCCCGATGGTTGCAATCAGGATTCTCTGGGGGTTTGCAGGATCACAGTACGCGCGCTTCCGCTCGTTTCTGTTCGGTCCGGGAGAGGTCCTCGCATACTTGCAGGGAACTCTGACGAGTAAGGGCAAGCGGTATACCGGTTACAATCCCGGCTTGAGTTACGCCATCTATGCCATGCTGCTCCTCCTTCTCGGTATTGTGCTCACCGGTCTGCTTAGACGGGGCGGTAACAAAGTATTTGAGGAACTGCGCGAGCTGCTGGTCACGGCAATGATCATCGTCGTGGCGGTACACGTGCTGGGCGTTGTTGCGCACATCGTCACTCATTGGGAGAACATCGTCCGGAGTATGCTGGACGGAACCAAAGAGGGGACAGCGGAAGACGGGATCCGTTCATCTCATTCGGTTGTTGGCTTTGTCTTTCTGTTGTTGGTGATGCTGTGGGCGGGGGGACTGTTCCGCAGCTTCGATCCCTCCTCGCGCCAAACGGTTCTGCCGATCGTTGGCGTGACTGTGGGACTCGGCGAGGACGAGGAACAAGAAGACGACGAGCACCATGGGGAGGATGATTAGGTCTTCTGGCGCGTGACGGGGGATTCCGACGTCTGGCAGCGGATGTCGAATGGCGGACGCGGCCCCTACGCAAAAAAACACAAGTGGCGATTCTCAACCTAAACGAGTATAAGTCGCCGTGGCTGGATTCGGCGACAGGCGAATCACTGCTGTACAGTCTGGGACAGGAGGTCGGCGTCGATGAGGTCTTGTGGTCGCCCCGAGGATCGTTTGGCTGCGATAAGATGCTCCTTTGCGGTGAAGACAACGGTGAGTCCGTCAAGATCCACCTCACCGCGTGCCTGCCAGGTCTCCGAGGTGCCTTTCACTTTGCAGGCGTGAACGATGAGTTCCCAAGTAGCCTGAAATTTGCCCTGGGGCGACTGAGCCTGCCAGAACTGGACATCAAAGGATCGGTCGAGGTCCTCGATCGGTCCCTTGCGCTCCATGATAGTGTCTGCCATAGTGGCTGAATTATGGCACATTCAAGGGGCGTGCCGGGGCGTACGAAGTTAGTGGCCTTCACCAGAAATGAGAGAATTCTTCCTAGTGCATCGTTTTGGAAGTTCCCCTACAAAAGGACACCGGATCGCTTCAGCGTCCGGTAGCTCACACAGGCAGCTACACGATGAAGGCTACCCTCCTTTTCTCCCCTTTCAACCGGTGTTCGTGCCGAACACG
>MNXM01000150.1 GCA_001872605.1 Armatimonadetes bacterium CG2_30_59_28 | reverse complement strand
TCGGCATACAGGTCAAACTCCGGCAAATAGAAGTCGGGCCGGATGGCGTAGCCATCAATGATTTGCAGACGTTCGTCATAGCGGTATTCAATGTTGTGTTGTTTCGGGAAATTGGCGATGATGCTCTCTCCGTCGGACTGTACCCAGTGACCCTTGTCCGTTTGTATGGTCTTGTTCAGTTCAATCTGTGTGTCATAGTTGCGCCGCCGGAGGTAGACTTCGTTGAAGCACTTGTCGCAGTAAAGCCGCTGAAAGGCACGGGAAGAGCGGGTGTATTCATCGGCAGAGATAATGGCATTGCATCGTTGGCAGCGGACTTGTGTCTCTTCCAGTGCAATGCGTTTTGCCTGTTTGATTGTCTCCACGGCTCGCGCTGCATCGCGTCGATTATACTCCTTGTCCGCCGTGTTTTCGGCAATGTCCTGCAAGTCTGGCAGCGCACTTGCCGCTGCTGCTCCGTAAGCAGTCAGGGCCTCCACGGCATACTGGCGCACCTGCGGATGCGGATCGCGCAGACGAAAGGATAGCGCGGACACCACCTGCGTGGCGTCGGCTACACTCGCCAGCTTACCCAGTGCGGATACAGCCAGTCGCCGCACTTGTGCCGAGGGGCTACTCAGCAGCGCCAGTAACTCCGGCGCGGCCTGCGCCTCTCCGGAATTGCCCAATACTACTGCCCGGGTCATCAGTGCTCGTTCTTTCAGTCTGTCCATTGGTTTGTTTGCCGTCGCGGAACGCAGTGGAGCAAGGCGCTATCGTATGATGAAGGCATCCATCAACGCTGTCGTGCCGGTGGCTACACAGGAGCCAAGGATCAGTCCCCAGAACAGCGGTGTCGCTGTCTGCCAGCCGCGCATGCCGCCGTAGCGCAGTATGGTGCCCTTTATCAGCCACGCGATCATGACGCTGAGCCAATCGTTGGCGACTGTATTGGTGGTGCATATTGCCAGCCCGGCGGGGTGCAACGGCCACCCCAGGAACCGATAATGGGCAGCAGAGAAAACCGCAGCCAAAATTGCCCCGATCCCAAGGAACATAATCCGAGCCCACTGAATGGGTTGCGGATTCTGAATGTTGTCTGCGATCCAGTTCCAATGATACTGGGGTGAGTTGACGTAGTACCAGCCAAACCCGTGGATGAGGCCTGAGCGGTAACCGATGGCGAGGTAACCGACATAGGTCACAAACACCGAAACAAAGAACGCCAACACCAGCGCGCCAAAAACGTGGCGCATCCGCACCTTCAGATCGCCCAATACCTTCAGTGCGTGCGCGCCAGTGCCCATGACAAAGAGCTGAATGTCCGCCGCCCACACGAAGTTCATTCCCATTGCGGCCATGCCGGTGGGGGAGATATTCTTTGAGCCGAGCACGTTCACGGTCAGTGACACACCGGAGTTCGCCGCCCGAAGCCGCCCCATTCCCGTTTGCGCGAGCAGGCGGGAAGTGCCGTAGAACATCATCAGTGTGACCAGCAGCAACACCGCGGCGTGCATCACCGACAACCCCAGCTTCAGCTGGAACCAGACCATGATCGCAAGACCGACCACGAGTCCGACAAAAGCCCTGCGCTGACTTAGCATTTCTCTCTCACTGAGTCCTTCTCCATGCCGAATGCTGAGATAGAGCTGTTTCAGGTAACCCCGTCCCGTCCAGAGGGAGACAATGACGATGAAAAAGAGCGCGCCGACTTGCTGATTGGCCATCGCCGAAGACGCTCCGGCGGCGTGCGGCTCGGGAGGATCGCTACCTCCGAGTCCCAGAAACCTGAGCCAGCTTAACTCAGCCGTCCCCAGGAGATGGAAAATCCAGATGCCGCTCAGTACTTCCGTGGGCATGAGTGATGAGAGACCAACGACCAGAGGATCGAAAGTGAGAAGGAGTCCCGTCTTCCATTGCTCCAGTGGGAGAGTCGACTGGAGCGGAATCGGTTTGAGGGACATCAATTTTGGGAATGACCGGACGCAGAAATTGTAGAACAGCAGGAAAAACGAGGAACCGAACCCGATCCACATCAACGGGCTCTTGAAGAAGCGGTCGTGACCCTCCGCCGATTCGCAGAGGTGAATGGGCACGATACTGAGAGGGTACACCAGCTTCTCATTCTCCACCCACTGACGTCGCATCAAACTCATCAGCGACATACTGACCAGGAAGAAACCAAAGGCGAAAAGCGTCCACCATCCCAGCGGAACGAGCCACGCATCCCACGGGATGGACTGGCCGTGTGGGAGTCCCTCGTAGACGTAACGAATGGCGTTGCTGTCTTGAGGAGACGCCCAGCGCGGCAAATGAGGTAGAAGAAACTCATTCCAGCGGTTTTCTGGCGACGCGTAGTAGTAGACACCTGAGATGAGAGGAAGCACGTACCCGCCGTATCCCATGGTGGGAATGACGGTTGCCACCATCAGCATGGCGTAAACGACGGCAAACTCGGCGCTGGTGAACAGAAGCGTTTTCCCGACGCGCCGAACGACCCAGCAGAACAAGGCAAGCCAGAACAGCAGGAAGATGACGCCAACCGTGTTGAAGTGATCGGCAAACCCAGAGTACCGACTGACTGACGCGTAGCTCCGCACGGCCAGGTAGTTCAGCAGCGCGCTCAGCAGCGCTCCGGCGAGGAGCGATTTCCAAGTGACCGAAGCCTGGCCCTCCGTCGCTTCCGGCAAAGTGGTCTCAGCAGTGGTTGGGGTGTGCATCGCGCCTTTCTTCCGGACGGAGGATCGGTTGGGCCTGCCTGTGTCACGCAACTCTAATGCGCAGGCTTCTCCTTGGCAACCCGGACAGTAACGCGAGGCGTGCTGCTCGGAGGGTCTTCATCCGCGTAGGTGATCTCGGTCAACCCTCCCTGACTGAGCCGAATCGGCTGCCCCACGAGTTGCGGGGTAACATCCAGCCCCTCCGACGGAGTATCTGCGCAAACGAGGCTGGGTTGCCCGTACCAGATGGAACCTTTGTTGCCGTAGCGGTAGAGGTAAACTCGTTCCAAAAGCACGATATCAGCGGGAACATCGATGTCGGACGAAACCGCGTCTTTCCAAGTGTCTGTGAGACAGCTAAACAGGCAGGGAATGTCCTTGATTTCATTGGCAGCGTCGCGGAAACGGAGAATCATGTAGCTTTGCGCCCCCCCTGTCACTTTGCCAGACATGGTGGCCTTGTACTTAAGCCCCCCGCGAATGTACTTGCCAACATGAGCCCCTGCAACCGTATAGCCCTCGGACCAACAACGGAATCTGCTGGGATCCGAGGAGTCTTTCAGCGTGTCAATGGGGGGGATCAGGTTGGTGGCATACAGTCTTCCGACACCTTTGGGGTCGATCTCCAGTTTCAGCCCGGCGTTCAGTTCGCCCTTGTAGGTGAGTGTTTGCACGCCGTCGGTGATCGTGGGGTTCCTGACGGGGGAGGACATCCCCTCAAGAATCAGGAACGGTCGGTCGGAGGGAATGCGGTATCCCGGCTCTACCCACGATGTCCCCGATGACAGAATCCCATGGGGGAGGAACCCGGGGACTTCGGTGTCTTCCGTAATCACCTTCTCACCGGAGGGCATGTCCTTCGCCGCGGTTGTCACGCGGATCGGGGTCTTCGCCGCTACGGCATCCCGCTTGCCGGCTTTCAGATACCAGGTGACTGCCTTCTGCTCGCCGGGAGCGAGATCCCCGATCGACACTGTCGCGGGCACGGAGTGGCGCGCATCCACACTCCAACCGTTGGGCAGAAAGATAGAAGCCTTCACATTTCTGGCCACGGCTTCATCGGCCTTCAGGAAGTAGGAGGGGTCCTTTGGATTGCGGATGACTGCGGTCAATGCTGTCACGCCCCCGGGCTTGGAGTTGTTCAGCGGCGCGTCCAGCTCCACTTCCGGACGGAAGTAGGCACGCACGATGTCCATGCCAATGCCTTCCTGCGCACAGATGCGCCGCTGGTGGAGCATGGCTGTGCCCCCCACGTTCTCAATGTCCGGCACAGTCGGGTCGTCATTCCATTGTTTCGTGTTGCAGGCGCCGGTGCAGAAGAGGAAGTAACCCATGTTCCAAGGTTCCTTCGTCTTGGCCATGACAACCGCGTCCGGCCAATTGGTGAGGCGCATGGCCGAAGGGTGCGAAAGCTGGGTGAAGTACGGGCACTTTGCTTTACGGATGAACCAGAGGTATCGTCTCTCGAAGTTCTCCGGGCGGTTGGGATAGGCCATCAGCCCGTCACAATAGTCGGGCTTCACGATGTCAGAGAAGTGGAACGGGTAAACGCCCTGTCCTTCGAGCGTGGCCCCTTTCTCGTCCAGAGATGCGTACCCGCTGTGATGCCAGTAGAGCACCATCTTCCCCGGCGCCGCGTCTTTGATGGCCTTGTGGATTTCCGCCAGCGTGTCGGTGTACTTCTTCCCGATCCACAGCCGCGTCTCTTGGTCCATCACCAGCGGCTTGCCGCGTTCCTTCTCGATGGCCGCGCGGTAGGCTTCGAAGCGTTCGGGCACTTTCGTTCGGTCTTCCGTCCAACCGACCTCCGAACCCAGCCCCCACCAGCCGGGCAACTCCTCAAGAAAGGTGAAGCCGATCAGGTTGTGGAGGTTCTTCAGCTTCAAGCAGACAGCAACTTGGGCTTTAATGGCGTTGTGAATCTGTTCTCTTACGCCTTCCTTATACAGGTAGTCAAACATGCAGGCCGTGCCGAGGTCGTACTTCGGGTTCCCCAGTCCGTTAGTCGGCCAGATGCGCATGAGATATTTCTGCTTCGGATTGATCGCCTGCACCCGGTTGAGGTACTCGACGGCTTCCTCGCTGGGGTAGTTGATCTCCAGCCAGTCCCACCGCGCGTCGTCGATGATAGGTTGGTGGCCCTGATGCCAGTAATTGCCCGCGCCCAGTTTCCAGAAGTAGTTAGCGGCCGCGTGGGAAGCCACCGGTAGCACGAGTACGCAAACACAGAGCAGAGCTCTCGCTTTCTGGTTCATAGGATGAAAGACCGCCTTTCTGTCGATTCATTGTGCGGGATTCGGGGACTTGAAAGGTTGGTGGACAACCACATATCCACCGGCCGAAATCGTCACTTTCTGTTCCTGAAAGTCAAACCCCGGGAGATCCATCATCTTCTTCAGCGTCGCGGTGATGGGCTTGTCCGTGGGATTGTTGACGGAGACGTGCCACAGATGCGGGTCGCGGTTGACGTGTGTCACTTGGATGAAAAGATCTTTCCCCTCGGGACCGGAGACCACCGGATGACCGGCCGCCACACTGGTCAGGTCGGCCCAACTGACATACAACGGGACATAGGCATTCCCGGAGAGGTCGATGCCAATGGGGCGGTAACGGTCCTCGCCGGTTCCATACTCTCCCTTCACGTAGCCCTTCCTCTGGAACAACCCGGCGGACCAGCGCGGATTGAGATTGCGAATAAGGAGCGGCAGCGTGAACTTCTTCACCCGCTTTGGTCGGGGGACCGACACCTCAACGACGAAGTCCTGAGGCTCAACCTCCACGAGACCCTCCGACGGGATTCGTTTGCCGCGAATCAAGTGCATCCCCTCCGGAGACCGCAGATAGTCCATCGTACCGGCCAACCCCGACGCGTCCTTCACCTCAACGTCGACGGGATACGTAATGGAGGCGATCTCATAGCTGAGCTTGTCTCCCACCTTCACTGCCTTGCCCTGAACTGGAGCGGAGATCACCAGCGACGGGCCGCCGCCCGCGTGCAGGACCACCGGCGCGCCGCGGTTGACGAATATCTGCGTATTGCTGAGACTCGGACTGTACAGCCCAAACCAGTCGCCCGGCTGGAGGGCGATATTTTCCGCGGGCATCTGCGTATAGTCTTTCTCGGCCTTCACGCCGGTGGCATCGCCCAGTACCATCTTTGCCGGAGATGCCTGTGGCTGATGCCAGTTCCGCGCCAGCAGGATGTTCTTGAGCTTCATGTCCTGCTTAAAGGTAATCTCCGCAAGGTAGAGACAAGCATTCGATCCCTCCCTCACACCGGGTCCCGCCCAGCCCGATTCGGGGACCCCAACGGTGGGCGGCAGCCATTCCCTGAAGCGGAGCGTGTGGTCCATTAGCTTGGAAGGCTCCTTTGGGCCGTAGCCGTGCCAGGGATTCATCACCGAGCCGGAGGGCACCTCATCGGCGATAACCTCCTTTCGTTCCGAGGCCACCGCTGCGGCGCCTTCGTCGGTGAACTCAAGCAGGGGAATGTTGGTGAAGCGATCACCGCTCTCAGTCCCTTCTTCTGCGTAGAGAACCGGCGGAGTGCCTTGGAAAATCGCCATCGGCAGAACGCCCGCCGGCCCGCCGTCCCAGGTGTAACCGGCGATGTCGGTCGGGAGCTCCGGCGGACGCGTCATTGGAACTGCCGTCGGGCCGCGCCCCAGCAACATGCCATAGCTCTTGCAGTCATTGACATGGTCCGAGCAAAATACGACCTCACGCGCGCCGTCTTTCCAGCAACGGCGCGCAAAGCTCACCGCCTTGCCACCCGCCGTGTCCTCCACCACAAGTACCAGATTCTTCTGCACGGCAGCTTCGAGATACAGCGTCTCGTCCCATTCTTTCTCACCGTTGAACTTGAAGCGTCGGTAGATGTTTCGTCCATTGAAGATGAAAACCTCTTTCAGCCCCTTTGCCGCGGTTACCCAGACCAGAGACGGCATGAAAATGTTGCCGGTGACAAACTCCTCGCTGCCCAACGCGCCCACACGGTGACAATCGGGCCACGCCAGAATCTGCGGCCCGTCAGAGGCAAACACGTTGACTCCATCGTACTGGTGCGTCCAGCGGAGCGCGTCCTTGAAGATGTTCTGCAGCGTGCGACTCTGGGCATAGACCAGCGCGTTGCCGCTCGCCGCCTCACGCCCGAGTTCTTCCGGTGAGGTGACCAGGTTCACGCTGACGGCAGCCGGAGGCAGCGTCCCCTGCGCGGTGGTGAAGAACTGATCCGTGACATCCTCCATCAGCTTGCCGTGCTCATAGTACCGCACCGCGGCCATTCCGTAGGTGCGCAGGTCGGGGATGCGCATGGAGCGAGGGTCGTCCAGGAAGCGATAGAAGCCCACTTGCGCGTGCTCCACATGAGTCGCCATCAGGAACCAGTCCAGCACGGGTCCCTGCTGGTTGAGGAACTTGCCGTCCTTGTCCTGATACTGCTGATTCAGCAAGGTGTTGTTCGGACCGGTAAGGCAGCGATCGGGCGCCCACGGAACCTCCGGCCCGAACGTGAAAAGGTGGTTGCCGATGTTGTTGTCGATGCTGTATCCGGCGAACAGCTTTACCTTATCACTGGAGAGTTGCTCGCACTCCTTCTTCATGGACTCCAGCTTCTGAGGGGTCATCAGTTGGAAATCTTCCATGAAGACGATGAAGTCGAGACCGGCCTGCTGTGCGGCGGCCGCGTAGTCGGCCACGGTTCCCTTGCCGCTGCTGTAAGAGGACTTCACGCCGATAATTCCACGAAAGAGCTGCATGTCCTTGCTGGGTCGGCGCCAGTCGCGGATTTGTTGTTCATCTTTCCAGACGCGCTCAACGTAGTGTCTTTTCACTTCTTCGCGCCTGTTGGGAGGAATCAGCTTTTCCGGATTAGTCACGAAGCCACCGGAAACCCCGGCCTTCTGCGACGGCTCGGCCAGCCAGCGATAGGTGTTCTCCAGCAGGCAACCAAAGTCGCTGGGCTTGTCCTTGCAGCCTCGGCGGAGTATCTGCCGGTCGTACAACCACTTCGTGCCTTGTCCCACCGAATACTGCTGCCACTGGCTGATGAGAGCGACGCGTCCCTTCCCGTAGGAGCGTACCGCAAACAGTGGCGGCGTCTTCACCCCCTCCGGACGCGCAAACGCGTCTTGCAGAGGCCCAAATGCGGACTTGGTCATGTCCACCGGTAGAGTGTGCGCGGTTGGCGAAGCGGTGACAACCACCTGCC
This sequence comes from Armatimonadetes bacterium CG2_30_59_28, assembly GCA_001872605.1. Lineage (GTDB taxonomy): Bacteria > Armatimonadota > Abditibacteriia > CG2-30-59-28 > CG2-30-59-28 > CG2-30-59-28. The sequence goes on along the minus strand of MNXM01000150.1, from coordinate 7,455 downwards.
AATTGGAGTCAACAATGATAGGACAGGTGTGTTGAGCATTGTATGCGTTGCTGTACGGATACCAGATGCCCCTGACTCCCGCGCTCACGGGAGAGGGGGCAATCTGATCCGTGAATGCCGCGGGGTAGGGCATGTGATCGAAGGTGGCGATCTTCGCCTTATCGTCTTCGATGATGCGTTCCACCGGAACCCTTGCGCCGAAGGCTTTCAGCAAATCAGTCGCGTGCTGCTTCTCGATGTTGTACTCGGGGATCATCGACAACACTCCGCCGCCCGAAGCAGCGAAGTTCTTCACCACCTCCGCGAACTCCGCTGACTTCGGCGTGTCGAAGACCATCAGCACGTTGTACTTCCGCACACGCTCCGGGGTGACATCGGCCAGCTTCTCGGTGTAGTCCACCGCGAAGCCCTTGTTGTTGAGTTCTTCGAGGTAGGTCAGATCCAACCAACCGTAAGTCGCGCCGCTTGGGGAGCAGAAAAGGATGGAAAGATTCGCCGCGCCGACTCTGGGTAACCCAAAGAGAGCGGTCAGAGCCAAGACAGTGAATAGCGCCCACGTCTGTTTCATTGCTGAATTGCCTCCTCTAAACACCCCTCGTGTAGAAAGCATGTCCTTGTCGGAAGATCACTCGGTGCCTGATTCGTCAACCTTTTCGCCAACCTTTTCGCCAACCTTTTCGCCAACCCTTTCGCCAACCCTTTCGCCAACCCTTTCGCCTACTATCCCATGAGGAATAGCGATATAGCGAGTGGCCCTGCCTCGGCCCTCGATTTTCAAGAATCCTTTCTCTCGAAGCTTACGCAGTAATTTGGAGGCGGCAGCATCGCTCACCTGCATCAGTTGCCTACACATGGAGTTGGTGATATATCCGACTCTCCGAACATGCTCCATCACTTTCAGTTCTCTATCGTCGAGTCCCTCTGGCAACTCGATGACTGACTCTGAAATGAGTTCGGGCGGCAAGCGAAACGTTACGACAACACTGTTCCCGGTGTCCTCAAACTCCGGATCCGGGTTTCCGTTGCGGCGACAGAGGTTGACGATTTTGTTGGTTCCAGTCCCCCATTGCTCCACGTACCCGATGAGGAAGAACATCCCGGCCAGCAATGGATTTACGGGAACGGACTCGTGCTTGTTCATCAGCATCTGGGGCGTAAGTCCTGGCGGGAGAGTCCCCGGGTTCCACACCTCCAATCGGTCATCGAAAATGCGAACCTGGACATTCGACGGTGAGCGGTAGTCGCGGTGAACGATGGCGTTCGTGATCGCCTCGCGGATTGCCTCAGGCGGATATTCCCAACGCTCCTGGCGGGCAACCTGGCCCGGCGTCACCCAAGCCGCGCGACGGATGTTGTTCAGCACGAAACGCTCAGCGTCGTCCACCTGGTTGATGATAGAGCCACGCAAGACCTTCATGTCGATAAAGGATTCGGTGACATCCTTTCCCGAGAAACGCGCGCACCGGACCTCCGAACACAGCAGATGCCATTGCGGCTCCTTCCCAAAGAGCAGAACTGCGGCGTTGGTGAGTCCCGCGTCCGTCAAAAGCTTCAGCTTGCGCAAGGTCTCGGAAACGGACGTGCGGAGACTGATGCCCAAATTCCGCTTGTCACGGGCATCTCGCAGGAAATCCCGGATTTTCTGCGCGGACAGATGTTGAGTAGTGGCATCATCACTCACCGACGCATCAAACCAGAACGGTCGGCGCGCGAGCAAGTGTCGCTCGAATTCCGAACGGAACATTCGCTTGCTTGCAGAACCTACTCGTTGATAGGGCTTACCGTAGGCAGTGTGCGGTTTCTGCGGCGAAGGGACAACGGACACAGCGATCACAGCCTTCCCCGCAACAGTCGCTCTTTCCACCGAAGGGTATACCTGCGGATCAATATTGTCGACGATGGTGTTTGCCACCTCCCGCAGAGTTGCTTCAGTCACAGACTGGCCGACTACTGTCCCGTTGTTCTTGACGCCGAACAGAAGCGTTCCTCCGTGGCAGTTCGCAAAGGCGCAAACGTCCGCAACCGCTTCCTTCAGTTCCCCTGTCGACTGTTTGAACTCAACAGTCTGCGATTCACCTGATTCGATTGGAAACTCGACACTCATTAGCTCGGAGATAATTCCCGGACGAGGTGCATTACTGACACCACGAATTCTATCTTACCTCTCCACGCCAGCGCAACTTTGTGATACTGTCATAGGCCGCTGAAGAAGGTTTTCCGGAGGAAGGTGACAATACATGCATGCTTACACCCGTAGCAACATTGTGTTGGGGACGTTGGTATTCGTACTGTTTCTCACCATCGAGGTCAAGCACACGGCCCACTCGTACCCCATGCCGCCCGAGTTCTACAAGCTCTCGGATGAACTCGTCTCGTGGCATATCCCGTGGGCGAAGCCTTATGCCGGTGGCGTCATCAAAGCCCTCGTCATTGCCCCGCGTGGCGCTCAGCGTGAGACGCTCGAACTGGCGCAGCGTCTGAGCATGGACTATGCCTACGTTCTGGCCATGTCGCCCACTGAGTTGGGGTGGACGGAGAAATCAGGGCCCTACGCTCCCGCACAAGGCATCTCCAATCCGGAGATGTTGATGGAGCTTCGAGCAAAACTGAATGCCGATTACGATGTGATTATCATCGGTCACCTCGACTGGAGCATGTTCCCCAAGGACGTCCTCTACACCATTATGAAGAAGGTACATGACGGAACAGGACTGGTCTACAGCTTCAGCAACTTCGGGCGGGTGGAGTACGTAAGCCAGATGCTGGCCAAGTCGCCCGGTGAGGACAAGGAGCGCTTTGTGACGACCGGCATTCCATTTGGAGCGCTGCCAGTCTTCCAGGAGCTTGGGCCGGAGAAGATCGTGAGCCTCCGCCAGTTCAAGCAGGGACGCATTGCGGCCCTCGACTATGGGAAGAAGATGCCTCGGTTCCAGTACCTGACGCCTGCGGTGCCTGACGATGTGGAGTGGTACACCGATTTGCACTACGAGTACTACATGTCCCTCGTCGTGAAGGCCGTGCTTTGGGTGGCGAAGCGGGAGCCTGGCGTGTTCATCAAGTCGTGGGGGCAGGATGGAGCCGAGTGGAAGAGAAGCGACTTGCCGGGAACGGCGCTGAAGGCTGTCTTGTCCGGCTGGTCCGCTCCCTCCGAACTGACCGCGCTTCTGACCGTCCGTACCACCGGGGGGACGCCGGCACTGACACGCGAGGCACGCGTCACTGCTTCGGAGTCCGCGAAGGAGCTGTCGTTCCCTCTCGGCGTCTTGCCCTGCGGGAGGTACTTCGCTGATCTGACCCTCCTGCGTGGCAAGGAATCGGTCAACTGGGCGACCACTTATTTCGACGTGGTGAACTTGGTGAGGATTGATTCGGTCCAGACAGACCGCAAGTCCTATGAGACCGGTCAGGCGATCCAAGTGACCATTCAACTGACAGCACCGGCGACGAAGGCACAGCGTCTAATGGCAACACTGAAGGACTCGCTGAACAGGGACCTGGCGCGGGCTACAGCGACGCTCGAGGCGCGGCGGAAGACGGCTGTCTGTTCCCTCCCGGTCGCCCATCCGTTGGCCATCGCGGCCACGGTTGCGGTCGAGTTGCAGGAAGGGAAGGAGGTGGTTGATGCGAGTTCAGCGACAGTCGGCCTCGTCCGACGCAAGTGGGATGACTTTCTATTCTGCGTTTGGACGGCGGGAGCCAACTTCAATGAACGCCCGCGACGGTTGATGTTTGACCAATTGGTGGATGCGGGCGTGGACACCTTCACCAATTCCGGCAGAGACGAGGTTAGCGTACGCCGCACGGCGCAGGCCGGATTCTGGAGCATTCCGTACATGACCCGGTACAGTTATGAGGGCAAGGAGCTTATCCGCAACCCCTGTCTGACCAGTCCCAAGTTCCTCGAAGACCATCTGAAAGGACTCGCCGATGTTGCCGCCGTGCAGAAGCCCTTCGACCCCCAGGGCTACACGCTTGGCGACGAGTGTTTCCTCGCCAGAGGAGGGAACGATGTCTGCTTCTCGCCCACGTGCACGAGCGATCTGCGCGAATGGTTGAGAAAGGAGTACCCGAACGCCGACGCGCTGAATGCCTCATGGGGAACGAAACTGAAGTCGATTGATGAAGCGACACCGATCACTCTGGACGAAGCCAAGAAGTTCGGGCAGATTCCTCGCTGGGTCGATCATCGACGTCACATGGAATTCGTCTATGCCCGGATGATGCAGCGCGCGCGGGAAGCCATCCGCCAAGTCGACCCGACCGCGCGCGTCGGCTTCGACGGCCCCTTCACGACGGACAGTGTGTCCGGCAACGACTGGTGGCAGTTGATGCAGGCCTTCGACCTGTGCAATATCTACTTTCACGAGCCGGATCAGTGGGAACAGGTTCGTTCCTTCGCCAAGCCTGGGGACCTTCTGGGCTTGTGGTACGGAGGTTACACCGGTCAGCAGAACGAAGACTACGCGCGCTTCTTCCCGTGGCGCGCCCTGCTGAACGGCTACAACAGCGTGTGGTGGTACGCTGTCTTCCACGGATTGGCGGTCTGCCCGATGGATGCGATGACTCCCAGCATGACGCAGTATCCCTACTTCGCCGCCTCCGCGGAAGAAGTGCAGGAGATTAAGTCCGGAGTTGGCAAGGCGTTGATGCATTCCACGCGTCAGGACGACGGCATAGCGGTTCACTATTCGCAATCCAGTGTCCACGCCAGCACGGCCTATGCCGGATTGGGACTGCTGACTCAGACTCAACGTCAGTGGTTCAACCTGCTCGAAGACGCGGGGTTCCAGTACACTTGCCGGTCCTACGCGCAATTGGAGAAAGAGGGACTCGATCCGTCGCGCTGGAGGGTGCTGATTCTTCCTTACTCACAGGCTATCTCGTCGGCGGAGGCAAAAGCCATCGACACCTTCGTCCGCGCCGGCGGAATGCTAATCGCCGACGTCCGACCCGGTATTGCCGACCAGCACGGAAAGCTGCGTCAACCTGGGATGCTGGACGATCTCTTTGGCGTCGAGCGCATGGAGGGAAAGATTGCGCTCAACATGAAAGCCGAGGTCAAGCTGACCGCCGCCGTCGGAGAGACGCCAACGGGAACGGTAGTCTCCGGAATCGCCGTGGACCCAAACATTACGCTGCGCGGTGGGAAAGCCCTCGCGCAGTCGGGAGACACGCCCCTGCTCATCGTTAACCGAGTCGGCAAGGGACGCGCGGTGCTGCTCAACTTCTCCATCAACTCCTACAATTCCGTGCGCAGCTCCGTTACGGTGGAGACGTACCGGTCTCTCGTGCGCGGCCTGCTATCGATGGCCGGAGTCACTCCGCAGGTGCAGGTGCAGGTGCTGGAGGATGGCAAGGGCTTGCGCCAGTGTGAGGTGGCGCGGTTCAAGGACGGCCTGACCGAATATGTCGGCTTCTTGAAGTACCGGGAGAACCCCACTGAACCAATCCACGAGGCTGAAATTCGCTGGCCGAACGCGGCCCACACCTACGATGCGCGCACCGGCAAATACTACGGGAAAGCAGATCGTGTGCTCGCTTCCTTCCAGCCGGACCGGGGAAAGCTGTTCACGCGGTTGCCCTATGCCGTTAGTGCGGTGAGAGTAAAGACGCAATCCGCATCGATCCGCGTCGGCAGCGATGTGGTCGTGCAGGTTGCGCTCGCGACTTCGGGAGGAAGGCCCGGCCGCCATTGGGCGCACGTCTCGGTGATCGGGCCAGACAACAAGGAACGTCGCCACTACGCACAGAACATCGCGGTGGTTGATGGGAAGGGCGAGGCGGTCATTCCGGTTGCGATGAACGATGCTCCGGGAACGTGGAAAGTGCAGGCGAGGGATGTCGCGTCAGGCGTGATCGGCACGGCAGAACTCCGAGTGAAGTAGGCGGAATGTACTGGCAATCCGCGGCCGCGGGAGCGCCTCTTCTGCTACGGCTCCAGAACGATCTCCCCCAATCGAGTGGGTTCGTGGTAGCCGGCGAAGGTGGGTATCCACGCCAACGCGGTGGCGCCCTGCCCCGATGAGCGGACGATGTTCAGGTAGATCGTTTCCCCGGGTTTCACGCCACCGGGCAGCAGTTTGGCGAGGGGAAAGGCGATCGGCGTTCGCCAGCGGTCCGGTAATGCAGTGTCCGAGATCACCTTCGCGCCACTATCCCACTTCTCATTCTCCTCTCCCCACCGCAGGTCGATATGCACGCCTCTTGCGTTGACACCCATCTGCCGGTAGGGACGCCCGCGCTGCTTGGCGAAGAAGATTTCCCATTCGTCTTCCGCCCACACGTTGTCGTCTGTGATGATGAGTTTCTTTACGTCGAGTTGTTCTTCCAGTTGCAGGTAGAGGAACTTGCCATCGTGTGCGATGCGACCTTCCACCTTGCGAGGCGTGGGCTGCCCACCCAGCGAGCGCCAGTTGCCGAGAACTCCGGCGGCGAACCAGTCCATTTTCGCCGGATCCCCGGCAACTGATGGGCCGTTAACTCGCGGCGCTCGGCCTTGTTGCAGCGTCGGCGCCTTCAGCTTCTCCTTTTCCAGATAGGCCGCGCGCCCTGCCTGCATGAACTGCCAGATGCCCTTGTCGAACAGCGCCACCCGCTGCTTCTCCAGTTTCGTCACTGCCCCGGCACGTGCCTCGTCCATCAGCTCGCCAAGTTCCGCCATCCGCTCTTCCGTGCGAGGTAACCCCACGCTACCTTCTCCGTCTGATGGCTCTTCCAATCCTTCGGATAGTTGTTCGGGTTGGCGTAAATCTCCTCGACCTTGCAGTAGAACTCCCGCATCGGCTTGGCCGCCGCGCCGTAGTAGCGCGCAAAGAACTCGTCGATCAGCCTGTCTCCGTTCAGCTTCGGGTCGTCGGCCGGCTTCCAGGTGAGGTAGCACTCCAACTGATCGAGCCGCACACTTCGCCTCATATCTGCGAGGTAGGAAGGCTCGTAATAAATGCCACGAACTCCTGCTTGGTGATACAACGCCATTTTCTTCACCACCGTGTGAGCGAAGAACCCGGGGAAGCAACGGAACTGCTGCTGGGTCGCGACGAGCGAGGGGAAGCAGTAGTAGAGCCACAGATACTTCGGGCGCTCCTTCGAGTCGGCCACCCACGCCTGGAGGACTCTCAGGTCGTTCTCCTGCAAGGACGGGGACTCGATGTTCCGGGCGTGGAAGCACATCTGCACCGACACATTCGGCTCCATCTTCTCCTTGCTGGGAGGATAGGCGTAGTCGGCATACGCCAGCACGGCGAGCCACCTGTCGGGACGGGTATTTTGTACTTCGCGGGCCACCGCGTTGGCAAAACCGAAAACGTAGTGCATCGTTTTGGAAGTTCCCCCACAAAAGGACACCGGATCGCTTCAGCGTCCGGTAGCTCACACAGGCAGCTACACGATGGAGGCTACCCTTTGGAAGTTCCCCTACAAAAGGACACCGGATCGCTTCAGCGTCCGGTAGCTCAC
>MNXM01000194.1 GCA_001872605.1 Armatimonadetes bacterium CG2_30_59_28 | reverse complement strand
ATTATCTTCTTGCGGCGGACCACCGGAGCTGGACAGGTCTCTCTGCTGGGGCACGCTCTTGAAGTTGACCGGAAGTGGCCCAATCGGTTAGTCCGATGTGAGGTCCGATTCAACGAACAAGTCATCCGGTTCTACGCTTTGCGACGACGCGCTCCCACGGACCAACCTTTGCTGAAAGAAGTTCCCTATGTGTTTCCCAATAAACGCTTCCGTGAGTGACCGGCAGTTACTTGCACTTGTCCCCTGAGCAGTTACGATTCGTTTTCATCTGATCCACTTGCCCGGGAGAGTGGTTGCGCGTCTGCTGCGGACTCACAGAGTCCGAAGCGATATCTTCGCTTCATCAGTCCCAGATCCGTCAATCTGGGAGGTTGGGACAGCCAGAACAACACTACCCTGGTAGCAGGCGGTGGATTTAGGTCCCTTCGCGCGCTTGGCAATCGACAATCTTTGTGGTAGACTACCATGCGTTTCACCAAGGTAGCCATTAACACACACCCGCGCTGATCTTTTCGGCTGTGTCCGGCAGTAGATATTGGTTTGTTTGCCACATCATGTGTGCCCACATTATGTGTGCCCACAACGAGCCTGTATCCGGATTCCGCAAAGGAAACGAGGCGGGGGGAGGTCGAGCTCCCATGCACATGTGCAGGGGTTCGAGAAAACAAAGGAGGAAGTTCATTTGCCAAACGTAAGCATGAAAGACCTGCTCGAAGCGGGAGTACACTTCGGGCATCAGACGCGCCGCTGGAACCCCAAGATGAAGCAGTACATCTACGGCGAGCGCAACGATATCTACATCATCGACCTGCACCAAACCCGCAAAAAGATTGACGAAGCCTACGATTTTGTGAAGAGCGTTGCCTACAACGACGGTCTACTGCTATTTGTGGGCACAAAACGCCAGGCACAAGAATCCATTGCTGAGGCTTCGGAACGCTGTGGCATGTACCACGTCAACCAGCGCTGGCTGGGGGGTATGCTGACCAATTTCTCCACGATGCGCGAGCGGGTGAGCCGTCTGAACGAACTCCAACGCATGGAAGAGGATTTTCTGCTTCAGGTGCTCCCCAAGAAGGAAAGCTCTCGCCTGCGCGAGGAGAAGGACCGGTTGGAGAGGGTATTGGGTGGTATCCGCGAAATGCGGAGGACGCCGGATGCGATATTCATCGCGGACCTGAAGAAGGAACAGATTGCCGTCGCGGAGGCCCGCAAGCTCAACATCCCAATTGTGGGAATCGTGGACACGAATTGCGATCCTGATGAAGTAGATTACCCCATCCCGGGCAACGACGACGCCATTCGCGCATTGCGTCTCATGTCCAATCTCATGGCAGATGCGATGATCGAGGGACGGCAGCAGAAAGAAACGGAGTTGCAGGCCCTCGAGGAACAACGATTGGTGGAGAAAGCGGCAGAGGAAGAGCGAAGAGCTGCTGAGGCCGCGGCCGCCGAAGCAGCCGCGGAGGAAGCCGCGGCTGCAGCAGTCGAAGACGAGTCGAGCGCTTCGGAGAACACGAACGGCCTGGTTCCGGCAGACCCGCAGGCCATCACAGAGATCCCGTCCCTGAAGTAGTTCGCTCATACTCCATGCAGGACGGCATCTAACGATTGGGCGACAGAAACAGATAGAAGCAGCACAGGAGGATCGATTCCGAATGTCGATATCGGCAGCAGACGTAAAAAAGTTGCGAGACCGCACCGCAGCCGGGATGATGGACTGCAAACGCGCCCTCGCTGAGACTGATGGGGATATGGAGAAGGCCATCGAGTATCTCCGCAAGGAGGGAATCGCCAAAGCCGTAAAGAAGGGCGAACGGTCAGCCAACCAGGGACTTGTTCACTGCTACATGCACCCCGGGAATAAGGGAGCGGCTTTGGTGGAGGTCAACTGCGAAACGGATTTCGTGGCCAAGACCGATGAGTTTGCCCGACTGGCTTCCGAGTTGGCGATGCACATTTACGCCGCCGCCCCGGATTACGTGACCGATGACGAAGTCCCGGAGGGGGTGCTGGAGTCCGAACGGAAGATCTACCGCGAGCAGACCCTGAAAGAAGGGAAGCCCGAGAATATTGTGGACAAGATCGTGGAGGGACGCCTGAAGAAGTTCTACGAGGAACGGTGTCTCATCAACCAGAAGTACGTTCGCGACGACAGCAAGACGATTGACGATCTCATTAAGGAAGCCATCGCCAAGGTGGGGGAGAACATCAAGGTGGGCCGGTTCGCTCGCATCAAAGTGGGCGAGTCCTGAATCGATCCCTCGACCGAAAAGAATGGGGAAACCCGGGAGTTGAGTTGTCCACAGACCTGAAGTACAAGCGCGTCCTGCTTAAGTTGAGTGGGGAGTGTTTGGCCGGGGAGGAACCCTACGGAATCTGCCCCGCCGTGTTGTCTCGCATTGCCGCCGAGATTAAGGAAATCCACGATCTCGGGGTCGAGATTGGCATCGTGGTTGGCGGAGGGAACATTTTCCGTGGTGTTGAGGGGGTCACATCGCAGGGGATCGACCGCGCTCAGGCCGACTACATGGGTATGCTTGCTACCGTCATCAATGGAATGGCGTTGCAGGGCGCTCTCGAGAATCTGGGTTGTTACACGCGCCTCATGTCCGCTATCGAAATGAAAGAAGTGGCTGAACCTTTCATCCAGAGGAGGGCCGTGCGTCATTTGGAGAAGGGACGCGTCGTTATCTTTGCTGCTGGCACCGGGAGTCCGTTCTTTACAACAGATACGGCCGCCGCGCTCCGGGCAACTCAGACCGGCGCGGACGCGCTCTTCAAAGCGACCGATGTGGACGGCGTCTTTGACAAGGACCCGCGGCTGAGCGACGATGCGCGTCGTTTCGAGAGGTTGAAGTACATTGACGTCCTGAATCGCGATCTCAAGGTGATGGACTCCACCGCCATCACTCTGAGCAAAGACCAGCACATCCCAATTATTGTGTTCAATGTTGATGCTCCCGGGAACATCAAACGCGCGATCATGGGGGAAGTGATCGGTACCACCGTTGAGTAAACGCCGCAAAGGGGAGGGCAACGCGACTGGCCGCCAGGGAACCACACGTTTCGCGACTAATGGACCTGTGAAATCAAGGGGGAGGTGAAGCTCATGCCCAAGGAAGTTGTCAGGGAGATGGAGCGCAAGATGAAGCTGTCGGTAGAGGCGACCGCAAAGGACTTCGCTTCGGTGCGAACCGGTCGGGCGAGTCCCACGCTTCTGGATCGCATCACTGTCGCATACTACGGCAGTCAACTTCCAGTCAACCAGGTGGCCACGATCACAACGCCGGAACCGAGGACGCTCATCATCAATCCATGGGACAAGTCCGTCATGGCCGCCCTCGAGAAGTCGATCTCCAAATCAAATCTTGGGTACGTTCCGGTACGGGACGGGGACATCATCCGGATCAATATCCCGCAACTGACCGAGGAAAGGCGCGTTGAACTCGCCAAAGTCGTCGCCAAGAAATCAGAGAACGGCCGAATAGCCATCCGCAACATCCGTCGCGAGGCCAGGGAGGAACTGGAGGCGCGGAAGAAGGCTAAGGACAACCCGGTTTCCGAGGACGAGGTCGAGCGGCTGGAGGAGGAAGTCAAGAAGATCACGGAGAGGTACATCGAGGAGATCGACGCACACAAAGAAGCCAAGGAGGCGGATATCATGGAGGTTTGAAGCCTCCTTCCCATGGAAGCCCGCCTGATGAGATGTGATACAACCGGAACGCGCTGGGACGAAGCCGTCCGTCTCCTGGCTGACGCCGAGTACCGTGTTGCCGGCATCGAGGTGACACGACCTCAGGGAAGCAACCCCTCCGAGCGTGCCACGTGGCGCGTGCTGCGGCAAGTCGAGTGTGAGCCAGGTTATCTGCGGATCACGCTGGCTCGGGAATGTGGCTATGAGGGGAGAGCACTCATTTCCCCTGAAGGTAGCTGATGGCCGATGGCTGCCTCATCGACAGCGACCGTGGCGCCAACAGGTCGCGATAAATGATTCGTCCGGCGTGGAGTGAGACGCGCCGCGCAGGAGGGCGTGGTCCCTGCCCACGAGAGACCGCAGCCACCCGGGTTAACGCTGGAGTCTGATGCGAAAGGACCTCGGGGGAAGAAGCTGTTGACCGATGAAGAACTTCGCCTGATCGAATCTCTGGACCCCACCCGTTTGCCGCGCCACATCGCCGTTATCATGGACGGCAATCGCCGATGGGCAAAGGGACGCAACTTTTCTGCTTTGCGGGGACACCAGATCGGGGCGCGCGCCAGTCGGCGCGTCATCGAGGTGTGCATTGACATCCATATCGAGGCGCTGACTCTGTATACCTTCTCCACCGAGAACTGGAAGCGGCCGAAGCTTGAGGTCGACGCGTTGATGCGACTCATTGAGTGGAACCTCAAGCGTGAATTGCCGCAGTTGAAAAAGAGCGGTGTGCAGGTGAAGCACATCGGTATGCGCGAGGGACTTCCCGCCCCTCTGCTGGACCAGATCGACCGATCCGTCAACGAAACCAGCGGGAATAACGGGATGCTCCTCAACCTGGCAGTAAACTACGGCGGACGACGCGAGATCACAGACGCGACCAGGGCCATCGCCGCAGACGTGGCGGCGGGTCGTCTTGCGGTTGAGGATATCGACGAAGCGGCCATTGCCCGTCGACTATACACTCGAGGAGAGACCGATCCCGACCTGTTGGTTCGCACTGGAGGGGAAATGAGAATAAGCAACTTCCTGCCTTGGCAGATCGCGTACGCTGAACTGTGGGTGACACCGGTCTACTGGCCGGACTTCCAGAAGAGCGACCTCCTGAGAGCCATTGTGGACTACCAGTCCCGCGATAGGCGATTCGGCAGTTCAACGGGCGTTCCGTCGCAAGAAAGGACAGACCGGGAGAAAAATCGTGGCGCTTGACATCATTGCATTCGGAGCCTTGCTGCTCGCGACCTTCCTCGAAGGGAGTTCCGCTCTCGCCGGTACACCCCTGCTCGTGGCGGGGGGAGGGTTGTGCTATCTCTGCACGCGGGAACTGGTTGCCCTGCTCTTTCCGAACAGACTGGAATCAACCGAGTCCTTCGCCACCAGTTACGCGCTGCTGGTGGTGGGATTTGTTTACTTCTTTCTGCGCAACGATTCCGACTTTATTTTGCTGGTGATTACGCTCGCCCTGATGATGGGATCGCTCATGCTGGCCATCGCGCTCATTGGGTGTCTCAGCGAAAGGCGGTGGACAACCTTTCTGCAACTCATGGGCGTTACCGCGGCAACAACGGTCGTAGCGGGGCTATTCGCCCATCTTGTGATTCTGCCCACCGTTGTCCCCCATCGGGGCATCATTGCCGCGATGGCACTGGCTTCCTGGGTGTGGTGGCGGATTGAGAAGGCGCGTCCGACGCGTGACGTGGCCGACACCGAGTCGGTTCTCGCTCCCAGATCGCGTTCGGTTGTCATCTTTGCGTTTGTGTCGACGTTCCTGATCGGACTGGTTGGCGCCGCTCTCGCCGGGGGATCTCTCAAGGAAGGCAATACACTGATCAAGTCCGGGAGCGTTGGGTGGCTGGTGGCCTTGCCCGGATTACTGAGTGTCCTCGTGTGGGAGGCCGTTCGCCCGGCTCTCGCCCGCGACGAAGAAGAGGGCCCCTGCGTCATCCCATTCCTGCGCGGGCGTTTGATTGACCGGATGGTCCCTCTCATCTGCATCTCCACTGTCCTCTTTTACTACTTCTGGTTCCCTCGGGGTTGACCCCATGCCCTCGACCAAACACATCGTCATCCTGGGATCGACGGGTTCCATCGGCCGCCAGGCATTGGATGTCATTTCAGCCATGCCAAGTCGATTTGTCGTGGATGGGCTGGTCGCGAACCGGAACGTCAAACTGCTGCTCGAACAGGCGCGCGCATTCAGCGTTGCTTCCATCGCGTTACTGGACGTTGAGGGCAACCGAGATGCCCGTCGCGACGTGGAAATCCAGGCGGCGGACGTCGGGTGCCGGACATTCTGGGGGGACGAGGGCGTCGAGGAGCTTGTCAAGGGCTCAGGGGCCGAGATGGTCATCTCAGCGCTCGTCGGGTTTGCAGGTCTTAAACCAACGCTCGCCGCCATTCGAGGCGGCAAGGACATAGCTCTTGCCAACAAGGAGACCCTCGTTGCGGCGGGGGCACTGGTCACCCGCGCCGTCAGGGAGTGCCACGTGCGCCTTCTACCCGTCGATAGTGAACACAGCGCGCTCTTCCAGTGCCTTGAGGGGGAGCGCTCGGACGAAGTGAAAAGGCTCATCCTGACGGCCTCGGGCGGGCCCTTCCGGGACGCCACTGTGGCGCAACTCAAGTCGGTCAGTGTAGCAGATGCCCTGTCTCACCCCACTTGGAGCATGGGAAGAAAGATCACCATCGACTCGGCTACGCTGATGAACAAGGGCCTGGAGATTATCGAAGCTCACTGGCTTTTCGGTGTGGGGGTTGATAAAATCGACGTAGTGCTTCACCCTCAGAGTGTCGTTCACTCACTGGTCGAGTTCGTGGACGGTTCCGTGAAAGCCCAACTGGGGATGCCCGATATGCGGCTGCCGATTCTGTACGCCCTGTGCTATCCCGAGAGAGTGGAGAACTCGCGCATCCCTGAGATGAACCTGCTGGAGCATTCGCCGTTGACCTTCCAGCCGCCTGATGCAAGCCGCTTCCATTGTCTTCGACTGGCAAAGGAAGCGCTGCAAAGCGGGGGAACAATGCCCGCCGTAATGAACGCAGCCAACGAAGTGGCAGTCGAGAGATTCTTGTCGGGGAAGATTGGGTTCATGGGTATTCCTGATATCGTTGAGAAGACCATGGCCCGACACAACGTCACGGCCGTCGAACCGGAACTGGAGGAGATTCACCACGCCGACGGGTGGGCGCGGGAGTGTGCAACACAAATCTCATGATCTACTTTCTTTCGTTTCTTGTCCTGATCGGTATCCTCATGATCCCCCACGAATGGGGTCACTATTTCGTCGCCCGACTGGCGCGGATGAAGGTCTACGAATACTCCGTCGGCGCCGGGCCGGAGATATTCTCCCGCGTCAGGAATGACGTGAAGTTCTCGTTGCGCCCCATCCCGATTCTCGCCTATGTGCGCATCGCGGGGATGGAACCTTCGGAAGCCGACCACCCGGAGGGCTTCAACAGCAAGTCCATTGGTTGGCGTTTCGCCGTTCTGATGGCGGGCTCAACCATGAACATGCTGGTCGCTCTTATCATCTTCGTCGCCGCAGGAATGACGTTCGGCAAGGTGGTGGGATCGAGAACGTTCGTCAGGGAAGTGGACCCGAAGATGCCCGGCTACGACGCAGGATTTCGGGAAGGTGACGAGGTGCTGTCCGTTGGAGGCAAGGCTCCGAAGGACACCGCGGAGTTTATCGACCTGATCAGTTCACGACCGAATCAGTCCGTTCCCGTGAACGTGCAGCGCGCCGGGAAAACCGTCGCCCTCGCGGTCGTCCCCAAAGCCGTCGTCGATGTTCAGCGCAATAAGGAGACGGGCAAAGTCGAGAAGAAAGAGATCGGAAGAATCGGAGTGGTCATCCAGGGCGACCCCATTTTTCAGAAGGCGGGTGCCGTCGAATCGATCAAGGAAGGCTTCTACACGACCGTCGTCTGGACGCAGCAGATCCTTGTCGGCATCGTCTACACCTTCACTCATCGCGAAGGACTTAAACATGTTGGCGGGCCGCTCGCCATTGCTAAGGCCGCTGGCGACTCTGCCAAGAAGGGACTGGCGGAATACGCTTGGTTTGCGGGTGTCATCAGCATCAACCTGGCCGTCTTCAATCTGCTTCCCCTGCTGGCCCTCGACGGGGGACGCATTCTGTTCCTGATCTACGAAGTGGTGCGTCGCAGGCGGCCCGACCCTCAGAAGGAATTCATCGCTAACGCGGTGGGCATGGCATTGCTTTTTCTTCTTCTTCTCGTCATCACGGCGAAGGACATTCACGATTGGATTGTGAAGTAAACCCCGGGATGGTCGATGCTCCATGATTGCGCGCAGAAAAACCCACAAGGTCAAAGTCGGCAACATGCACATCGGTGGAGGCGCGCCGATCAGCGTCCAGTCGATGACGAAGACTCCGACACACGACGTTGACGCGACCCTCA
Organism: Armatimonadetes bacterium CG2_30_59_28; assembly: GCA_001872605.1. Lineage (GTDB taxonomy): Bacteria > Armatimonadota > Abditibacteriia > CG2-30-59-28 > CG2-30-59-28 > CG2-30-59-28. Next base: position 7,613 of record MNXM01000194.1, on the reverse strand, counting down.
GCCAGATTCATGCCCTGCAGCAGGCGGGATGTGAGATCATTCGCGTCGCCGTTCCCGATGACCGGGCGGCAGAGTCGCTTGGGGACATCAGACACAACATCCAGATTCCTCTCGTCGCCGATATCCACTTCAACGCAAAGTACGCGATGATGGCGCTGCAGCAAGGCGTCGACAAGCTGCGACTCAACCCCGGCAATATCAGGGACAAGATGAAGATCGCCAACATCGTTGCCGCGGCGAAGGAGCGCAGCGTTCCCATTCGCATCGGCGTCAACGCGGGTTCACTGGATCGTGGTATTCGTGACCGGTTTGGCGGGGTGTGCCCCGAAGCCATTGTCGCCAGTGCGGAAGAGGAGGTCCGTTTCTTTGAGGAGCTGGATTTCCACGATGTTGTCATCTCGCTGAAAGCGTCCGATGTTCTGATGTGCGTCAAATCCTACGAGCTGGCCGCGGAGAAGTTTGAGTACCCACTCCACATCGGCATCACCGAAGCGGGTCTGCCTTTGTCCGGCACCGTCAAGTCTTCCATTGGCCTCGGACACCTCCTGATGCAGGGCATTGGCGATACGATGCGAGTGTCGCTCACCACCGACCCGGTGGAGGAGGTGAAGGTCGGGTACGAGATACTCAGCGCTCTCGACATTCGCAAGCGTGGGGTGTCCATCATTGCCTGTCCCTCCTGCGGCCGCTGCGATATCGACGTCATGCCCTTGGCAGCAAAGGTTCAGGAAATCCTCGCCGACCGCGAGACGCCCATGACGGTTGCCGTCATGGGTTGCGAAGTCAATGGTCCGGGCGAAGCCCGCGCCGCGGACGTGGGACTTGCCGGAGGCGCCGGCGTTGGGCTGATCTTCGCCAAAGGCGAGATCGTGAAGAAGGTCAAGGTTGAAGACATGCTCGACGCGTTCATCGAGGTTGTAGACGCGGAGGACGCCCGGCGCAAAGCCGAGCGGTCGGAAGGATAGCCACCATGCCCGTTCATCCCGAAGTCCTCGAGAAGATCAACGACCCGCAGATCTCCATCGACTTCGACGCCTTGGAACGCATCGCGGAGAAGTATGAGCTGGATCTCATCGTTCTGCACGGCTCCCGCGCGCAGGGGTATGCCCACCGCAACAGTGATGCAGACATAGCGGTAAGAACCGTCCGTAGCGACTACCAGCAGAGAGACCCGGACTCTGAGGCTCTTTGGTACTTGGACTTGATGGCTGACATCAACGGAGCAATCTATGCGCCCGAATGCTGTGACGTCAGAGTCCTTGACGCATCGCGAACTGTCTTCTGCATGAACGTGGCATGCCACGGGATGCCCCTTTACCAGCGATATCCCGGATCATTCAGCGAGTTTGTTGAACAGGCCACGCGGCGGTTCCGCAGAGAAGCGCCGCGCAGGCAGTTGCTTCGCGATCAGCAGAGAAGTGAGGTCTATGGACGATCTGTTCCAAGCGACAATTGAGGAGAAGTTCAAGGTACTGACGAGCAGTGTTGACGAACTGCGCAGCTTCCTCCCCAAGCAACGGCAGGAGTATGCCGAGGACACCAAGACACAGCCTGCGGTGGAAAGAGTGTGTCAGAAGATCATCGAGTGCACGATTGACACGAACTCCGAAGTGCTCAGAAGGATTGACAAGTCCCGCGCGCCCCGCGGTCGCGCTGGTTTCCAGCGCATGTTGGAGCTTGGGATTGTTGGAGGAAAGACGTATCGCCGATTTGCTGAAGAACCAAACGCATACCTGTTTGCAACCTCATCGTCCACGTCTACGACAAAATCGACGCCGTCGCCGCCTACTACACCGCCCAACGCCTGATCCCCGACGCCATGCAGTACGGGAAAGAAATCCGCCAGTACCTGGATTCGCTGGAGATTGAGGATGTCGATGAGTCCGGCGAGCAATCACCCTCTTGACCTCCACCCGCAAAACCCCTAACCTATAGTCTCGCTTTACCCCGACCAGAAGGATCGAAAATGCAGTACCCATCCATGCGCGTTTCTCAGATGTTCTTTCGCACCCTGCGCGAGACTCCCGCCGAGGCGGAGCTGGTTAGTCACGCACTGCTGCTGCGCGGCGGGTTCATTCGCAGGCTCGCCGCGGGCGTCTACTCTTACATGCCGCTGGGATGGCGCGTGCTCAGCAAGGTCACTCAGATCATTCGCGAGGAGATGGATGCCGCGGGCGGACAAGAGCTGCTGATGCCCACTGTTCTCCCCGCCGAGCTTTGGCAGGAAACCGGTAGGTGGGCGCAGTACGGCGAGCTGCTGGCCAAGCTGGAGGACCGCCAGGGACGCAAGTTCTGCCTCGGTCCCACTCACGAGGAAGTCATCACCGACCTCGTGCGCCATGAGGTCCGTTCCTACAAGCAGCTTCCCCTCCTGCTCTATCAGATTCAGACCAAGTTCCGCGACGAGCTGCGCCCACGCGGCGGTCTCATCCGGGGACGTGAGTTTCTGATGAAGGACCTCTACAGCTTCGATCGCGACCGCGCCGGACTGGATTTGTCGTTTGAGAAAATGTACGACGCCTACTGCCGCATCTTCGACCGCGTCGGCCTCCGATACAGTGTCGTCGAGGCGGAGGGCGGCGATATCGGCGGCACCGACACCAAGGAGTTCATGGTCATCGCGGACGCCGGCGAAGACTCCATGCTGCAGTGCGCCGCCTGTGGGTTCTCCGCAAATCGTGAGCGCGCGGAATGCCGGCCGGCCGATGGTGCGCCGGTGTCTGAAAGCGCCATGCTGCCGGTGGAGAAGGTAAGCACACCCGACATGAAAAAGGTGAAGGATGTCACCGAGTTTCTGAAGACCGACGCCCGGAACCTTGTGAAGACTCTCGTCTATAGCGGCGCGGGCGGAGTGGTTGCTGCTCTTGTCCGCGGAGACCGGGAGATTAACGAAGCCAAACTCGCCCGCGTCGTGGGTCCCGTTGCAATGGCCGATCCGGCGATGGTGGAGCAGGTGTCGGGCGCAGCAGTAGGCTTTGCCGGACCCGTTGGGCTGGAAAGTGTTCGAATGATTGCCGACCATGAAGTCAAGTCACTGCTGAACTTCGTCACCGGCGCCAATGAAACCGACACTCACCTGACGAACGTCAACCTGAATCGGGACTTCACTATCAAGGAGTTCGCCGACCTGCGGTGTGCGGAAGACGGCGACCCCTGCCCTCAATGCAGCGACGGAACTCTCGAGCTGAAGCACTGCATCGAGATGGGGCACGTGTTCAAATTAGGCACAAGATACAGCGAGGCGATGAACGCGGTCTTTCAGGATGAGGACAGCGTGGTGAAGCCCATCATCATGGGTTGCTACGGAATCGGCGTCAGTCGCATTGTTGCCGCGGCGGCGGAGACCAGCCACGACGACAAGGGCATTATCTGGCCTGCCGCAATTGCTCCCTTCGTCGTACAGATCTCGCTTCTCGATCCCAATGTGGGGGAACTCGCGGCGATTGCCGACAAGCTGTACAATGACCTCCAACCGGCCGGGATGGACGTGCTATACGACGACCGCGACGAGCGCCCTGGCGTAAAATTCGCCGACGCCGACCTCATCGGGATTCCGATTCACGTGGTCATCGGCAAGCGAACGCGAGAGCGCGGAGAGATGGAACTGCAACTGCGCGCAGACAAGTCGAAGCGCATGGTTCCGGCAGGTGACGTGGTCACCGCAATCCAGAGTCTCCTCACCCAATCGGCCGCGTAGCCGCAGCTATGATTCCTCGGTCCAGGGCCGGTTTCTGCCGCGCCTCAACTCCCTGTGAGATGAGGTCCGTTGATGAGGCAATTTCTTCTCTTGCGGTCATTTCCTCCGCCCTTCACCCTCCACCCACAATGTGCTACAATCCCGTCCGCGTCGGTCATTCAATACCACGAAAGGGGTACGTTGCTTCATGTCTAATCAGGGCATTCCCTATTCCACACGAGAACTTCGCGGGGTTGGGCCACAACGCTTGTTCACCGGAGAGGCGTTGACGGAGATTGCCTTCCCACTGGGGGGAATCGGCACCGGAACCATCTCACTGGGTGGACGCGGCAACCTGCGGGACTGGGAGATTTACAACCGCCCGAACAAGGGGAGCTTGCTTCCTTACACCTTTTTCGCGCTGTGGGCGAGGAAGGACGGGGAAGCGCCAGTTGCGTCGATCCTGGAGAGCGCGTTGCAGCCGCCGTTCGTTGCGGGCGGAGGGTTGCGCCCCGATACCTTGCCGGGCGTGCGGCGGATGCAGTCGGCGACCTTCCGCGGCGAATATCCCTTTGCATGGATCGAGTTCGGCGATGAGGCGCTGCCGGTGCGCGTGTCTCTCGAAGCCTTCAACCCCTTCATGCCTCTCAACGTGGAGGACAGTTCAATTCCCGCTGCGATCTTCCAATGGAAGCTGACCAATCCCTCCACACGACCGGTGGAGGTTTCGCTGACGGCGACCATGCACAACCCCGTCGCCTTTCAGGTTCAGGACGAGGAGACCCCTCGAACCGATGGAGAGTGGCGGAACGAGTATCGGGAGACAGCGAACCTGCGCGGGCTGCTCTTCGCTTCCACCCGCTTCGACGAGAAGGGATGCAACAGTGGCACCGCCACGCTGACGACAACGCACGTCCACGTCACCGCCCAAACGCTCTGGTACCAGGCGGGATGGTGGGATGGCTCTCATCTGTTCTGGGACAAATTCGCTGCCGAAGGGCAACTGCAGACGTGCACCGATCCCGCCGTGGTGACTCAGGGAAAGCCCGTCTCCAGCCTTGCTCTGCACGCCACCATCCCACCACGGAAGTCTGTAACCCTGCCGGTGATGATAACCTGGCACACGCCGTTTATGAAGAATGCTTGGGCGCGGCAGGCGTTACTCGGGACCTACATGAGCCGCCAGTTCCGGGACGCATGGCATGTCGCCGCTTACACGGCGAACAACATCGACAGACTGCATCGAGAGTCGTCGCAGTGGCACAATGCCATCTTCGGCAGTTCGCTCCCCAGTTCTGTGATTGATGCAGTTACAAGCCAGGCATCCATCATCCGCACACAGACTTGTGTGCGCCTCGCCGATGGGAACTTCTACGCCTACGAAGGTTGTGGTGACAAAGATGGTTGCTGCGCCGGCAACTGCATCCACGTGTGGAACTACGAGCAGGCGCTGGCGTTTCTGTTCCCCGAGTTGGAGAGATCCATGCGGCGAACCGACTTCGCCAACGTTCAGCCCAACGGGTCCATTCCCTTCCGCACCGGGCTCCCCAACGCCGCGCCGCCGGCAAATACCTTTCCGTGTGTTGACGGCCAGATGGGAACCATCATCCAAGCCTATCGCGATTGGCAATTGTCGGGGGACGATCCGTTCATCCGAGGCATCTGGCCGAACCTGAAAAAGGCGCTGGAGTTTGCGTGGACTGGGCCCGGCGGCGCGGTAGATTCCCGCAGTCCGCACGTCGGGCAGAACCAGGGGACCTGGGACCCGAATAAGGATGGGTTGATGGAAGGTGTCCAGCACAACACGTACGATATTGAGTTCTACGGCCCGAATACCATGCTGGGCGCAATGTACCTCGGCGCGCTGCGAGCCGCTGAGGAAATCGCGCGGCATCTGGGGGAAGAGAACAAGGCTGATGAGTATCGGGCCGTCTACGAGTCGGGCCGCGCCCTTACGGAAGAGGAACTCTGGAACGGCGAGTATTACATTCAGAAGGTGCAGGTGCTCCCCGGGGAGGAGATTCCCGAACACCTCCGGACTCCCGCGTCGCCCTGTTGTGAAGCGGGGTGCTCGTGCAATGACATCGAGAAGACCTCCGCCCTCTCCACAAGCGCTCCTTTTCCCAAGTACCAGTATGGCGATGGTTGTTTGTCAGACCAGTTGCTGGGACAGTGGGCGAGCCACGTCGCAGGTATTGGCCACGTGCTCGACCCTGAACGAGTCAGGAAGACAATGGAGTCCATCTTCCGAAACAACTGGAAACCGCGCATGGATACCGTCGACAGCGTCCAGCGGATCTACGCCCTCAACGACGAAGCCGGTCTGCTGCTCTGTTCGTGGCCGCAAGGCAACCGACCCACGCTGCCCTTTGTCTACTGCGATGAGGTGTGGACGGGCATCGAATACCAGGTGGCCGCACATCTCATCTATGAGGGGCTGGTGGACGAGGGATTGGCCATCGTCAAAGGCGTGCGCGACCGACACGACGGCATCCGCCGCAATCCGTGGAACGAGTTCGAATGCGGACACCACTATGCCCGCGCGCTGGCTTCCTGGTCGGTGTTGCTGGCGCTGTCGGGGCACCGGTACAGCGCGGTCAGCCACTCGCTTGCTTTCTCGCCTCAAGTTCACGCGACGAAGTTCAACTGCGTGTTCTCCACGGGTGAGGCGTGGGGAGTTTTCTCACAGGAGTCTGAGGGCAACGTCCTCAAGGCTTGCCTGTCGGTGGAGAAGGGAGTTCTGTCGTTGCGCCGCCTCGACCTCACGTGGCCCGCGACGCGAGTCCCCGCATCGCTCACCGCGGAGGCACGGATCGGGCGCGACCGCGTTCCTGTCCAGTTGATGGTGAGCGCAACCGCCCTGACGCTCACCCTGCCGGCAGGACTGACGCTCTCGAAAGGGCAGCCAGTGCGATGGACCATGAAAAAAGGGGAGCGCGGGCGCAAGGACAGGCGCGCCCGATGCCGATCACCGATTGAGGGGTCTGAAGAAGCTACTCAGGAACCAGCCGCCGAAAGTCATCCCAACGGCAAAGAGTTGGAGGAAAATACCATATTCGGCGACCGTCATCAGAGAGATTCCTCCGGCGATGCCGTTGATCGCCGTTGACAGCAAGGCCCTTACGGCGAAGTGAGCCCCCAGCAGGGCGGGAATCGCGGCATTGATCTCTTGGCGAAACGCGGCCAGAATGAGATAGGACCCCAACGCGATCGCCGGTCCGAAGAGGTAGCACATCGTCAGGACCGCGCCGACGTCCGCGTACTCCTCCTCGAAGAATCCGACCACCCCCGATAGTGGGAGAAGGGCGCTCACCACGAACAGATCCAACAGGGATAGGTAGGGCAAAGCTTCAGGGGCGGAGTGGCACACCGCCATGGAAACCGCCAAGAGTGGCAGGACGAAGGCCATGCACTTTTCCAACCGGAAAGTGAAAGGCAAGTCGGCACGTGCGAGGCGCGCCTGGTTTCCGTCCAGTGCAACCGTGGCAATATGGAGCGTCTCTGCAGCGGATGCGGCAGGCCTCGGAGGAGCTGTGGTGGCTGCACTCCTGTCAGGCGCGGCAGCGGAGCGGACCCGACCCGTCGCATTCCCATCGGCTCGCGAAAGTTGCTTGCCGCACCATTCGCATATCTCTGCCCCGCGGCTTTCCATGCCACACCATTTGCAGTACATCCCTCGCTCCTGTAGTGATCTTTGTCTTCCTTCCCCTCGCTGCCGCTTTTAGTTCTACCATAGGAATTTATGACGCGTTTTTGAATGACAAAAGCGGTTGAAAGCCCTATTCTACAAGTGTTTCAGGCTGAGATTTCTTTCCGACGAGTTGGCGTTATGAGCACGATCGCTGCGATTTTTCGGGATCATTGGGGCCGTTGTGCTCCCAACCTCTATAAACGATTGCCGCGACGTGTTTATAATGCCGCCGAGCGGAGAGACCCG